>JAPLNB010000150.1 GCA_026693085.1 Planctomycetota bacterium | reverse complement strand
TGGATGCCGATGGCCGTGCGTATCTCCTCTACTCTGTGGCCGGCGAGTCCGGGATCGCCATTGCGGAACTGCTTTCTTCGCCATGAAGACCATTTCAGCCCCAGGAGTCTGAAGCGCTTGATGAGCACCGCCCCGTTGTCCCGTGTGGTGGAATTATCCCGCCGAAACGCAAGTTCTGCCCGCAGCCACCACTGAATCGCGCTGCCGCGCACCCATCTTGGACGATGAATGGACAATCCGGTTCATGCAAGCGGCGGAGGCAGCCACCATCTGTTCGCTGCCCGACGTTGTGCTCTGTAGTCCGTATTGCAGATGTCTTGGCGGATTATTGTTGCGACTTGCACTACATTTTGGGTCGAATGAGGTCGACTTGGGTCGATTCATCGACCCGAAGCGGATTCGAGGGGAATCCTGTAAAGGTTTTAACAGTCGATAGTTACGTCTGTAATCTAGATGCGATTTGTCGTGTTTCGCCTTGTTTGGGTCCAGGAGGTCGCAGGTTCAAATCCTGTCGCCCCGATTGCAAAATTTTTATTGATAAGCACTTATGCGTTACCATAGTATCGTATTCATGCTTATGAGCGCCTGGTGTTTTACCAGTAGGTCAAAGGGCTAAACTACTTCAACGAGGTCAATACAAGTGATGAGGATGAAATATCTTCTGTTCCATCGAGTGCCGCATCCGGCCGGAGATCTGGATCATGCACGACATTTCTGTGCCGAGATGCACTACATTCTTCAAAAATATGGTCCAACGGCCGCGTATTCCTCGCATGTGCTCCCTGATTTGGGATCATCATTCCCGTGAGCACGACGCTTGCGGCGGCCGTTGTAACCGACGACCTCCAACCGGCCACTTCGATCGCTTCCGCGGAGACAATGTCGACAGGGCAGGCTGGTGGCTGGGAGCCTGACGCCCGGCTATTTCTGCTCCCGTTCCTTGGCCTCGATCTCGGCCCAGGAGGGGGCACGCCAGATGTTTAGGTGCCTCTCGCTCGATTGAGCGATGATGGTGTTGCCGTCGGGAGAGAAGGTCACGCCTCGGAATACGGTGCCCTCGCCGCGCAGGGTGGCCAGGCGGCGCCGGGTGGTCACATCCCACAGCAGGACCGCTTCCTCGGCGATGCCGCCGGAGGTCGCCAGTCGCGTGCCATCGTGAGAGAAGGTGAGCGAGTGGATGGCGAGTTGGTGGCCGGAGAGCGGCGATGTGAGGGCCTGCCATGTTCGGGTATCCCAGAGAATGACGGTTCCATAGCTGCCGGTAGCCAGGATCGTACCGTCCGGCGAGAAGCCGACCCCAAAGACTTCGCCTTGATGCCTCAATTCCGTTTCGATGCGGCCGAGTTCGAGGTTCCAGACAATGGCTCTGCTATCGGGATAGCCTGTAGCCAGGAGCCTCGCGTCAGGCGAGACAGCGGCTCCTACCCCGAACCTGACGGTGACGGGCGGGAATGCTATTGGTTTCCAGGTGGGGGCCTCCCGTATAGCGAACTGGTTTCCGGAGCCCCCCAAGTTCACCGTGAACAGCTTGGCCCTATCGCGGGAGAAAGCCGCCCATACCCATACCGCGGGAGGCTCGGCCCGATCGGGCTGGGGGTAGGCCGGCTGAGAGGTGGCCACATGCCGCTCGGCCAAGTCCCATGCCCTGAGGTAGCCATCCAGGCCTCCAACGGCCAAGTAGCGCCCATCGGGCGATACCGCCGGCCACAAGTTCTTCGTGCCCAGCGCCGTGAGATCTTCCTTTGAACGCATCGCGTCGGCATCCCACAAGCTGACCGACCCGGACAAACTCACCACGGCCAGGGACTTCCCATCAGGCAGGTATGCGAAGCAGTACCGGGTGCCGGACGATCGCAAGACCTGAACGTCCTGCCGGGGTTTGGGCACCGTGCTCCAGAACCCGACGGAGCCGTCCTTGCATCCGCTGGCCAGCGTGTTTCCATCCGGCGAGAATGCCAACGTCCAGACTTCCTGTCCGTGGCCGCGGAGGGCACCCAGTTCCTTGCCCGCCTGCACGTCCCACAGCCGAATCGACTGATCGGCGCTGGCGGAAGCCAGGATCGCGCCCTTGGGGGAGAAGGCGAGCGCATGGATGTATCGGTTGTGCCCGACAAGAGGAGGGCCGACAGCCTTACCCGTGGCGGCATCCCAAAGCCGGATTGACCCGTCGGCAAAACCGCCACCCGAGGCCAGGATTCGGCCGTCGGGGGAGAATGCCAGCGCGAATACCGGGTTAGCATGGGCCTGGATGTCCAGAAGTCTTGCACCGGTAGACAACGACACAAGCTGAATCTTGCCGTCGGTGCTGCCGATTGCCAGCACGCTGGCCTGGGGCGACACCGCGAGCGGTCCATCGAATATGGGCCAATTGACCTCGCCGAAAGCAACTCGTGAGTTTCGCTTGCGGGTCTGGAGGTCCCAGATCGTGACAAACTCGTCGGCGGCAGACGCGGCCAGCATCGTGCCATCTGCAGAAAAGGCAATCGCCTGGATCATTGGATCGTGCGCGATAGGCGGAAGCTCCTGGCCCGTCGTCAAGTTCCGGAACTTGATCCAGCCGCTGTTCCCGTCGTGCCAGGTGAATGCCAGAAGGCTGTCATGAGGAGAGAACGCCACGACGGCCTTACTGGCACTCTTCTCCTGAAGCGTCTGACGCTGACGGGAGCCCAGCTCCACGACGCCCACCCATCCGTCCAGAGCCCCGGCGGCCAACCACTTGCCGTCGGGCGAAATGGCAACGCGTTTGATCGATTCGGAATGCCTCAGCAACTCGTCAAGAAAGGCGGGATCCTTCTGGCATTGTTGCCAGCGATAGCGCCATTCCCAGCCGCGCAGGTCTTCCTGGCCGGGCAGGGGTCGGTTTCGCTCCAACAAGGATCGAGCCTGACCCACGTCCCCCTCGGTTAAGGCCTGCTGGACCAGGATCATGTCCGCGGCATAGGCGTTTCGTCTCGCCGTCAGTTCGTTCTGGCGAGATGTCGATCTCTCGGCCACGGCCGTTCGCCATTGCCACAGCACGCCGCTGGATCCCAGGGCGAAAACAAGGATCAGCGCCGCCGCCAGTCCCGCGATCATCGGCTTTCGCCGGCACCAGCGCCAGAGCTTCTCCGTCTGACCCACACGCCGGGCCAGGATCGTCCGGCCCTCCAGCCATCGCTCCAAATCCTCGGCGAAGGCCCCGGCCGACGCATAGCGCCGCTGCGGGTCCTTCTCCAGGCACTTCAGGCAGATGGTCTCCAGGTCGCGGTTGATCCGCTGGTTGATGGTGGTGGGCCGGCGAGGCTCGGTGTCGCGCACCTGCTGAAGTGTCGCCAGGGGTGTATTGGCTGCAAACGGTGGCTGGCCGGTGAGAAGCTCGTAGAGAATGGCACCGAGGCTGTAGATGTCAGCCGCTATGGACAGCGGCTTGGCCTTGCCGGCTACCTGCTCGGGGGCCATGTAGCTGGGAGTGCCCAGAAGCTGGCCGCTCAGCGTGAGGCTGCTGTCCTCGGCCACCCGCCGGGCCAGGCCGAAATCGGTCACATACGGCTGACCCTCCGCGTCGAGCAGGATGTTGCCCGGCTTTAAATCGCGGTGCAGGATGCCGTGCTGGTGGGCGTAGTGCACCGCGCTGGCCACCTGTGCGATCAATCGGGCGGCCCAGCGGTGGTCGCCGGAGTCGTGCCGCATCCGCTTGGCCAGCGTACCGCCCTCGATCAGCTTCATTGAGAAGTAGTGCTGGCCCTCGTGCGTGCCCACTTCGTGGATGGGCACAATATGAGGATGTTCGAGATTGGCCGCGGCCTCCGCCTCGGCATGGAAGCGGCGAACCTCGGCGGGCGAAGCGAACTCGCCGGCCAGGATCATCTTCAGGGCCACCGTCCTGTTGAGGCTGATCTGCCGGGCCTTGTAGACCACGCCCATACCCCCCCGGCCGAGGACCTCCAGCAACTCGTAGTCGCCGAAGTGGGCGCTTGGGTCGGCGACCCTGGGGATACCATCACCGGCCGGCGCTTCCTGCGCGGCGCCGGGCTCCCCGTCCGGCTCGACGGCATCGTGCAGCAGGCATCGGGGACAGAGCCTGCCCATCGACGCACCGCTCAGATCCATCCCGCACCGGCGGCATTTCTGAACGGCAGTCATGGTCGATTTCCTGTCGCCCCCGGCCTCATTCTCTAATACGGCAAATCCGCACGAAGGTCACAGGCTCGGGCCCCCGCCCTGTCCAGAGCGGGGCAACCATAGGCCGGATCAGCCAAACACCGCAAATAGGCGACGAACTTCGTCATCCACGTCGGCGGGATCGGCAACCGTCTGGGCAATCTCGCCGCACAGCACTTGGCGGTAGCGGCCACGCAGCCGATACACCGCCGTCTTCACGGCGCCCTCGGTCATGGCAAGCTGGACGGCCACGTCCGCATAGGATAACGATGTGTCCGCGCCCCACGCGAACGTCTGGAGGGCCTCGAACAGTGCGTCCTTCCCGGCCGCGGCGTATTGACGATGTAACAGGTCCATGACTTCGCTCAGCAGCGTCACGGCCCAGCGTCGCTCGTACACTATCTCGGGGGTCAGATCGTCGGCCGGCTCGCGACGATAGCGATCCTCGGCTTGCTCCAGCTCAAACGGGATTATCCTGCGTCCGCCGCCGCGCGTGATCGTTCTGGCACGGCCCCACTCGTCGTCGAGGAAGCACCGCAACGATGTGAGCAAGAACGACCGAAACCGTCCCCGTTGCGGATCGGCGAGCCCCAGGTACTTCTTCTCCAGCAATCGGGCGAAGAACTCCTGGGTGAGGTCGGCCGCATCCTCCGGCTGACATCCGCGTCTTCGGACATATACGTATAACGGATACCAATACTTACGGCAAAGCTGGCCCATCGCCTCTTCCGCCGCGGGCGTGGAGCCCAAGCCCGCCGCCAAGACCACGCTCCACTGCGTTGTGGGGAACGATGCGCTGGTTGCGGACAACGGCGTCCGAGATGGTTCTGAACCGTCCATATGTCCAAGCCCGCCAGAATTGGGTCTGACCAAGTTAGCCCAGACCCCGACTATTATAAACCAGATTCCCCATAGTTGTAATTAAGGTGTGACCTTTTCCTGAAAATCCCGTAGTACAGATGGCGGAACGGACTGCAGCCATTCCACCACGGGCAGCCGGGGCCACCAGACCCCGGTTACGAGCCGGTTGCGAACAAGCTGGCACGAGTTGATCACTTCTCTGCACGAGGAGGTGAGAGCACTGGGTACCCGTTGATAGAAGCGAACGAGCCTCACCGGCAAATCAGATGAGCCCCGTCGGCGCCGCCTGTAACTATTGGCGCTGACGGGAAATGAAACATTCTTGATGCGGAGGACCCCCCGGCGTGTCCCGCCGCTGATCACACTGCGGTGCGGACGACTGGCCGGTCCTCTCGGGAGACAAAACCATGAAACGCATGATTCTGTGTGCAGCATTGATGGCCGTTTGTGCTCTACTTCTTCAGCCGACGGCTACAAGCGCGAAGGACAAGGTGACACGGCCGTTCAAGGCCCGCAGCGACTTGATCACGGTACGCTACGACCCGTACCCGACTGTCGCCGTGTTGGAGGGATCTGGATGGGCGACCCACCTCGGCAACTTCACCGCCGACGGTGACTTAGTGGGGACAACTGGTGGTCACTTGATCTTCCGCGGCGCGTACACGAGCGCCAACGGCGACAAGCTGTTCTATGACGCCCTCGTCGACCTTGGAGCGGGATACACGGTGGCTTTTACAGGTGGCACCGGGCGGTTCGAGAACGCCAGCGGAGGATACGAGGCGGTATACACCTACCGTGAGATGGACACCAGTGGATTCCCCGTGGTGATTGTCAAGTTCGGAGCCGAGGGAAGCGGCACGATCACGTACTGATCGGCTTCTGACCAACGGCAGGGGCGGCGTTCTATCCGCACGAGCAAGGCATGGGACGCCGCCGCCAGCCGGGGCTACCAGAACCCGGCTACGAACCGGTTGCGAACAAGCTGGCGCGAGTTGCGTATCTTCCTGCACGAGGAGGTGAGAGCACTGGGTGACTTCGGCGTCTTCCGAAAAATCCGCTGCAAACGCTTGCAAAACCAGCGACCGGGCGGGATAATACTGGATGCGTCGTGGGTGCCTGACGCACACACCGCTGCCCGGCATTTCTGACACTCCCAAGAGGCGCCCCAGCTACTCGGAGGAAAACCTATGCCCGCCCCCCAATTTGCCCGCGTGGCGGCCGTTGGTGGGAGGGATCGTTGCCGTGATGCTTCCGGCTGCTTCCGGTCTCGTCCATTGCGGACGGGGAAGCCGTCGGGATGAACCCCAAGCAGGCTCGGCGTAAGGCCGGGCCGACAGAGGAGGTCGGAATGTGTGCGATTCGTTGTTGGTCTTATGTTTGTATCGGTGTACTGGGCGTGCTGCTCGCCGGCCTACCCGTGCCGGAGGCCCGCGCGGCCACTCAGGACCTCTTGGTCACCGCCAGCGGCTCCATTTCCGGCAGCGGCACGATTCTGCGTTACGACGGGATAACGGGGGCATCTCTCGGTGTGTTCACTCCGCCCATCAGCGGAGGAGGAGGCGGGGGGGCGATGGCGTGGGGTCCGGACGGTAACCTGTACGTCAGCATCGGGTCTCCCGCCAGCGTGCTTCGCATCAACGAACAGACGGGGCAGGTGATGGGCACGTTCGCGTCTGGGGGCGGATTGGCTCGGCCCCTCAGCATGCGCTTCGGCCCCGACGGGAACCTTTACGTAGCCAGCTACGACAACAACAAGGTTGTGCGCTACAACGGAAAGACGGGGGCGCTTATGGGCGATTTCATCCTGCCGGGCAGCGGCGGGCTGGACCACCCGGCCGGGATCGTCTTCGGGCCGGGCAATAACGTCTATGTCGGCAGCTTGTACAATGACCGCGTCCTGCGTTACAACGCAACCACGGGGACCTTCATTGACATGTTCATTTTGCCGGCGTCCAGCCCGGACGGGCCAGCCGTCATTGGGTTGGGTCCCGAGGGCGACCTGTACGTTGCGGGTTTTTACTCCAACAACGTGCTGCGTTATAACGCGACGACCGGCGCGAAGATCGACGTATTCGTACCTCCTGGCACTCTGTCCTACCCCAACTGCAACGCAATCTGGGGTCCGGATGACCATTTCTATGTCGTCAGCTACGGCGGCAATTGCATTCGTCGCTACAACGAGACGACCGGCGCCTCCATGGGCGTGTTTGCGTCCGGCATGAATGGGCCCTGGGACATGGTCTGGACTCCCGAGCCCGGCGCGCTCGCGCTGCTGGGCGTGGGATTCCTCGGCCTGGCGGCTCGCCGCCGGCGCCGCTGAACGCGGCCTCCGGCCGAGGCGTGGCGGAGCGGCAAAGGGATGGAGTGGGCGGTTCTCCCGTCTTGGCGGGGGGTTCGCCCAGCGGTTTACGACACCGGGCCATCGGCCCGCCACTGAGGCAGTTGTACGAACGGAGCCCGAAGGACTCCGTGAACGGAGTAAGCCAGAGAGCGCCCGGGTGCAGCGGTCGAGACGGCGTGCCCGGCTGCGCACCCAGGCGCGTGGGCGGGAACTCGGGGGTGGATGCTTACGGCGGCTTCTGGTCCCGCCCATTGCGGATGGGGAAGCCGCCGGGATGAGTTGGTGATCAGACTCGCAACGAGAGCGAGCTGAGAGAGGAGGTCGCGATGTATGCGATTCGTTGTTGATCTTATGTTTGTATCGGTGTACTGGGCGTGCTCGCCGGCTTGCCCGTGCCGGAGGCAACCTTGATCCGGCGTGGCAAACGCAAGGGACAACACATCGCCAGCATCCGCCCGGAAGTGCGGAGTCAATTGGACCTGCTCGGCCGTGAACGAGCGCTGATCTACAAAACCTTTGTGCTCACCGCGCTTCGCAAGGGCGAACTTGCATCGCTCACCGTGGCCCAGGTGGACCTTGACGCCGACGTGCCGCACATCGTGCTCATCGCCAGACTCCTTGAACCGCTTCCACACCCGACGGGCCTGCCGCAGCGACAGGCCCATCAGCTCCGCCCCGGCACCACCGTCAACTCACCTCGCTTGACGCGGTGCAACGACTCCATACGAATCCTCTCTTTGGCCGACATTCGAAGCTCACTCATCCGGCTGGTATACCCCAGCCATGGGGGTGACACTTCTATTTGAGCTATGGGGTGACATTTCTACTCGCGTACAACAGTCTTCTGGTTGCTGACTTGACAGCCACGTGATACCTGCTACCTTACCCCGCTCTTTACGCACCGGAGTGCCCGTATGTATGCGATTATTGACGAAGGCGGCAAGCAATTCAAAGTAACCAGCGGCGACACGATCAACATCGACCGCGAGTTTACTCCCGACCAGCAAACCATCACCTTTGAGCGTGTCCTCCTGGTCGGCGGCGAAGGTGCACCTAAGATCGGCACACCCACCGTCGCCAACGCCTCGGTCACTGCCGATGTCGTTGGCCCGGTCAAGGGCCCCAAGGTGGATATCATCAAGTACCGCCGCCGAAAGGGCTTTCACAAGCACATCGGCCACCGCCAGAAATACCTGCGCGTGAAGATCACCGGCATCAACGCCTGATCGATCAACCAACGCAAGAACCCGCCCACGGACTCTGGTCTGTGGGTTTTTCTTCTATTGGCTCACATCCCCTCGATATATCTCCGAACCTCTCGACCCAACTCGCTCAGATCCTCGCCCAGACACCGCCGAAATAGTCCCACGCCCTTTCCCGCCTCGTCCAGCCCCTCGATATACCTCTTCAGCCCCTCCGCCCGCTTGTTCCAGAGGAAATGCACCAGCCCCCACGCCTGCGCGTAATCGCCCGCCACTTGCTCGACTGGGTCATCCTCGCCCGGCTGCCGCTCGATCAACTCTGCCAGGCCCATCAATTTCCCCGCCTGCTCCACCCCTCGATAGGTCCGCAGCCGATACCGATTCACTACAGTTGGCCCCGTCCGCCCATCCGCGTCGCCGAGTTCAAAACAACACGCCAGGCCTTCGTTCAGCCAGAACGGATACTGCTTTCCTTGCCGAAGCAGTCCGCTGTTGTAGAGCAACTGATGGGTGGCCTCATGCCGGGTTTTTCCGAGCGTGGCGAGTTTCCCCGCTGCCGCCAACCGGCGACTCATGTCGGTGGCCGCCGCGTTCAATTCTTTGAGCTGCTGCTGGATCTCGATGCGTCTGGCCGTCCGTGTCGAAACCGCCATCTCCGTCCGCAGTTCGCCGATCCGCTTCTCGATGTTCGCAATCTGCTTCCGTATCTCCGCAAAGGCCGGGCTGTCCCGGTCATGAAAATAAGCCACGCGATTCGTTTTCGAGGAATAATGCCCTGATGCCCAGCCCGCGTTGGTCGCCTCGTGTCTCTGAAGGTAATCGCGATACTCCTCATACCGGTGGAACAGGATGCACAGCAGCCGGCCCTCGGGCGGCATCGGCCGCAGACCGATTATGCCGGCCTCGCGATAAAACACCGCATACGCATCTTCCATCGCAGCCGCCTGCAACTCCGCGGCGTCATCGTCCGTGTTTGTCAGCAGCGTGAAGTGCCCGGTGTGCTTCAGGCGGTAGCCAGAGCCCAGCAGCACATCCAATTTCTGCGCCCACTGCTTATCCACCGGCCGGGTGCGCTTGGCGTCGGCGGCGAGCAGCTCCCGATATGCCCCCTGATCCCCCGGCCGAAGCTTCAGGACCTCGGTGAGCAAATCCGCCTGCTGTTCGAGGAGACGATTCCGCGCACACCACTCCGCGAGCGCCTTGCGCCCCTCCACATCGTTCTCCCCCAGCCGCTGGTGCCGCTCCATGTAGGTGACGATCGTGTCGTCTGAATTGGCGGCGGAAGCCGACGATCCACAAACGCAGATCCAACCCGCCAAAATGAGCACAACCCAGATTCTGCTGGACACGGGCATGTTGCTGACGATTATATCGGCTCAATGGAATAACCGATGCAACAGCGGTAGGGGGGTCGGAGCGGATGATGAATCATACCCACTTCGCGCCTTCGTGTCGTGTTCAACAGTGTCTTCTCTCCGCGTCCTCTGAGGCTATTCCGTCGTTCCGCCAACCAGGAAGATCCGGTTTTTCCCTGCCTTTTTCGCGCCGAACACCAGCCGCCGATCGGCCAGTTGCACCAGATCCTCCATGTTATTCGCGTGATACGGGAAAACCGCGACGCCGCCGCTGATCGTCAGCGTTCCCTGGCCACCTGGCCCGAGGCCTTTGAACTCCTGCTTTGCCAGCAGCTTCGTAAAACGTTCCAACACCATCTCGGGCGTCTGCGGCGGCCGCAACGGCTGGCCCGCTTGGCCTTCCTTGGCCTCCTTCGGCTGCCTCTGCCCCTCTTTCTCCCAGAACACCACCGCGAACTCATCGCCCCCGAGCCTGGCTACCAGATCGTGCTCGCGGCAGCATCGTCGCAAGAGCGCCGCCGTCTCCCGGAGAATCTCATCCCCCACCCCATGTCCATAGCGGTCATTGTACTTCTTGAAATTGTCAATATCGAAAATCAGAAGCGTCACCGGGAACAGTTTTTCCTTCGCGCGCTCCAGCATCCGCGAGAGAAAATGCCGGAAATACCGCGCGTTGTACAGGCCGGTCAGTTCATCCGTGATCGCCAGCTTCTGCAGCCGGCTGTGCCGCTCCTGCAACGCCTGCAACTGGCCCAGCAGATCCGCCAGCCGCGACACAACATGCCTCGCGGCATTCGCATCGTCATGGCGTGGCAGTATCAGATGCAACTGCCCCTGCTCCTGGCCTGTGGACCTGACCACGTGCGACACGACAACCCGCCCGTCCGGCGCAGAGGGCGTCCCCTCTCCGGCCGGCAGATACAACAACTGCATGCTGGCGCCCAACGGGTCATTCAGCGCCTTCATCGCCGCCGCCGGCGCGTTGTAGGGGTGATCGTGCAGCGCCGCCATAAAAATCTCGGTCAGCGGCAGGCTCTGCAAACTCAGCGGATGCGCGCCCACCGCCGCCGGTTCCTCGGCGGCGTCCGCCGCCGCGATCCGCAACAGCGGCGTCCCGAACAACTGATGCAGCTCGCCCGGATTCACCGGCGTGACGACATAGTCATCGCAGCCGAACTCGAGCATCTTTCGCGACAGCGGCTCCAGCGTCGGATGGCCAAACAACACCACGCGTGCTTCGGGCGCCAACTGTCGCAGCGTCCGCATTGCCGCCTCGGGGCGCCTTTCGATCGGCTCGACTGCCGCCAAGACCGCCGTGTACTGCCCGCCTGTCAGCTCCGCCACCCCATCAAAATAGCTGCTCACCGCCGTCACCTGCACGCCCGGCATCGTCTGCGCAATCGCGGCCTGGATCTGGCGCTGCGAATCGCCGATCAACAACACCCGTTCTGGTCCAATCCTTGCCATGATCTTCATCGCCCAACCGTTGCCGGTTGCCACGAACGCACGGGGAGCTTGTTCTGCCGGGTTCGTGTCGTTACTACGGCTCCTGGCCGTCTGCATGTCCCAGCGGCGGATCCTGCAACAGCGCGCGTAGTTCCTCCGCCGTCAACACCGGCTCGCCAACCGGCAGATCCACCAGCGGTCCGTCCATCCGATCCGATTGTTCCGCCTGTCCCAGCCCGGGCTGGCCGCCCTGTGCAACCGTCGGCTTGGCCGCCGGCCGCACACCCGCCACCGCACCTACCGCCACCTTTGCGGCAGCCTCCTCGCTCGTCGTCGCGAACCGATGCAATCCATCCTCGGCCAGCAACCCATCGGCCCCCAGCCGCAACGCATCCGCCAACGCCGCCGCACGACCGTCCACCTGCGACAGCCAAATCTCGATGTGCGAATACCTCCCCTTCACCGCCGTGATGATCTGCAACTCTTCCCGATACATGCTGGCCAGGCTCAGGATCACCGCCCGGTATGCCAAAGGCCGCTGGCAGACCTCCGCCATGGCCTCGTATGGATCATCCAATTCTGTCGCTTGATAGCCCAGGCGATCCAAGACCGTGACTACTGAAGCGCGGCACGCCGCGCTTCCGATAACCAATGCACGCCCGCTGGCGCGATTAACAGGCACACTGAACCCCGACATCCGACTCCAGTTGCTTCGCTTACGCAAGCAGTTGTCTTTCATACTACCCCACGCCGGGCGCGATGCAAACTATCATTATGTAGATGTGGGTTGGTGCATTTCCGCGTGTGAGGGCTGTAACGACTGCGCGGCATCTTGACAGCCGTTTGTCGCTCTCCTATCGTGCACTGCCCCTGGGCCGTCCTGCGCAGTGGCGTATGGAAGCTCACGGGAAGGGGCGTTTGGCCTCGCCGTGCCAACAGCCTCGTTTTTCTATACGCACAAGACACGAAAGGAGCTCTTGTCATGGCGGTGAAAGTTGCCATTAACGGATTCGGCCGCATCGGCCGCATGGTCTTCCAGGCCCTTTGCGATCAGGGTCTTCTGGGCAAGGGTATCGATGTGGTCGCCGTCGTCGATATTTCCACCGACGCCGACTACTTCGCCTACCAGATGAAGTACGACTCGGTCCACGGGAAATTCAAGCACAAGGTCGAAACCAAGAAGTCCGACCCCGCCAAGGAAGAGCCCGACACCCTCGTCGTCAATGGCCAATCCATCAAGTGCATCATGGCCACCAAAGAGCCCGGCCAACTCCCCTGGAAAGCTCTGGGCGTTGACTACGTGATCGAATCAACCGGCCTGTTCACCGACTCCGCCAAGGCCAAAGGCCACATCGACGCCGGCGCCAAGAAGGTCATCCTCTCCGCCCCCGGCAAAGGCGAAGTAAAAACCATCGTCATGGGCGTTAACGAGAACGAATACGACCCCGCCAAGCACACGATCGTCTCCAACGCCTCCTGCACGACCAACTGCCTGGCCCCGGTCGTTCATGTGCTCCTGAAGGAAGGTTTCGGCATCGAAACCGGCCTGATGACCACCATCCACGCCTACACCGCCACCCAGAAGACGGTTGATGGCCCGAGCAAGAAGGATTGGCGCGGCGGCCGCGCTGCTGCCCAGAATATCATCCCCAGCACGACCGGCGCCGCCAAGGCCGTCGGCGAAGTGCTCCCGGCCACCAAGGGCAAGCTCACGGGCATGTCCTTCCGCGTCCCCGTCGCCGACGTCTCCGTCGTTGACCTGACTTTCCGCACCACGAAGGACACCAGCATCGAAGAAATCGACGCCGCCCTCAAGAAGGCCTCCCAGACCTACCTCAAGGGCTTCCTCGGCGTCGCCGACGAAGAGCTCGTCTCCACCGACTTCATTCACGACGAGCGCTCGAGCATCTACGACAGCCTCGCCACCCTCCAGAACAACCTCAAGGGCGAAAAGCGCTTCTTCAAGGTTGTAAGCTGGTATGACAACGAGTGGGGCTACAGCAATCGCGTGGTTGACCTCGTCAAACTCATGGCGAAGAAAGATGGGCTCCTGAAGTAATCCCCCACCCCATTGTGATCAAAAACCCAGGCCGCGCCGGCATCCCCGGCGCGGCCTATTCTTTGTGAAGAAAGTGCCCTCACGATTCCAACGGCTGTGGCTCGTGCAAGTAGAAGCCGTTGGTGAGACACGTGTCAAATGAGCTTGTGACGTACGTATTGGCGCAGATCGGGCGATTGAATCTGACCTTGCACCCCCGGTCGCGAATAGCTCGCATGTGCTCTGGCTGGCCCGGTGCAGATGGGGAACTGCGCCCAATGCCACAGCCGACGGAGGACGGTTTTGAGGTGGTAATGCAGGCACTGGATGACCTTCAGCAGGTTGCCTTTATCTTTGAGGAATTCGAGAATAGTGATCCCCCATCGGATTTCGCTTGCCGAGTGAAGGTGATGCTGAAGGACGCGGTCTTGCCTCAGGATGACAAGGCGCAATCCAAGGGGCGTGACACGCAGTGTGAGCTCTTTGTTGCTGCCACCTGTGCACGAGCGGGGCTGCGTCCGGTCTTCGCAGAGCCGGACCTTCGCTGTACGTTGGCGCGGTGGGAACTGGGTGTCGCAGTCAAGCGAGTGAAGAGCGTGAGCAAACTCAAGCATCGCCTTCAGGAGGCTGCAAAACAAGTGAAACGATCGACCCTGCCTGGTGTCGTCGTGGCCGACATATCGATGGCATTGAATCCACAGAATTCCTGTGATATGCAGATGGAGTCGGTGCAATCACTTGGCCAGCACGTGGAGGAAGACGCAGAGCGTTTGCTGACGACAGACATGCATCTTCGAGACGCACTTGTGAGAAGTGGCGTACTTGGCGTTGTGCTGATCGTCCATCAAGTGCGCCTTGATCGTCAGCGCGGATGGGAACTTGGCTCAGTAACGGTGCCGCTCTTGTTGCACCCATACAATCAGTTGCGGACGCGGCAGTGTAAAGAGTTCTACCAGCGTTTCGAGGCAGGATTTCTCGTTTCTGCGGACGGGGGGTAGCGCGTCTTCCCTGGCGTGAAGTCTCTCGTAGCAGCACGATAGTGGGTACCCGTCATCTTTCCTCGCCGTTCGCCTGCAATTCCCGGCTGCTTGCCGTATAATGCTCACGGCAGGCCACAACCATGCTCTATCACGGCATCCAATTCGACCAGAAAAGCATCGCCGCCTTCTGCCAGCGGCATCAGATCAGCAGACTGTCGCTGTACGGCTCCATCCTGCGAGACGACTTTCGCCCCGACAGCGACATCGACGTGCTCGTCGAGTTCACCTCAGACGCCAAAGTGAGCCTGTTTGACCTCGGCGGCATGCTGATGGAACTGCGCGATATGCTCGGCCGGGATGTAGATCTGCGCACCCCCCAGGACCTCTCCCGCCACTTCCGCGATCAGGTCCTCCACGAATCCAAAGTCCTCTATGCCGCCTGAATTGCCCAATAACCCTTCACCCGGTCTGATCCCCGATGCGGATCGTATTCGCCTCCGTCATATGCTTGAAGCAGCGCGCGACGCTCTGCAATTCGCCGGCGGCCGCCAGCGGTCCGACCTCGACTCCGACCGTCTGTTCCGTCGCGGAGTGCTAGACTGCATTCAGGAGATCGGCGAAGCCGCTGTTCAGGTTAGTCCCGAGTGCCGTGACCGAGTTCCCGGTGTCCCATGGCGCCAGATCGTCGGCATGCGCCACCGCCTGGTTCATGTTTACTTCGACATCAACCTCGACTTGGTCTGGGAAGTACTGGCTCGGGACCTTGACCCACTTGCGCAGGCTCTCAAACTTGCGCTCGCCCCTTCCACCACCTGACGCCGCCCCCCTCACACCTCCCGTATATGCCGGTGAAACAGCTCCATAATCCGCCGCGCCATCGGGCCCACATTACCCGCCCATCGATTGCCTATGGCTCATCCTCCCCCCGCACTCGCACACTCTGCTCATCCACAATCCACAGATGCCCATCCGCCTTGTTCTCCGTCAGCGACAGCAGCGCGGCCAGCCGGACAACGGACTGCAACACGTGAATCCGACTCTGGCTTCCTAGGCGCAGCACGATGATCCCGGCATATTGCTCCGGTGGGTAAACGCGAATGTCCGCGAAGTCCACATCAAGCGTCAGCAGCGTCCGCCGTTCCTTTCGGCACACTTCCGCCAGACTGGTGTCCGCAGTGCCTCGCAAACCCTCATCCCATACCGTCAGCGCATCATGACCTTGTTCGCTGAGGTACCCTGCTACCTCAGGGTGCACGTTCTCATCGATCTTGAATCGCATCACACCGCCCCAACTGTCAACGATATCACCCGCTCCTTGGCCAGTTCCGCCGCATACAGCAACGCCGCTTGCACATCGTCCAGTTCCACGTGATACGCTGCCGCAATCGCCTCGGGAGTCTCTCTGGCGGCCAGGTTGTCCAGGATAACAGAAACCATGACGCGCGTTCCCCGCATACATGCCCTTCCGTGGCAGATTGCAGGATCAACCGTGATTCGATCTCGCCAGTTCATCGTCTCACCTCCAGCGTCTGCACTATTATACGGCCGCCACGCCCCATTTCCCCCCTCACGCCCCCCTCACACCTCCCGTATATGCCGATGAAACAGCTCCATAATCCGCCGCGTCATCGGCCCGACCTCGCCATTTCCGATCGCCTGCCCGTCGATCTTCGTCACCGGCACCACCTCCGCCGCCGTCCCCGTCAAGAAGCACTCATCTGCCACATACAGATCGTGCCGCAACAGCGTCTTCTCCAGGCACGGAATCTGATGCTTCCCGCACAGCCGGATGATCACATTCCGCGTAATCCCCTCCAGAATCCCATCCGCCGTCGTCGGCGTCGCCACCACCCCGTCCCGCACGATGAAAATATTATCCCCGGTGCACTCCGCCACGGTCCCTTCGTGGTTGAGCATCACCGCTTCCGGCACCCCCGCGTCAATTGCCTCGATCTTCGCCAGGATGTTGTTCAGGTAGTTCATGCTCTTGATGCGTGGCGACAGCGCATTGGGATGGTTCCGAATCACGCTGGCCGTGATTATCGCCATCCCCTTCTCATACATCTCCTTCGGGTAAAGCGTGATCGTATCGGCAATGACAATGATGCTTGGCCCCGGGCATTTCGCCGGGTCCAGCCCCAACGACCCCATCCCGCGGGTGACCACCGCCCGGATATAACAGTCGGTGAAGCCGTTGGTCTTGATCGTCTGTTCCATGACGGCGCGGAATGGCTCGATCGCGATCGGAATCGTCAGCCGGATCGCCCGTGCCGAGTCATACAGCCGCTTGAGATGGGCCTCGCATTCGAAGATCTTCCCGCTGTAAACGCGGATCCCTTCAAACACGCCATCGCCATACAGCAGCCCATGGTCATACACGCTGACCTTGGCGTCGGCCTTCTCGTAGTACTTCCCGTCAATCCAGACTTTCAATCCCATGCATGACTCCCGCACGTGAAGATAGAGAAAGCTAAGCAATGGAGGCACAAACGTCAAACGACCCGCCCCGGTATGTCGGCCAGCCATTGGCCCATAGCCCCATCGCACCTCTCCATTTCAGAAATCCACATACGTCCGAATATTCCCACCTGCTACCCCGCAATAACCTCCCCATTCGGGCGTATATTCTATTGGGAAGCACCGTAACGCCTCTCTCTCGCGTCATACACCCCCAGGCCCGCCGTGGATCGGCGGCCGTGAGCGAGTGGCCCACAAAGGAGCATCGCATGATCCGTAATTCTATGAAATGGATTCTTCCGAGCCTCGTAGCGGTTGGCTTGCTGATCGGCCTGTCCGCCCTGACTGTCAAGGCCGGTGAGGCCAAGGCCGTCAAGGGCAAGATCGCCGGCACCGTCGTCGATAAAGACGGCAAAGCCGTCGCGGAAGCCAAGGTCAACCTGACCAAGCCCCAACCGCGTGTCCAAGGCCAACAAGCCCAACGCCCGGAGCCCCTTGCCACCGCCACGACTGATAAGGATGGCAAGTTCGAAATCACTTTCGAGGTCGCCGATGGCGCATACCGCCTGAGCACGACGGTCCAGGACAAAGGCACTGCCCGCGCCGCCGTGACCATCAAGGAAGGCAAGGTCGTCGACAAGGACGACAAGGTCGTCGAGAAGGCAGTGGAGCTCAAGCTCGCTGCACGCCGTGGCAACCGCGGCGGCGGCGCTGGCCAGTAATCCAGCACACCACGCTGTTCAACGAAACAAGAGCGCGGAAGGCAACCCCTCCCGCGCTTTCTTGGTTGTTCCTCTGACCCCTCACTCCTGCTCAAGCATCTCCCGCACGTACGGATTCATCTGCCGCTCATCCCCCAGCGTCCCCACCTGTCCATGGCCCGGCAGCAGCCGCGTATCGCTCGGCAGCCTCATCACTCGCCGGATCGACGCCTCGATGTCCGCGTGATTCGAATCCCGCAGATCTGTTCGCCCGATCGATCCCCCAATAATCAAGTCTCCCCCCACCAGGATCTTCTCCGCCGCGCAGTAATACACCACATGCCCCACCGAATGCCCCGGCGTGTGCATCACCTCAAACTCCAGGCCGCCCACTTTCAGCTTCTGTCCCTCCTCCAGCCTCACATCGGCCGACCGCGCCGGAATCACAAACGGCAGCACAAACATCATCCCGCTCGGCTGCTCGAGTTTCGGCTCGTCCAGCCGGTGGATCGCCACCTTTGCCCCCCCAAAGCGATCGGTCACCGCTTCATGGTCCGCCACATGATCAAAATGCCCGTGCGTCAGCCACAGCCCCACCAAGTCCCATCCTTGCCGCTGCACCTCATCCAGCAATGGGCCGGTCGTATCGTTCGGCGCATCAAACATCACCGCCTGCTTTGCCTTGTCATCCGCCACCACAAAACAATTCGTCCCCGCAATGCCACCCATGTTCATCAGTATCTTCATGATCTCAGCTTTCTCCTGGCTTCTTACTCTCTTAACTGTCTCCTCATCTTATCCAATACCCGCATATTCCCCAGCGTCTCATCTTCTGTCACAAACGGCTCGGCGCCATCCCGCACCGCCCCGGCGAACGCATCCGCCTCCAAACCATACAGATCCATTCCGGCATTCACTAACCGCGTCTCCCGCGGCGGCGGCGCCCCCGCTTTGCTCGCCGCACTATCCATCCGGGGCGGCGTGCTCCGCGCTATCGTAAACTCCGCCTGCTCCCGCGGCGGCTTCCACGGCACAGGGATCTCAATATACCCCTCGCTCCCGCATAGATACGCCGTGTTGTTCGCGTGCACCGTCATCCCGCAACTCATCGTCGCAATCACCCCATTCGGATACACCAGCGTCGCTGCCGCCACGTCATCCACCCCGTTCAACAGATGCCCCGCCGCGCTGATCTCCACCGGATCACCCCCCGCAAACAGCCTCGAAAAACCGATGCAATAGCACCCCACATCCATCAAACCCCCGCCCGCCAACTCCGCGTCGAACCGGATGTTCCCCTTCTGCCGGCTCGTGCAGTAACAGAAGCTCGTCCGAATCAACTTCACCTCCCCGATCGCCCCCTCCCGCACCGCCCGGATCAGTTCCGTCGTCAGCGGATGCGCCCGATACATGAACGCCTCCACCACCACCCGCCCCGCTTTCCTCGCCACATCAAACATCTCTTGGCTCTGGGCCGCATTCACTGCAAACGGCTTCTCACACAGCACATGCTTCCCCGCCCGCAGCGCCCGGATCGTCCACTCATGATGCATCGAGTTCGGCAGCGACACATACACCGCATCGACCTCCTGATCGCTCAGAACCTGTTCATAGCTTCCGTACGCCCGCTCAAAGCCATACGCCCGGGCAAACGCATCCGCCGCCGCCTGCGTTCGCGACCCAGTCGCGATCGTTTTTCAAACTCCTGTGCGCCGGGATAAACCGGCAAGGTGTAGTGAATGAAAGAGTCATACGTTGAAGGCGTAGCAAGCCACAGCGGCCCCGAGTCATGCGGAGGTGCCCGCAAGGGCACCGTCGAAGCGTTGACAGGGGTACGCACAGGCCGGGTAAACAGCCGCGAAAGCGAACTCCCTCCGGGGTGCCGACGCCGTGGGAGTAGTCGGAAAGCAACATCCGTCGCGTCGCCAACGCAAGACGCGACGGAACCCCGCGCGGTCGCAGACCCCGTGCATGTGCGGAAACACCTTGCGCGAGAACCGGGAGATCCCATGTTCACCTGTCCAGATGGTGCGACGGGTCGTATCGGGAAGTCCAAGGACACACGCCGATGATGCACGAACATGGGAAGTCGGACGGTCCCGTAGTACCCGCGAAGCCCTCGAACAACGCCGAGCAACCGGTGGCAAAGAGGGTGGAGGGAAGCGGACCGGCCAAGGGAAACCCGACCTGGCAAACCACGCTCCGGACGCAGAGCCGGGAAGGCGTGCAACGTGCGTTGGGCCGGGTACGTCAGGTTGCGATGACGGATAAGAAGATGCGGTTCACCTCGCTGATGCACCGCGTCTACAACCTCGACACGCTTCGGGAGGCCTACTTCGGCCTCAAGCGGGATGCCGCACCGGGTGTGGACGGGCAGACGTGGCAGCAGTACGGGCAGGACCTGGAGGTCAACCTCCAAGTCCTCTCGGAAAAGCTGAAACGCGGGGCGTACCGGGCCAAGCCCGTGCGTAGGGCGTACATCCCCAAAGCCGACGGCCGACAACGGCCGCTCGGTGTGACCACGCTGGAAGACAAACTCGTCCAGCGGGCCACCACGGAGGTGATGAACGCCATCTATGAGACGGACTTCCTGGGCTTCTCGTACGGCTTCCGACCGGGGCGCAGCCAGCACAAGGCGCTGGACGCCCTGTATGTCGGACTGCTGACCAGAAAGGTGAACTGGGTGCTCGACGCGGACATTCGCGGGTTTTTCGATGCCATCAACCGCGAGTGGCTGATGAAGTTCGTCGAGCACCGGGTTGCGGACCAGCGCGTCGGTCGGCTCATCCGTAAATGGCTGAACGCCGGCGTGCTGGAGGACGGGGTGCGAACGTATAGCGACACAGGTACCGTGCAAGGCGGCAGCATTAGCCCGCTGTTGGCCAACATCTACCTGCACTATGCGTTTGACCTGTGGGTCCAGCAATGGAGGAAGACGCAGGCGAAAGGCGACGTGATCGTCGTGCGCTATGCGGATGATTTCATTGTGGGATTCCAGCATCGTGCCGAGGTGGAGCCGTTTCTGGCCGCCTTGCGAGAGCGGTTCGCCAAGTTCGCTCTGGAATTGCATCCAGAGAAAACGCGGCTGATTGAGTTTGGCCCGTGGGCTGCCCGCAACCGACAGCGGCGTGGACTGGGCAAGCCGGAGACGTTCGACTTTCTCGGCGTTACGCACATCTGCGGGACCAAGCGGAGCAACGGGTACTTCACGGTTCTGCGTCAGACCATGCGGAAGCGGCTGACGGCGAAGCTGGCCGAGGTCAAGGCCGAGTTGCGGCGGCGAATGCACGATCCGGTCCCGGAGGTTGGCAAGTGGCTGGGCGGCGTCGTGGAGGGACACTGTCGTTACTATGGTGTCCCCATGAACAGCCCCGCGTTGGGACTGTTCCGATTCCAGGTGGGCTGGCTTTGGCAACGCGCCCTGTCGCGGCGCAGCCAACGCGGAGGCGTCACCTGAGATCGCATGGTCCGCCTGATCGCTCGCCATATTCTGCCTGCCCGCATTCATCATCCTTATCCTCTGTACCGACTTGTCGTCATCACCCAAGGCAAGAGCCGGATACGGTAATCCCGCCCGTCCGGATCCGCGGAGGGGGTGCCCCGTCAAGGGGCATCCCTACTCCGACTC
>JAPLNB010000149.1 GCA_026693085.1 Planctomycetota bacterium | reverse complement strand
TCACCACCGGCTCATACCTCACAATCGAGCGGCTCGCCAGCCCCCGCAGCGCCTCCTCAACCTCCTCCTCATCCTTCCTGAGCACCTTGCAGAACAGATCGACTGGAATCCCATCCGGATGGCAAACCGCCGCCACCCGCAGCACCGCCGTCTCCAACTCCGAAAGCTCCCCAAAATGCAGCGCCAGCGACTGCGCCACCTTCAGCGTATACCCCGCCCCGATGTCCTTCGGGTCCAGCCCCTCAAACAAGCTCTCCTCGTCCCCAACCTCCGCACGCTTCAGCCTCTCCAACACCTTCCCCGCCGACACGTTCGGCCGCTGCTTCAAATATGCCCCCACCAACGCCACCGCCAGCGCATGATCCCCCAGATACCCCGCCACCTCCCCCAACGCCGCCTCGTTATTCTGCCCCTTCAAATCCGCCCGATGCTTCCGCAGCAGCTCGATCGCCTCCCCCCGCTCCAGCACATTCACCTCCAGCTCCCTGACGCGCGCCGTCGGCAGGTCCCGCCGCCGGGTCGTCACCAGCACCCTCCCCGGCCGATCCATCCGCCACTGTTCCACCACCCCCGCCTCGTCCACATTGTCCAATATCACCAGGTGCTTCCCCGCCGACGCCCGCCGGCAAACCGCCGCCCGGATCTCCTCCGGCTTGGCCGTCACCGGCAGCCCCAGGCCCATCACCTCCGCCACCTTCGCCGTCGAAACATCGATGCCCGCCCTCGACGCATCCAGCCACCACATCCCCTCATAGTCCCCGTTGTGCCGATGCGCATACTCATTGGCCAATTGCGACTTGCCCACGCCCCCCTCGCCCGAGAGCGCATGCACCAGCGCCACATCCGCCTCGCCCAACTGCTCGTGCAATTCCTTCAGCAGCTTCTCCCTGCCAACAAAATCCGCGTTCCTCACGACGCTGGCTTCCCGGAAGTTGTTCGCCGGCGCCTGGAAGAACTCCGGCCTCGCCGCCCTGATGCCCAGCGGCGGCCTCTTCGCCGCCGCTACTCCGTCCAACCGCTTCAGCAGCTTCTGATACCCCTCTTCCCTATCCAGCACCTCATAAGTCGCCCCCTTGAGCGGCTTCGGCACGAACGGCAAATCCCCCACACCAAAGACCACCGGCACATACTTGGTGTTCTCGCCGCCTGCATCATACAGATCCTGGTAAACCAGCAGGCTCTCCCACCTCACCCCAAGCCCCGTGCCCGGCTTCTCCTCCCCCATCACCCGTCTTAAATAAGTCTCCGTACACACCACCAGCACGAACTTCGCCGCCTCGATCTGCCGGTCCATCCACTTCGGCCACCGCTCCGCCGGCGACACCTCGTACTGATCAATGTTGCAGTCCACCCCATCCGCCCGGAGCCGATCCGACAACTCCAGCACTCTCCGCGAATGCTCCGCGGAGTCATGGCTGTAGCTGATGAATACGCGAATCGCTTCCGCCATCCCTGTCCCCGATCTCTCCCCCGCGCACGTCACATGACTTCCTGCGTGTAGCCCGCGTTCGACCCGCCCCAGAATACCAGAATCTCCCCCGAAAAAAAAGAAAACCGCAGGCATTCCCACCACGCCTGCGGCTCTCACGAAATACCGACGCCCGACTTATTCGTTGTTGCTTCGGTCCTCCAGCATCTTCCGCAGACAGCCGTTCTCCCGGCGAGTCGCTTCCAGATCGAATACCAGATACTTGATGCTCAGCCGAAGATAATCGAGGCTCTCCTGCAGGCTGCTGACGGTGGCCTGCAGCCGCTCGTGCCTCGCACGGGTCTCGTCGGCCAACCGCTGCAGTTTCTCCCGCTCCGCGGCCGGGAGCGTGCTGATCTCGACCATCAATTCCGCTAGTTTGCCCTGAAACTCCTGCTCGTTCATGTGTTCTCCTCGGCCTGGACCAAGGCAAACGTCGTTCCACGTCCACACGCGAGCGCCGCTCCGTCAGCACATCACTTTTCCCAAGCTGAAATCAAGCAAAAACCACCCGGGGCCATCCTTGCCACCTGTGCGCTTCATGACGAATGTTGCCTCTACGCAACATCCAGCGTTGTTATTGATCGATTCTCGCCACAGCCACGGCTGCGCGATGCCCGTTATCAACGGTTGCATCGCGACTATCCGATATCATCCAATCGCGACCGCCGCATATCCGACCGCATTCGTGGGCGGCTGCGGATGCACGTTCGCCAGCGTCTCATAACTGTTCGTATGCCATAGCAGCCTGGCCGATGTCGCCCCGAGCTGCCGACACGCGCCAAGCAACGCCGCCACGGCTCCGGCGCCGCACGCGTTGTGATGCTGCTGCACCTCGGGCACAATCTTCTCCGCAGCCAGCTCGTCAATCAGCTTCAACAACCGGCAATCGTTCTGCCTGGCCCATTCGATGCCAGCCGGACCGACACCCGCCGGCGTGAAGCCATAGGTTGGGCCATAATGCGTCAGGTCCGTGCTGGCCAGGTAAATCGCACGCAACCCCGTTTCGGCCACGCACTCGGCCGTCTTTCGCCCCATCAGCTCCGCCGCGCCAATCGCCGGCACCTCGATCGGCAACACTGGCACACCCGGAAACGCCAGTTGAACCATCGGCACATTCACCTCGATCGAATGCTCCTGCTCATGCAGCCGTCCATCGACGGCAAACAGATTGCCCCGCGATTCCAGCCGGCCATACAGGTCCTTGGCAATCCGTGCGGGGTGGCCGGGCATCGCCCAGCTCCCGTGCGGATCGAGCGCTGCATGCTGAACCGGGATCGGCGTGTGAACCGCGCCGAAAATCACGATCAGATCCACCGGCCCCTGTGCCGCCAACGTCGCAATGGCCTGCCCAGCCACCGCGCCGCTGCAAATCCACCCCGCGTGCGGAACCATCGCGCCCAGCCAGCGCTGGTCCGAAGCATCGGCCCTGGGCTTCAGAAATGACTGCGCCTGCCGGCGGCATTCCTCGGCGTCGGCGGGGTAGAATCTTCCCGCCACCGCGGGTGGGCGAGTATTTGCATCACTTGGCTCGACCATGGCCGCCACTATAATGCCCTTCACACGACGGGTGTTGAAAAAAAGCAAAAGGCAGAGCGTCTGATAAAATCGAGCGTCCGATAAATTGGACAACGCCTGCCATGAGGTGAACGATGAGTGAAAAGGACAAGGACGAATTGGCCCGGCTTCTCGGTGCGATGGCGGCAGGCCAGCACGCGCAGGAAGGCGACGAAGAACAGACGGACGAGGCCGCCGCTGCCGCCTTCGAGAGCCACGAGCCGCCGGCATCGCCCGCGCCCGCCGCGCCCCGGGCGAGCAACCGCCCAGCCACACCGATGTCTGCGCCCTTGGCAGCTCCCCCACCGCAGCGGGTCGCGAGGGTCCGCCGCCGACAGCACCTCGTGCAGACGCTCGGCTTCAAGCGTACGATCATCCCCGTCCTGCTCACGCTGGGCGTGCTCTGCCCGGCGCTGGGCCTGCTCGGATTCTTCGTCAGCCCAATCTCGCCTCTGGCCAAGCTGGCCGAGGGGTGGTTCTCCATCCCCTTTGTGCTCATCGGCCTGGTCATGCTCGGCCTGGGCGTCCTGACCATGCTCCAAGTCCGCAATGAGCTATCCAAACGACAATTGTGAGCCGACTTCTCGGCTGGCTCTTCAGCCACCGCGGCCAACCCCAATTGGCTGCGGAAACGGGTGAACCGATGCCCAATGGGCTGTGGATATCCCGTTGATAACTGTCACGAAGATTGCATTTGGAAAAACAACTGGCTAGGGTAGGAAAAGATGGTGAGTGGGTTGTGAGATCGACGTATCGAATGGTCGCGATTGATCTGGACGGCACGCTCCTGTCTCCCGATGGTACGGTATCGGCCGCGAGCAAGGCGGCGGTCCAACGGATTGTGAATGCTGGGCTTCGGGTTTGCTTTGCGACCGGGCGAAACTGGACGGAAAGCCAAAGCATACTCGACGCGGTGGAGCATCATGATATTGCTGTGTTTGTCGGCGGCGCGATGGTGATTGATACGCGGAGCCGACAGACGCTGCATCGGACAGTGATGCACCCGAGTTTGGCGCGTGAGGTTTGTCAGGTGCTGGAAATGTTTGGGCATGCAGCACTTGCACTTCAGGACACCCGTGCGGCTGGTGTGGATTATCTGGTGACGGCGGATGTGGACCTGAACGAGGCGACGCGGAGCTGGATGCAGGTGACCCGTGCGAAGGTACATCAGGTTGCGGGTCTTTCGCACTATTCGCACGAGCATACGATCCGGATTGGGATCTGTGCGGCGAAGGATGAAGTGGATCGGGTGCAAGTGATTTTGCGGCAACGGTTTGCGGATCGAGCCTTGTGCCAGATTTTGTATGTGTCGGCGTATGCGGTGGAAGTATTGGAGGTGTTTGATCCGGCGGTGAACAAGTGGGGGGGTGTGCTGTATGTTGCGGATCGGCATGGGATTAGGCCGGAAGAGATAGTGGCGGTTGGTGATGATATTAACGATTTGGCGATGATCGCGGGAGCCGGGCTGGGCGTGGCGATGGGCAATGCGAAGGCGGAGGTTTTGGCGGCGGCGAGGCGAGTCATTAAGAGCAATCGAGAGAATGGTTTAGCGGAGTTTCTGAATGACATGCTGAACGGCGTCTGAAACGGGCAGGGAAGGGGCGGGCCGAGAAGACGTCGGGGCGAAGAACACGGACGATGCGAAAGGAGTCGCAGGCTCCAACGGCCGGCGAGTGAAAACTCGCCGGTCGTTGTGTTTTTTCAGCACCCCCGAAACCCCCCCGCCGGACACCCTTATCCCCCCCGCCGGATACCCTGAAACCCCCCGCCGCTCACCCTTTTCTCCCCCTGTTTCAACACCTGGCGCCGGGGCGGGTGTTTGCGTTGACGTGAGGGGGCCTGGGTGATGGGCGGGGCGATGTGGAATCGCGAGGATGGCTTCAGTCGCCGGGGTGGAGAACCACTGACGAAAGGCGGCGGTTGGAGGCGCCCCTACGAGCTTTAGCTGGTAAGCAGCGACGGAATGCGATAGCGCGGGCTTTGTTTCGTTACGGCAGTAGTGTAGCCTATACTCTGCGCGGTTGTGGATACAAGATCGGCAATCTTGCTTGCATGCGCAAAGTACCGTGATCGGAATCGCACCGGTGTACTGCGTAATTTTTGGTCCAACATGGGGTCGTCATGTCTCTCGAGAACATCGAAATCAAGCTGGATGGAATTGGGCATGCTATATGCGAAGGGAACTTGGCCGTGCCACTGTACCAGCGATCTTACGCATGGGAGGAACAGCATGTGCGCGAGTTGCTCGAGGACTTGGCTAGCTCAATCAGCGCCAAAGAGGCAGAGTACTTCCTTGGCTCGATAGTCCTCATCGGCAAGTCGGGAAAGGCGCTCGAGGTCGTCGACGGTCAACAGCGATTGGCTACAGCGATGATTTTGATCGCGGCTGTCCGCGACTATTTCCTTAGTGTAGAGGATGACCGCGCACATGACATCGAACGAGACTACTTGGCCAAGCGGGACTTGAACTCGCGAGAAAGACTCCCAAAACTGAAGCTCAATCAGACGGATCGTGAGTTCTTTGACAAGCGAATCCTCTCTGGGCTCGATGACCCCGGGCGAAAGGTGGAGGCAACCAAAGAATCCCACCGGAGGATTGCTAAGGCGGCGGAATTGGCCGCAGAGCACGTTAAGAGCATGGTGAGCGTTCACGGGACTGATGCGGCTAAGCATCTTCTTGAACTCATTTATTTCCTGACGAACCGAGCCAAGGTCATTCTGGTACGCGTACCTGACCATGCCAACGCCTTTACGATTTTCGAGACTCTCAACGATCGGGGGCTGGATCTCGCGCTATCGGATCTGCTCAAGAACTACCTGTTTCATTTGGCTGACACGCGCATATTGGAGGTACAGCAGCGGTGGATAGCAATGCACGGAACATTGGAGGCTGTGCAAGAAGAGGGAATCGTTGTGCACTTCATCCGGCATCTCTGGGCATCAAAGCATGGGCTGACTCGCGAGCGATATCTGTATGACCAGATCAAACGCAAGACTACCAGTAAACAAGCAGCCATCGATTTCGCCGAAGAGCTGGCGGAGAGCGCAATAATCTACGCTGCAATTCTCAATCCCGATCATGAGATGTGGAAGAAATACGGGGGCAGCGCCAAAGCTCATATGTCGACTCTTAACATGATGGGGATGATCCAAGTTCGGCCGCTGGTCTTGGCGGTCTTGGCCGAATTCACTGTGCCCGAGGTTCGGAAGACATTGAAGGCCTTGGTTGCGTGGGCAGTACGGTTCCTGGTAGCTGGGGGGCGAGGAGGAACCTTGGAGAATCATTACTCGGAGCGAGCAAAGGAGATACGGGACAAGAAAATAACCACAGCGAATCAACTTTGGAAAGCGATGCAGGGGTTGGTGCCTCCTGACGACGACTTTGAGACCGCCTTCGCAATAGCGTCTGTCTCCAAGGCTGGTCTGGCACGTTATTACCTTCAGGTGCTGGAACGGTTCAAGGCTGGCAAACCGGACGCCGAGATCGTCCCGAATACAAACGAAGACGAAGTCAATCTGGAGCATGTATTGCCGCAGACGGCGTCAAAATCGTGGAAGCATGTCGACCCTGAAACGACAAGAGCATACCACAAGCGGCTAGGCAATATGGCCTTGATGAAAGCTAAGTCGAACGTGGCTGCGGCAAATAACTCATTTGCGAACAAAGCTGCCTTCTATAAGACGTCCGAGCTTCTGCTAACCTCATCGATTGCCAGTTATCAGAAATGGGGGAAGACGGAAATTGAAGCAAGACAGCGCGAACTAGCCGAATTAGCCGTGAAAGCTTGGCCGGATAAGCCTTGACGTGCGGCGGCACACCGGCGGCCCTCCCTGCGGCAAGCTCCGCACATCGTTGGATTCCGATAGCGTCTTGCTCGTTAGTGGTGTCGAGTTCAGGAGCACGGGCAGACAAGCTGCCCGTGGCACCCGGCGCGCCACCTATGCCGTTCGTAAAGGAGATGATTCAATGATTGCACTCCAGGAAAACCAAAGGTTCACCATCCGCTTCTACGGGACGATCGCGCTCCTCGTGTGGGGTGCAATGCTCGCAATAACCGGAGTTCTCGGCAAAGATGCCTTTAAGCAGGGACTTGCTCTTATGGGGTTCGCGACTCTCGTAGCGTACTTGGTTTCGAAAGCCGTGGATCGCCGCGCCTGGCGCTGGCCTTTTCTCCGCAGATTGGTCGGGATACCTGACTTTTCCGGCCGCTGGGAAGGTTGGTACTGGAACACCCTCGGGAACGATTGGCTTCCAAATGCTCACGAAGTCACTCAGCACGGGTTTCATCTCGCACTGAGTTCCTGGGGAGAGTTCAACCAGTCTCGCTCGTTTTGCGCTGCGATTCTCACGGACTCGACCGGTGGAAGTCCGGAAATCGTTTGGAGCTACCAGACCGACCCGGTGAGAGGAAAGGCGGGTCGCCACTGCGGGACATGCAGGCTTCACTTGGTGACACACAAGAACGGTGAGACGTCACTCGAAGGGTGGTACTGGACAGATCGACCGCGCAAAGACACGAACATAGGGCAAGGGGGATTCATAAGACTTGCCCATGTGAAAGGGCCCCTCCGGAACGCGCTTGACTTCCAATCGAACGGCGCATGGGGTATGAAGAAACCCACTGACAAGCCGAGTTAATAGGCTCGCGGGGCAGGGAGATGAGCATCTGTTTCGGGTGCTGCGGTATGTGGAGGGGAATCCCCGCCGGCCGAACCTCGTCGCAATATTCGCCCATTCGCAATGAACGCGACTTTATGATGTGGGGGATAACAGGGGACGGGAGGGGGATAGTCCGCAGTGCGGAACCTACTTTGGTCTTTGGTGAATTGGCGTTGAACCCTCACCCCAACCCTCTCCCGGCGTACCGGGCGAGGGGGAAGAGGGGAGGGCGTTACTTGTTGAAGAACGGGAAGAGTTTTTTGAGTTCTTCTTTGTTGGGGCGGCGGCCGTATTCGCAGATTTCGAAGGCTTCGGCGTATTGGATTTTGGCGGCGGCTTCTGGGCCGTAGAAGTCTTCGAGGAGCTTGCGGTAGCGGTCGGCGAGGGATTTGTTGCGGTTGGCCATTGAGGCACGGACGTCGGCGATGCGTTTTTGGCGCTCGGCGGGGGTCTTGGGAATCAGGCCCTCGTGGCCGTTGGCGCCGCCTTCGAGGAATTGGGATTCGAGGAGGGCCAGGCCATCGAGTTTCTTGTCCATGACGGAGTCGATGGAGATGGCGATGTCGGGGGCGGAGGCGGTGGGCTTCTGGAAGCGGTCGGTGTAGTACATGAAGACGGGGTTGTTCTTGAGGGCGGGTGTGTCGGGGCAGATGAAGGGGACGGTGACCATGTAGGCGGCGTCCTGGACGAGGATGGAGGTGTAGCGGTGGTCGGGGTGGTAGTCGTAGGGGCGAGGGGAGAGGACGATGTCGGCTTTCCACTGGCGGATGAGGCGGATGATTTTCTGGCGGTTTTCGAGGGTGGGGAGGATTTCGCCGTCGTGGATGTCGAGGACTTCGGCGGTGGTGCCGAGGAGTTTGGAGCATTGTTGGACTTCGTTGGTTCGGCGGAGTGCGAGCGGGCCGCCGGCATCGCGCCAGTGGCCGATGTCGCCATTGGTGGTGGAGACGAGTTTGACGTGGTGGCCTTGTGCGGCGAAGAGTGCGCCGATGCCGCCGGCCTGGAGTTCGCAGTCGTCGGGGTGTGCGCCGAAGCAGATGATGCGGAGTTTGCCGTCGTCGGGCGGGGCGGCGGCGAAGGCGGTGGTTGAGAGAACGAGCGAGAAGAAGACGGCGAGGAGACGTAGTTGTTTCATAGAGAGATGGGGTTAGATGGGGGGGATGATAAGTCGAGCGGGGCAGGGGTGTCAAAGGAAATGATGAATGATGAATTGCGGAGGCGGGTTAGAGGGCGAAGCGGTTGTAGGCGTGGAGGGTGTGGAGGGTTTTGACGGTGAGGTGGCCTTGCCATTCGAGGGAGGCTTCGGGCCAGGTTTCGAGGTATTGGTTCCAGGTCCAGGTGGGGAGCCAGGAGCCGGAGGGGGATTGGTGCTGGATTTCGTAGTTGAGGTTGGCGGAGATGTCAGCGGGGTCGATGAGGTCGGCCAGCGGGGAATAGGGGGTGGGGGCGAGGGTAAGGGGTTTGACGGAATAGGTGGACCACTGGGCGGGGTCGCGGGTGACGAGGGTGGGGACGGCGTGGCGGAGTTTGGTGAGGATGAGGATGTCGCGAGGAGCGGGGATTTCCTGGGCCAGGCGGAGGTAGCAGAGGAGGGCGTGGATTTCGAGGATGTCGGGGAGGTTGACGAGGGTGGTGAGGGCGATGTAGTTGACGCGGTCGAGGATTTGTGGGGGGACGAGGGCGGGGTAGGCGTTGAGGCAGGCGACGATTTCGGCGTTGCAGACGGGTTGGAAGGTGGTTGGGGGGTTGGTGTAGTGCCACCAGGGGGCGTGGGGGACGGAGTTGACTTCGGGGGGGAGGTTGGGCCAGAGGCCGCGGGCGGAGTCGTAGGTATTGAGGAGGTATTGGATGGCAGCGCGGACGACGGGGTGGTCGGGGTGGGCGTTGACTTCGGTGAGGTATTGGAAGGCGACGGTGGTGGCCATGGGGGAGGAGGAGATGAGTCGGAAGTCGGGTTCGATGGCGTGGCCGAAGCCGCCGTCGGGGTTTTGGTAGTTTGCGACGGCGGCGATGACGGCGTCTGGGGTACCCTGTTCGAAATAGAATTCGAAGAGTCGTTGGTCGAGGGGGCGGGCGGTGGTTTTGATGAAGGTGGAGGCGAGACGGAAGGAGTGGGAGGGGAGTTTGAGCATGGCAGGAAGATTCTAGCACATCTTGAACCACGGCGGGACGGGGACACGGAGGAAAGAAACGATGAACGATGAGCGATGAACGATGAATTGGAGGTCAGGGGTGGGTGAGGCGGAGGAGGGTGGAGTTGTAGAGGGTGAGGGCTTGGGGGGAGAAGCAGGCGAAGATGATTTTTCCGAAGTCGGGGTGGGATTGGAGGAAGGTGAGGGTGGTTTGGAGGGCGATTTGGGTGGCTTGTTCGAGGGGGTAGGCGTAGATGCCGGTGGAGATAGAGGGGAAGGCGATGGAACGGAGGTTGTGGGTGGCGGCGAGTTGGAGGGAGTTGGTGTAGCAGTTTTTTAGGAGGTGGGGTTCGTTGTGGGAGCCGCCGTGCCAGACGGGTCCGACGGTGTGGATGACGTGTTTGGCGGGGAGGTTGTAGCCTTTGGTGATGCGGGCTTGGCCGGTGGGGCAGCGGACACCGGGGGAGGATTCGGGGAGGTTGCGGCATTCGGCGAGGAGTTGAGGTCCGGCGGCGCGGTGGATGGCGCCGTCTACGATTTGTGGTGAGGGGAGAGGTTTCGCGAAGGGGACGGGGGGGATTAGAATGCGGGGGTCTCTTGTGCGGAGGTTAGATGGTTGGCGATGTGAATGGGCGGATTGGGAAGTGGGTGGATGAGGCGGTTTTTACGACGCCGGTGTATGACTTGCATACACATCTGTATCCGGCGGAGTTTGGGAAGCTCATGCTGTGGGGGATCGATGAGTTGCTGACGTATCACTACTTGATCGCGGAGACGATTCGGGCGAGCGATATCGGGTATGAGGCGTTCTGGGGGATGAATCAGCAGCAGCAGGCGGACACCATCTGGCGGACGTTGTTTGTGGAGCGGGCGCCGATCAGCGAGGCATGCCGGGGGGTGCTGACTGTGCTTAACAAGTTGGGGGTGGATGTTTCGAGCAAGGATTTGAAGGGAATTCGAGAGTGTTTTCGGGAATCCGCTCTTAATCGGGTGGCCGGGAGTGGCGGAGAAGCTACGGGGGGTCGGGTATGGGGTGGGGGCAGAGTTGGGGGGGGAATCGATGAAGGAGATTCGGAGGTTTTTGAGCGAGTGGATTGATCGGATGGGGGCGTTGTATGTGGCGGTGTCGTTGGGGCCGGACTGGAGATATCCGGATGAGTCGGCGACGACGAAGGTGATTCAGGAGGCGGTGTTGCCGGTGGCGAAGGAGAAGGGGGTGCCGTTTGCGTTGATGGTCGGGGTGAAGCGGCAGATCAATCCGAGATTGAGGTTGGCGGGGGATGGAGTGGGCAAGGCGGATATCGGGAGCGTGGCGCGGATCTGTGCGGAGAATCCGGGGAACAAGTTTCTGGTAACGATGCTGTCGCGGGAGAATCAGCATGAGGTGGCGGTGGCGGCGAGGAAGCTGCGGAACATGATGTTGTTTGGTTGCTGGTGGTTTTTGAATAATCCGTCGCTGATTGAAGAGATTACGCGGATGAGGATGGAGTTGTTGGGGACGAGTTTTGTGCCACAACATTCGGATGCGCGGGTGTTGGACCAGGTGATTTACAAGTGGGAGCATAGCCGGGGGATTATTGCGAAGGTGATGAAGGACAAGTTCTGCGATCTGGCGGGGACGGGGTGGAAGGTGACGCGGGAAGAGGTGAAGCGGACGGCGGAGGGGTATTTGGGTGGGAATTTTGAGGGGTTTCTGAGTGCGGGGATGTGAGAGAAGAGCGATTATGGAGACGACGCTGCCGGGGAAATATGTATCGGAGTCGGCGATCAACGATCAGACGGCGATTGTGTTTCCGAATGATTTGAATGCGTATGGGACGCTGTTTGGAGGGCGGGTGCTGGAGATGGCGGACCAGGTGGCGGCGGTGGTGGCGCATCGACATTCGGGGCGGGATTGTGTGACGCTGGCGATCGATTCGGTGAGGTTTTTGGCTCCGGCGAGGCGGGGGGATATTCTGGTGTTTCAGGCGGCGGTGAATCGGGTGTGGCGGACGTCGATGGAGGTGGGGTTGAGGGCGTTGGTGGAGGACTACAAGACGCTGGAGCGGAAGCACATATTTTCGGCGTATTTTACGTTTGTGGCGATGGATGAGCAGTTTCGGCCGGTGGCGGTTTGTGCGGTGGTGCCGGTGACGGATGAGGAGAAGAGGAGATATGAGGAGGCGGAGGGGAGGAGGGAGAGGCGGTTGGGGAAATGATGAATGATGAATGATGAGACAGAGAGAGGCGAAGGGAGGGGGAGTCTGCAAGATTGTCGTCAGGGGCAGTGCGTTTGTGCTATGATTAGCAGAGGAGCAATCATGTTCAGCCGCATCACGATCAATGCGAAGCAGATGGGGGGCGTGCCGTGCATTCGGGGTCTTCGGATACCGGTGGCGACGGTCGTGTGCATGGTGGCGGAGGAGATGAGCGAACGGGAGATTCTGGAGGCGTATCCAGACCTGGCGCGGGAAGATATCCAAGAGGCACTGCGATAGGCGGCGGAGGCGGTGCTTGAAGGGGAGCGTGGTGGTGATTGAGCAGGCTCGAATTCGAGTGCGGGGGTTTCCGATCCACGGGAAGGACGGAGGTTAAAGGGAGACGGTGCGCAGTGGCACGTCCGGGGGAGCGGTCGCCATTGGCGATGGACCCTTGCCCCGACGCTCTTGCGGGGCACTGGGGGATGATCAGTGCCCATGCGCGGGCTCACCCAAGATCTTCTTCAACTCTTTGATTTTCTCATCGAGCAGGCGGGGGGAGGCGGCTTCGAGGTTGAGTCTGAGCATGGGTTCGGTGTTGCTCTTGCGGACGTTGAACCACCAGTCGCCACAGTCAACCGTGATGCCGTCGAGGTAGTCGACCTGGGATTTGCGGTAGGCTTCAGCCAATTCGCGGATCTTGCCGTCTTTATCTTCGATCTGGAAATTGATTTCGCCGGATTGGGCATAGCGGCGGAGGGGGCCGATGAGGTAGCTGAGGGGTTTGTCCTGGGCGGCGAGGATGGAGAGGAGTCGGGCGAAGGCGATGGCGCCGGAGTCGGCGAAGAAATTGTCGCGGAAGTAGAAATGGCCGGAGAGTTCGCCGCCGAAGACGGCGTTGGTGTCGGCGAGAGTTTTCTTCATGAAGGCGTGGCCGACGCGCTCGCGGCGGGGGACGCCGCCGGCGGCTTTGACTTCGTCGGCGATGACGTGGCTGGAGCGGAGATCGTAGACGATTGCTGAGCCTTTGTTTTCGGGTTTGGCGAGGAAGTCGCGGGCGAGCAGGGCGGTAACCAGGTCGCAGCCGACGGTGTTTCCGGTTTCGGCGAGGAAGATGCAGCGGTCGGCGTCGCCGTCGAAGCAGACGCCGAGGTCGGGCTTGGTTTGGGCCATGTTGGCTTTGAGCATATCGAGGTTGGATTCGACGAGGGGGTTGGGGTCGTGGGTGAAAGAGCCGGTGATGTCGAAGAGGATGGGGATGATTTCGAGGTTGGGGATGCCATAGAAGATAGCGGGGATCATTTTGCCGGCCATGCCATTGGAGGCGTCGATGGCAACGCGGATCTTGCGGGGGAGGTTGAGGAATTGGAGGACGTGTTGTTTGTATTGAGGCCAGAGGTCTTTGGATTCGAGTTTTCCGGAGACGCCGGTGGTGCCGACGCGGAGGGAGGTGGCGATGCGTTTGATGTCTTCGAGGCCGGTGGAGGCGCCGATGGGTTTGGCTTTGGGGCCGGAGATTTTGAAGCCGTTGTATTGGATGGGGTTGTGTGAGGCGGTGACCTGGATGCCGCCGACGGTTTCTTCGTGGTTGACGGCGAAGTAGATGAAAGAGCTATCGATCATTCCGATGTCGATGACGTTCATGGCTGTGGAACGGAGGCCATCGGTGAGTGCGCGGGCGAGATCGGGGGAGCTTGGTCGCATGTCGCGGCCGACGACCATGGTGTTTTCGTTCTTGACGCGTTGGGAGTCGGGGATGGATTGGCGGGAACGTTTGAGGAACTGGCCGGTGGCGTGGCCAATCTTCCAGGCGACCTCTTCGTTGAGGGGGTTGGGGTAGGTAGAGCGGACGTCGTAGGCTTTGAACATCTTGTCGATCATGAGTGGAGACCATAATACCGCGGGGAAGTCGAGCGACAAAATGGGAAAAGGGTTCAGGGGTCACGGGTCAGAAGTCAGGAGGAGACGAGCAGGCGAGTTGACAAGGCGTGTGGGGGGGAGGAAGGTGGGGGGATGTGGGTTTGGATGTTGTGGAAAGGGGTATTGCTGGGATTGGGGGCGGCGGCGCCGATTGGGCCCGTGAATGTTGAAATAGCGCGGCGGTCGCTGCGTGGGGGGTTCTGGGCGGGGTTTGGGGTTGGGATGGGGGCGGTGACGGTGGATGTGACGTATGCGGTGCTGCTGGGGCTGGGGATGCAATGGCTGTTGCAACAGAGTTGGATGCCATGGGCGAGGGTGGTGGTGGGAGTGATGGGGGCGGGTTTGCTGTTGTATCTGGGGGTGGGGTCGCTGCTGAGCGCGAGGCGGGTGATGGGGATGAAGGCGGACACCGGGTTGGAGAGGCCGAGGCGGAACTATGTGAGGGGATTGGTGATGATGGCGACAAACCCGCTGACGCTGGGTTTTTGGTTTGTGGTGGTTCCGGCGGCGGCGGGACAGATGTTAGTGGGAGCGGGGCGGGAGTTGCCGATATTGTGTGTGGGAGTATTTGTGGGAGCGATGTCGTGGGTGGTTTTTTTTGCGACGGCGATGAGCGGAGCTGGGCGGTTGGGCAAACGAGGGATGCTGGTGGCGGCGGACGTGGCTGGCGGGGTGATCCTGTTGGGTTTTGGTGGGTACGCGATAATTGCGGCGTGGGGCGTTTGGCGCGTGGCATGTGGGCACTTATGATAGACCGGTGGCCGGGGGGAAGAAGCAAGGACGAGGCGTTGGCGAAGATCTGGCGGTGAGCAGGTGGGTGTCTGTAGAGTGCCCCGCGTAAGGGGCGGGTTCGGCGCGGTAACTAGTTGACCGATCGGGCTATATGAAATCGAAAATGATTGCGAAAGCGGCGATGTGGGTTGCGGCGGCGATATTGGGCGGGTGCGGCCTCGGTGAGGCGCCGCCGTTCAGTCCAGAGCGGATCGGCCAGATACAGAAGGAACAGGCGGCGGAGACGCCGCCGGCGGTGATGGATCCGCTGCCGCCCGCGCCGCTTCCGGGTGGGACGGTGCCGACAACACTGCCCGCGCGCACGGTAATAAGGCCGATGGGTCCTGCGATTGCGTTGACGCTGCAGGAAGTGATGGACCGGACGGTGGCCAACAGTCTGGACGTGCGGGTGGCGTCGTATCAGCCGTCGATTGACGAGGCGAGGATTCTGGAGGCCAAGGCGCGGTTTGATCCGGTTTTTTCACAGTCGGGACAGTTTCAGAAGCAATGGCAGCAGACGGGGCTTGGGGGCAGCCTGACGCCGGCGGAAGTACTGACGCAGCAGGTTCAGACGGGGATCAAGCAGAACCTTCCGGACGGCGGGCAGATTGAGCTGAGCCAGCAAATGAGCCGGCAGGACGTGACATCGTCGCAGTTTACGCCGGCGGTGAACCCGTTCTACCAGAGCCAGTTGGTGTTGCAGTTGACGCAGCCGCTCTTGAAGGATTTTGGCGGGGAGGTGAACCGGGCGAGAATAACGATTGCGAGGTACGACCAGCGGATCAGCCAGTTGGAATGGCGTGACAAGCTGGAAACGGCGATGGCGAACACGGAGGAGGCCTACTGGAGGCTGTACCAGTCGCAGATGAATGTGAAGATCCAGGAGGAACTGCTTTCGCAGACGGAAGACACGCTGGAGATTCTGCTCAAGCGGTTGACGCACGACACGTCGCGGGTGCAGGTATCGCAGGGGCAGGCGTCGGTGCAGTCGCGGCGGGCGGAGCTGGTGCGGCTGAAGGCGCAGATTCTGGACATTTCGGATCAGTTGAAGCGGATCATAAACGACCCGGATCTGCCGGTGGTAAGCCCGCAGACGATCTTGCCGGCGGACAAGCCGATCGAGGAAGCGATCGTGTTTTCGCTGGAGGACCAGATGCAGGCGGCGTTCGAGAACCGGTTTGACCTGATGGCGCAGAAGTACCGGATTGCGTCGGCGGGGACGGTGGTGAAGGCGGCGAAGAACAACGTGCTGCCGCAGTTGAACCTGACGGGGTCGGCGGGATTGCAGGGGGTTGGGGATGAGCTGGATGCTTCGTTGGACAAGCAGAGGAGATCGAGCTTCTTCGTCTACAGCGTCGGGCTGTCGTTTGAGGTGCCGTTTGGGAACCGGGGAGCGCGGGCGATCTACCTGAGGACGCTGCTGCAACACGAGCAGACGATGATGCAGTATCGGGCGTTGGTGGAGCAGTCGGCGTTGGAGGTAAAGAAGCAGTATCGCGAGGTGGAGACGACGTGGAACGAGATCATCGCGACGCGGAACGCGCGGTATGCGGCGGCGGATGCGTTGGCGGCGATCAACCAGCGTGAGCGTGGCGGCGAGCCATTGACGCCGACGTTTGTGCAGTTGAAGCTGGACCGGCAGGAGGCGTTGGCGGTGGCAGCCAGGGCAGAGGTGCTGGCGATCGTGAACTACAACATTGCGATATCGCAGTTGGAGAAGGCCAAGGGGACGATCATGCGGTACAACAATGTAGTGACGAAAGAGGAGCCGGGAGCATCGATGGGGATTGTGAAGGGGAAGAAGAAGTAAGAGCGGGAATTCGAAGCTCGAAATCCGCAAGAACGGCGAATGGCGGAAACCGATTGTCCGATCGATCGCCAATGATTATCGGCGCCAGGCAAACGCTCTGGGCGATATCAGTGCTGGCGTCTGATTGTTTGTGATCGGGGCGTGCTGATCGGCGCTTGTGTCATGGGTCAAACGTCCCCGCGGCAGAAATCTCAATCTCGCGAATCGCGCAACAGGCGCGCCGACCCGGATGGGGGCCGGCCTTTGCTCCTTCTGCTCTCGATGTGCCCTGGAATCACCGGCTGCATCCCGCATTGCGATATCCTCGCCTTGGCCGCATCGACGGCAGCGCCGTCCTGATTGCCTGAAGTCTCCACCCCCAAACGTCCGATAAAGAACTCCATATGCCCTCAAGAGGACCCCTGCGCGCATGACCACCACAACCACCACCACCGCCGCCGCCCGCGAAGCCCAACTCTGCTTCCAGGCCAACCGGTCCGCCCTCGCCCAAACCCAACCTGACCTCGATCCCCCCAAGCCCTCGACACGCCTCGAATACGTCTACGCCCGCGACGGCTCGGTCACCGCGATCGACCCCACTGGCCACTTCCTTGCCGACTGCTCCCTCCCCCGCCGCGCCGCCGCCGAACTTCTCCGCAAAATGACCCCACCCGTCGGCACCTCCTGCTTCCTCGCCCCCACCCACGCCGCTCAGATCCAAGTCGCGCTCGACACCGCCGACCCCCGCGCCATCGTCGTGATCCTCCCTGACGCCCTTGCCCTCGACCCCATCCTCCACTGTCACGACTTCTCCACCCCCATCGTCGCCCACCGCCTCTGGTTCGTCGTCGCCCCCGATTGGCCTTCCCAACTCCTAACCCTCTTCCGTCTCCACCCCGGCCTCCCCCTCCCCCAAAACTTCCTCAAGACCGCCGATCTCTCCGACGACGCCTCCTCCACCCTGATGCCCACAGCACAGCGTATCTTCTCCCAACTCACGCAGGATCGCACCCAGCTCCGCACCCAGATCCTCTGCCAAGAACACACCCCCACTCGCACCTTCTGCGTCCTCGCCCCCTCACGTTTCCGTCTCTGGGACGACCCCGGCTCGATCCTCGCCGATCTCCTCTGCACCGAGCGCATCCGCCGCATCGACCCGGACGATCCCTGCTCCGCCGGCACACTCGCGCTGGCCCTGGCAACTCGCGACTGCAAAGCCCTCGTCACGGCCAACGCCACCCGCGCCGAACTCGCCGACGGCGTCCCCCCCCACGTCCCTATCTTCTCCTGGCTCACCCTCCCCGCCATTCCCTCCTTCTCCAAGGCGATGCCTCACGACGCGCTCCTCCTGGCCGACGCCGCCTGGCTCCCACTCGCCCGCAAACTCGGGTGGCCTGCCAATCGACTCACGCCCGCCGGCTGGCCCACCGTCCGCCTGCCCGATCCCCCCTCCGATCCTCATCTTGCGATCATTGCAGATACAACCGACCTCGCCACTCCCCCAACCTTCGATCTTTCCTCGCACCGCCTCCTCTGGGACACCATCGCCGACGAACTGGGCGCCAGCCCGTTCCTGGCCGCCCCCGACCCCGACCGCTACCTCACCACCCGGATGACTCGCCTGGCCATCTCCGACGATTCCCTCGATCGCCGCCGCTTCATCGACCAATTGATCCGCCCGATCTACGCCCAATCGCTCGCCCGCATGCTGATCGGCGTTTCGATCCCCGTTCGCCTCCATGGGCGCGGCTGGTCCCATCTGGCCGATTTCTCCCGTCATTTTGCCAACGAAATCCATTCCCGCGCCGCCCTCGTCTCCGCCGCCTCTTCCGCGACCGCCCTCGTTCACATCTCCCCCACGCCCTGGTCTCACCCGATCCACTCTCTCTGTCGCCCGGTCCTCACGCCCCACCAATCCCCCACCACGTTCCTCGCCAACGCCGCCAGAATCCTCTCCAATCCCCCCCCATACACCGCACCCCCCAACCCGCTCTGCCTGGCACACTTCCTGATCCCTGACCGGTGATCCCTACTTCTCCTCCGCCATCTTCTTCGCCTCCTCGATCTCATCGGCATACAGGGTCCGCACCCTGATATTCCGCATCTGTCCGGCCGTCTGCCACGTCGCGATCCCCAATGGCTTGCAGAGTTCCACCTCCATCCGCACATCCATCCGCTTCTCCGCGATATCCACATTCACAATCGGATCCTTATCCAGCCACGCCTGTATCCGCCCCTCGGTCACGCGCACTCTCACCTTATACCACTGCCCCTTCGTGAACGGCCTCATGCTGGTCGTCGAATTATCCGACGCGTCATGGCCGTCGATGCTCGATATCCCGCACAGCGTCCCGCCCCACCCCCCCAAGATCAACGACGCGCAGTTCTTATTCACCGGAAACGTCAGGCCGCAGAAGAAATCATTCCCGTCCACCCTCGCCGCCTCCAGCTCCAACTCATAATTGATCTTCGGAATCTCCCCGCCATAGGTCACCCCCGTCATATCATTTCCGATCGGCAGCAGAATGCTCGCATCCTTGATCTTCACCTCGGCCTGGCCGCCAAACTCCGTCACCTTCCATTTCCCCAGCGTCTTGCCATCAAACAACGACTGCCACTCGCCGGTCAGTGGCTGGGTAGTCGGCGCCGCCTTCTCCGCCGCCAGCCCAACTGTCGCAAGAAGCATCCCCCCAGCCACGATCGCGCAATAGGTTCTAATCCTGTTCCGCCTATCGAGAATCAGATTTCCACACCCCCTTAGTATACCTGCCCCCGCCCGCCGTTGCCCCCAGCCAGCCTCAACATCCCGTAATTCAATAGCCCCCCACGCCGATGCAAGGTATGATATCACCGTGGTCCTATGAGCCAGGTCGATGCATCATCGCCGCCTCGCAGTGAGTCACCCTTGCCTCGTATGTCCTACGAGCAGTTCTTGGCTTGGCCTCACGAAAACACACACGTCGAATGGGTCGATGGGGAGGTAATTGCGATGGCGCCGGTATCCAATCAGCACAACGAGCTTAGCGGCTTCCTTCTGACGCTCCTCACGCATTTCGTCGAGTACCACCGCCTCGGAAAGCTCCGATACGAGCCTTTCCAGATGAAGACCGCCCCCGACCTCCCCGGCCGCTCCCCCGACGTCTTCTTCATCTCCAACGCCAACCTCCCGCGCCTGAAGAAGACCCACCTCGAAGGCCCCGCGGACCTGGTCATCGAAATCATCAGCCCCGATTCCCGCGCCCGCGACCGCGGCAAGAAGTTCTACGAATACGAACAAGCCGGCGTCGGCGAATACTGGCTCCTCGACCCCGACCGCGAACAAGCCGAGTTCTATGTCCGTGGCGACGACGGCATCTACCGGCCCGCGGCCACCCCCGACAACCTCTACAAAAGCCCCACCCTCCCCAACCTCTGGCTCAAAGTAGACTGGCTCTTCCACCGGCCTCTGCCGACGCTCATGAGTATCCTGAAGGAGTGGAAGCTCATATAGCCAATTCCAGTTCTCCTCGTTGACCTCCTGCAACTGCTCCTTCACTTCTGTTGCTGCTCCTGCGCCTCGCCCCCTCCCTCCTTCTTCCCCTCCCGATCCTCCTCAAACCTCACATCCCCAGGCTGCTCAATCCGCAACAGATACACCCAAACCCGATCCTGCTTCTTGCCCCACTCGACGCACCACTGCCGCGTCCAATCCGAACCCCCCAGCTTGATCATTCGGCTGCTCCTCGCCGACCGCGAATCCTGCATTTCGCGCGCATTCCACCACCCGAGATCTGTGTTCATTTGTATCTGATCGAGCGATTCCGGCCGTTTCTCTGCCCTATTCTCCGATGGCAACTCCGGGTTGGCTGCAAAAAACGCCTCCAAATGCTCCGCCGGAATCGAGAAGCGGATGTACACAAACTCGTTGAAGAGCTCCTCCCGGTGAAACTCCAAATCCCCCGCCCCTTCCGGCAGCTTGACCCCCACTTGCCCGATCGCGATCACCCGCGACATCGGGGGCTTCTTACTCGTCTCCCAGGCGTAATACACCACAATCCCCGCAATAGAGACCACCAAGACAAACACCCCCAGTACCGCCCACGCGATCACCCACCACATGCTCACTCGCCGCTGCTTTCTTCCCGCCATACCCCACCATTCTACCAACCCCCCACCCCCAACACCACCCCGCCCGCCTCCCCACAAATAACCAATAACAAATAACGAATAACAAACCACGCCAACATCCCCCGCCACCTCGGGCCTGCAATTGCCCAGTGATTTGCAATCCCCACCCCTCGCTTGCCATAATGCGCGTATTCGCTGCAAGCACTCATGGCTCAACAAGACAACCCATCGTCTCTCACTCCCCCCGCGTCTGTGCAGTCTCCGCCGCTGCTCTTCGAAATCGCCTGGGAGGTCTGCTGGCAACTCGGCGGCATCTACACCGTGCTCCGCACCAAAGCCGCGGTCACCCAAGAACACTGGGGCGACCGCTACTGCCTCATCGGCCCGTATAACCCCTCGACCGCCGCCATCGAATTCGAAGAACGCCCACCCGAAGGGCCTATCTCCGAAGTGCTTGACCGGCTTCGAGATGAAGGGATGCCATGCCACTACGGCGATTGGTTGATCCCCGGCCGCCCCCGCGTCATCCTGCTCGACTACCGCGCCCGCTACTCCTGCCTGGACGTCGACAAATACCTGATGTGGAAAGACCACGGCATTTCCACGGTGGCGTCCGACGGCGAAGTCAATGAGATCATCGCCTTTGGCTTCGCCGTCACCGAATTCTTCAAACACCTCACGGCCATCCTCCCTGGCCAACGCATCTTAGCCCATTTTCACGAATGGATGGGCGGCGTGGCCGTCCCCCGCATTGCACACCTCCGCTTACGCATCTCCACCATTTTCACCACGCACGCCACGCTTCTCGGCCGATACCTTGCCTCGGACGACCCGGATTTCTACGAACATCTCTCGCAGGTTGACCCCGACGCCGCCGCCAGCCAGTACAACATCTACCCGCGGTTCGCGATCGAGCGTGCGGCCGCCCACGCGGCCACGGTGTTCACCACGGTCTCCGAGGTCACGGCTGTCGAAACCTCGAAGCTCCTTGGGCGGCTCCCCGACGCCATCCTCCCGAATGGCCTGAACATACAGCGTTTCACCGCCTTGCACGAATTTCAGAACCTCCACCGGGGGTTCAAAGAGCGCATCCACGAATTCGTGATGGGCCACTTTTTCCCCAGCTACACGTTCGACCTCGACAACACCATCTACCTCTTCACGTCCGGGCGATACGAATACCGCAACAAAGGGATGGACTTTTTCATCGAAGCGCTCGCCCGCCTCAACTGGCGCCTCAAATCCGCGTCCAACAAGCCCACGATCATCGCCTTCATCGTCACCCGGGCCGCCACCCGCAGCATCAACGTCGGCGCGCTGCACAGCCATTCCATGTTCGAAGACCTGAAAAAGACCTGCGCGAACATCGAACACGACATGGGCCGCACGCTCTTCTCCGCCGCAGCCACTGGCCGGCTCCCCACTTACCATGAACTGCTCACCGAATCGGCGGTGGTCCGCCTCAAACGTGAGATTCACGCCTGGCGTTCGAGCCGCCAGCCGGTCATCGTCACCCACGACCTGGTCGATGACGCCAACGACCCCGTTCTCCAGCACCTGCGGCACCGTGGCCTTCTCAACGCCAGCGACGACCCGGTCAAAGTGGTCTTCCATCCCGAGTTTATCACCGCGACAAGCCCGCTGATCAGTCTGGATTACGAGCAGTTCGTCCGCGGCTGTCACATGGGGATCTTCCCGAGCTACTACGAGCCCTGGGGTTATACCCCGATGGAATGCGTGGCCCTGGGCCTGCCCGCCGTGACCAGCGATCTGAGCGGCTTCGGCGCCTACGTCCGCAAACAAATCCCCGACAGCGCTCAGCACGGCCTGCTCGTCCTCAACCGCAGCACGTGCAGTTTCGACGAGAGCATCAATAGTCTGGTCGATTACCTGTACGACTTTTCCCAACTCAACCGACGCCAGCGTATCGAGTTGCGCAACCGGGTCGAAGGCCTCAGCCAGAATTTCGACTGGCATGCGCTGATCCACCACTACAACGACGCCCACGAGTTGGCGCTCGACCGCACCAGTGCCAATCGCCCCGGCACCATCGAAGTTCGCATGGTCTGACGTAAGGCACAGTATGGCAAGCCGATCCTGGTGACTTCGGTGTCTGCGATGTCATTCATTCCGACAACCCCTGAAGAAGAAGCTATTTACGAATGGCAAACGTGGGTCGGCGATTTTGGTGAACCGGGTCAGCGTAAACTCAAGTCCTCGTCGGTTCTTATCTCGCGTTGCGGCGGCGTTGGCGGCGCCGTCGCCCTCTACCTTGCCGCCGCGGGCATCGGGCGGCTCGTCCTCGCGCACGCCGGCAACCTCAAACCCTCCGACCTCAATCGGCAGATCCTCATGACCCACGATTGGCTCGGCAAACCCCGGGTCGAATCGGCTCGTCGGCGTCTGCTGGCCCTCAACCCCCGCGTTCAGATCGACGCCATCCCCGAGAATATCACCGAATCCAACGCGCAATCGCTCATCGGTCAGGTCGATCTGGTCGCGGACTGTGCCCCGGTCTTTGCCGAGCGATTCCTGATGAACCGCGAGGCCGTCCGGCAAAAGAAGCCTCTGGTCGAATGCGCCATGTTCGACCTCGAAGCGCAGCTCACCACCATTATCCCCGGGCTAACTCCATGCTTGGCATGCCTTTACCCATTCGAGCCTCCCGCCTGGAAGCGTCAATTCCCCGTGTTTGGCGCGGTTTCGGGCACGATCGGCGCGCTCGCCGCCATGGAGGCCATCAAGGTCCTGACGTCGCTCGGCACGCCGCTCACCAACCGCCTTCTGCTCGCCAATCTACGCGATATGACCTTCCGCACGATCAACATCTCGGCCAACCCATCCTGCCCAGTCTGCCGAACCAGCTAGATTCCCGCCGACTGTGCCTGGAACGTCTTTATCGGGCCACAAGTATCGAATTGATTCTCGATCTCATCCGCGTCCATACGAATTCGCCAGATTCTTCTTGCAGGTACGCAAGCCCGCGTTAAGCTACTTGTGGACCGTACCGCAGGCCAGGCTCTGTGGTTTTGGACTCGAGGGCAACAACGAGGCGTATGAGCAACAAGGATTCGCTTTGAGTTCTGGTCGTCCCGCCAAGCTGTAACTCTGTTGAATGATCGCAGTCCGCGATGTGCACAGATTTTGCACCTCACAAGCTCAAGTGACGCAAGTGTCCTCGGAGCGGCCGGTGCGGTTCGACCCAGTGCGTTGATGGCGTCGATGTAGCGACTGTCAACGCACAGTTTTACGCCTCGCGTGAGGGAGATTCAATGAGCAAGCGGCTTGGGAAGGTTGCAGCGTCTCGCACTGGTCGTACGCATCGGCAAGCACTTTCGCATCTGCTCCGCGTCATCTGGCCGTCCACTCGCCTTGGGTGCGCTGTTGCGCATCGCTTTACCGAGGCCCTCGAACCCCGCCAATTGCTGGCTGCCAATGTCGTTATCAACGAGATCATGTACCACCCCGGCTACGGCGGCCCCGGGGACGCCGGCTACATTGCCGAGAACGTCAAGGAAGAGTACATTGAGCTGGCCAACACCGGCTCGTCCGCCGCCAACCTCAAGAACTGGCACTTCAACCAGGGCGTGGACTACACGTTCCCCGACGTCACGATCGGCGTGGGCCAGTACCTCGTTGTCGCGGCCGACCTGACGGCCTTCAAGGCCAAACACCCCTCCGTGAGCAACGTGATCAGCGCCTGGACCGATGCGCAGAGCGTCGCCCACTCCTGGACCGGCACCCTCAGCAACAATGGCGAAGACATCGAACTTGAAAACGACGTCGGCCAACGCGTCGATTTCGTTTCGTACTCCAGCGAAGGCGATTGGGCCAAACGACGGCGAATCACCGACCCCGAATATCCCTCCGGCATCAAGGGCTGGGGCTGGGTCACGGGCGCCGACGCCGGCCGGAAGTCCCTTGAACTGATCAACCCCGGTCTCTCGAACGAGTATGGGCAGAATTGGGCCGCCAGCACCCCCGATCAGGGCACCCCCGGCGTCGCCAACTCCGTCGCCGCCACTGACATCGCCCCGGTCATTTTCGAGGTGAAGCACTACCCGCTGATCCCCAAGCCCGCTGATCCGGTCACCCTCACCGCCCGCATCGCCGATGAACTGGGGACCAATGCCACCGTCACGCTCTACCACCGCATCGACGGGGGCGCGGTCTTCTCCGCCGCTGCCATGTACGACGACGGCCAGCACGGCGACGGCCTCGCGGGCGACGGCCTCTACGGCGCTGTCTTGCCCGCCCAGGCAGACAAGACCACCGTCGAGTTTTACGTCCGGGCCACCGATGCCGGTGGCAAAACCCGCTTCTGGCCCGCGTCCACCAACGACGCCGGCGCCGAGCACGGTGCCAATGCCCTCTACCAGGTCGATGCCACCACGTACGCCGACGACCAGCCCATCTACCACATCGTCGTGACCAAGGCCGAATGGGACGCGTGGTATGCCCAGATGGGCCAAGGCCACCCCGCCGATTATTCCAACGCCGAGATGAACGCCACCTTCCTCTCCATCGACGGAGCCGGGACCGAACAACGCTACCTCGTCGGCGTCCGCAACCGCGGCGAAGGCAGCCGCGGACGAACTCCCCACAATTTTCAGGTCGAGTTCCCACGGGACCACACCTGGCATGGCCTTTCCAGCATCTCCCTCAACACCCAGTACACCTGGCCCCAAGTCGCCGGCAACGCCGTCTTCTCCATGGCCGGACTCCCCGCCCCCTACGGCAAACCCGTACAGGTCCGCGTCAACGGGATGAACCTCGCCAGTTCCACCGGCCGCCAATACGGCTCCTACTTCTTCTTCGAGCCCTACAACGGCGATTGGGCCGACAACCACCTCCCCCAGGACTCCAACGGCAATATCTACAAGGGCACTATGTACGGCACGTACGGCCCGGCCGACTTCCGATGGGTACCCGATGGCACCCCGGGAGCGTCATCAGACTGGTATACGAAGGCCGGCTACACCAAGCAGACCAACACCTCCGCCGATGACTGGTCGGACCTGGTCAATCTCCTCTACGCCCTGAACAAGACGCCCGACGCTCAATACACCCAGCAGGTCTCCAAGGTCGTCAACGTCGATGAGTGGCTCACCTACTTTGCCGTCAATTTCCTCATCGGGAACCGCGAGAACAGCCTCGGCGGCACCGACGATAACACCAACCCCTCCATCGTCGGCGACGACTACTCCATGTACAGCGGCGAACTCGACAAGCGATTCCAACTCCTCGTCCACGACATGGACACGGTGCTCGGGCAAGGCGACACGGCCGGCAAGATCGACATGCCCCTGTTCGCCACCTGGAGAGTCGCCGCGGTAGACAAGCTCCTCAAGTGGAAGGATTTCGCGCCCCGCTATTTCGAGATCATCAAGCAGCAGATCGACACCACGTTTTCACCGGGGCAGATCAATCCCCTGCTCGACCAGATGCTCAGCGGCTGGATCCCCGCCTCCAACATCGCCGACATGAAGAAGTTCGTCGTCGATCGCAATGCCTGGGTTCTCTCCCAAATCCCCCTGGCCATCTCCGCCACGAACCCGCCCACGACCAGCACCACCTCGACCGTCTCCCTGACCGGTCTGGCCAACGCCATCACCACCCGCTCCGTCAGGGTCAACGGCGTACTGGCCACCTGGTCCGCCTGGGAAGCCAAATGGACTGCCCCAAGTGTCTCGCTCCACGGCGGGGTCAACCACATCGTCATCCAATCCTTCGATGCCGCCGGCAATGAAACCGACCACACCTACGCGGATGTTCGCTACGACAAAGGCCCCGCCACCACCGTCGTCGGCGGCACCCTCGCCGCCGACACCACCTGGACCGTCGCCAATAGCCCGTATCAGCTCACCAGCTCTTTGACCATCCCCTCCGGCCGGACCCTCACGATTCAGCCCGGCGCCAGCGTATACCTCGGCAACGCTACGACCGCTGTGAACATCACTGTCGACAGCGGTGGCCGCATCATCGCCGACGGCACCAACGCCCAGCGCATCGTCCTCTCTGGCATCCCAGGCGCCAGTTACAGTTGGGGCGGCATTAGCATCAAAGGCGCGGCAGGCTCGCCCGAAACAAGAATCTCGTACACCCACATCGTCAACAACGGGACCACCGCCATCGACTCCATCGACGGCACCGTCTTCCTCGACCACCTCACCTTCGGTACCACCTCCAAGCAATACGTCGTCGTCGACAGGTCCTCCTTCCTCATCCAGGACTGCGAATTCCCCGCCACCACCGGGAGCTTCGAACCCATCCACGGCGTCGGCAGCGTCAAAGCCGGCGGCCGAGGGATTTTCCTCCGCAACTACTTCGGCCCCATCACCGGATACAACGACACCATCGACTACACGGGCGGCCAGCGCAGTGGCCCCATCGTCCAATTCATCGATAACGTCTTCGCCGGTTCTGGCGACGACAACCTTGACGTCGATAGCACCGACGCCTGGGTCCAGGGCAATATCTTCCTCCACGTCCACAAGAACGGCCCACCGGATACATCCAGTGCCGTCAGCGGCGGCGACGACAACGGCAATACCTCCGAAGTCACCATCATCGGCAACATCATCTACGACGTCGATCAAGTCGCCAACGCCAAGCAGGACAACTTCTACACCCTCATCAACAACACCATCGTCCGCCAGACCCACCAGGGCGGCCTCGATAGCGATGGCGCGCTGATCGTCATGCAGGACAACGGCATGACCGAAGGCCGTGGCATGTACCTCGACGGCAACATCGTCTACGACATCGAGAAATACGTCCGAGACCCCGGCGCCGCTGTCATCACCCTCTCCAACAACATCCTCCCCCTGGCCTGGACCGGCCCAGGCACTGGCAACACCATCGCCGACCCCGTCTTCAAGCACCTGCCCCAGTTGTCCGAGACCTATTTCACAAATTGGACCCAGGCCCAGGTCATGCGCGACTGGCTCAGCCTCGCGCCCGGCTCCCCCGCCATCGGCACCGGGCCCAACGGCGCCGACAAAGGCAGCGTCGTCCCCATGGGCGCCTCCATCTCCGGCGAACCCCTCGGCACCACCAGCCAGACCTCCGCTACACTCACCGTCGGCGTCAACCGCACCGGCTACAGCATTCCCACCGCTGGGTGGCCCAACGGGTCCGGCTATACCCACTACAAGTACAGCCTCGATGGCGGCCCATGGAGCGCCGAAAGACCCATCAACACGCCGATCTCGCTCACCAACCTCGCCAATGGCCCGCACACAGTCGATGTCATCGGCAAGAACGACGCGGGCTTGTACCAGGACAGCACCATCCTCGGCTCCGATGCACTCATCACCCATTCACGCACGTGGACGGTCGATTCCACCGCCATCGCTCCCCACATCCGCATCAACGAGGTTCTCGCACTCAATACCTCTCTCGATCACAACGGCTCGCTGCCCGACATGATCGAGCTATACAACGACGGCGCGGCGGATTTCGATCTCTCCGGCTATTCCATCAGCGATAACGCCGATCTTCCCGGCAAATTCGTCTTCCCCGATGGCACTACGCTCGGCAAAGGCCAATACCTCATCCTCTACGCCGATGCCCTCACCGCCGACGGCGAAATCCACCTCGGCTTCTCCATCAAGGACGAAGGCGACTCGATCACGCTCTTCAGCCCCCCCGCCGTCGACCTGACGCGCACCGTAGTCGATTCCGTCAAGTACGGCCGCCAGATCGCTGACCTCTCCATCGGCCGAGTCGCTGACGGCTCCTGGGCCCTGACCAAGCCCACGTTCGGCGACGCCAACGTTGCCCAGGCCCTCGGCGATTCCCGCTCGGTCAAGATCAACGAATGGCTCGCCGACGAGAAAGTTCTCTTCCCAGACGATTTCATCGAGCTCAACAACCCCGCCTCGCTCCCCGTCGCCGTTGGAGGGTTCTTTCTCACCGACATCCCCGGCGATCTGCCTCGCCTGCAACAATTCGATCCGCTCGGCGCATCGCGCTATCAGATCCGCGCGCTCACGTTCATCGCCGCCCAGGGCAACACGGTGTTCCACGCCGACTCCAACGTCTCAGCCGGCGCCGATCACGTCGATTTCAAGCTTAACGAACAGTTCGGCATGATCGGCCTGTTCGATTCCAACGCCGATTTCATCGACCACGTTATCTACGGCAACCAGACCACCGACGTCTCGCAAGGCCGAACTCCGGACGGCGCCTCCTCTCTGGCCTACTACCCCATTCCAATCCCCGGCGTGCAGAATCCTGGAATCACCACCACCGGCAACACCAAAACCACCGACATCTTTGACATCGCCAGCGGGACCCAGAAATGGTACTTCTGGGATAAGGGTAGCACCCCTGCCAATTCTGGCGCCCTCACATGGAAAGATTCCACCTACCCCGCCACCGGCTGGGGCAACGGCGCCGCACTACTGTGGCATCGCGACAGGACCTACCCTGAAACCAAACGCACTTCCCTCGTCGGCATTGGTACCGATCATCCCTATCAAACCTACTACTTCCGCACCACCTTCACCTACAACGGCGACGCGACCAAGGCCACCGGTCTTGAGATGCGAACCATCCTCGACGACGGCGCTGTCCTTTACCTCAACGGCCAGGAGATCGACCGCATCTACATGGATGCCGGGACCGTTACCTACAGCACCCTCTCCAACTACACTGTTGGCACCGCCGGTTACATGACCGTTTCCGTTGACCTGACCAAGCTTCCCGCCGGCACCCTCAAGAATGGCGCCAACGTCTTCGCCGTCGAAGTTCACCAGTGCTCGAACCAGTCCGGCAGTAGCAATTACAGCAGCGACATCGTCTGGGGCACCACCCTCTCCGTTACGGAGACCACCGGCTCCGCCATCATCACCAACCCCATCCCCGAGAATATCACCAATCTGATGAAGCAACTCCGCATCACGGAGCTGATGTACAACCCCGTCGGGAGCAGCGACTATGAGTACATCGAGCTGAAGAACACTGGCGCTACGACCCTCGACGTCAGCGGCGTGCGCCTTGCAGGCGGCATCGACTTCGTCTTCCCAACGATGAGCCTTGGCGCTGGCCAGTACGTCCTGGTCGTCGCCAATAAGGCCGCATTTGAATCCCGCTACGGGACTTCCCTCAACGTCGCCGGCGAGTATTCCGGCGTTCTCAGCAACTCCGGCAACCACGTCATCCTCCAGCTCCCCAAGCCCTACGACGCCGGCATGCTCCGCTTCGACTACAACCCCACCTGGTATCCCGCCACCAACGGCTCCGGCCGTTCGCTCGTCATCCTCAATCCCGCCGCCGCGCAGGAAACCTGGTCCGACAAAGTCGCCTGGCGTGCCAGCGCCCAGCCCGGCGGATCACCCGCCGCCGACGACCCGGCGACCATTCCCGGCTCCGTCGTGATCTCCGAAGTACTCGCCAACCCCGCCAACCTCGCGGCCCAATGGGTCGAAATCCACAACACCACCACCCAATCCATCAACATCGCCGGCTGGTACCTAAGCGATGACGCCGCCAACCTGACCCAGTTCCGCATCGACGCCATCGCTCCGGCCACCGACCGCCTGCTGATGGCTGACGAATACCTCGCCTTCTCCTTACCCTTCAGCTTCGACCGCAACGCCGGCGCCATCTACCTGTCGAGCGCCAACCCCGACGGTTCCCTTGGCTCTTACCGTGAGAATTTCGTGTACGCCGCCGCCGACCCCGGCGTTTCCTTCGGCCGATACGTCAAGTCCGACGGCAGCGTCGATTTCGTGCCCACCAGTTCCCCCGCACCTAATACATCCAACGCCTATCCTCTTGTCGGTCCGGTCGTCATCAGCGAGCTGATGTACCGGCCCGTCGCTGGCGATGAGTACATCGAACTGAACAACATCACCACCTCGCCAATCACGCTCTACGACCCAGCCAACCCCTCCAGCTCCTGGTTCTTCGCCGACGGCATCGTGTATAGCTTCTCAGAAGCCAAGACCAAGATTGTGATCCCTGCCTACGGCTTCCTCCTCGTCGTCCCCACTCTCCCGGTCGACTTCCGCGCCAAATACGGCATCCCCGGCAGCATCACCATCGTCGGCCCATACGCCGGCAAGCTCGACAACGCCGGGGAAAAGGTCTCCCTCGCCCGGCCCGGCGCTTCGGCCACCACCATCACCGTCGATTCGGTCTTCTACGACAACAACCACCCGTGGCCCACGGCCGCCGACGGCACAGGCCCATCCCTCTCTCGCATCGACTCGACGAAGTACGCCAACGACTTGGTCAACTGGGCGGCCGCGTCTGCCACCCCTGGCGTGCCCAACTTCGACACGGCTGCGCCCCTGGCCATCATCGACGCCGGCCCCGATCGCCGGGAATCGCCTGTCGATTCGATCACCATCGCGTTCACGAAGGCCGTCCTCAACTTCGATCTTTCCGATCTTAACCTCGTTCGCGAGGGCCAAGTCGTCTCGCTTACCGAAACCTCCTTCACCACGACCGACAACATTTCCTGGACCCTGGGCAACCTGACTGCCCTCACGGCCGCCCACGGCCACTACACCCTGAAGCTCACCGCTGCGTCTTCGGGCATCACCGACCTGGCCGGCCATCCCCTCACCGTCGACGCCGTCGATACCTTCACCAACACCGCCATCTCAGTCACCGGTTCGGCACCCACCGACACCTTCCACCTCAAGGTGAATGGGTCGGACGTCGAGATCTACAAAGACACCACCCTGATCGACACTGTGCCCCTGGCCGATCTGAGCGCGATCAACCTCGCCTTCGGCTCCTTCTTCTGCGACAGCGACCTGACCGGCCTGAAGATCACCGTCCTCGGCGCCAGCCCCACCACCCTCGCCTTCACCACCTCCCAGCACCTGGCGTCACTGAACGTCGCCAATGGCGCACGGGCCGGTCTCGCCCTCGACGGGGGCATCGTCCTTCGCACCCACACGCTCGTGCTCGGCGACGCCGCCATCCTCGACCTGATCAACAACGACCTGATCGTCGAATCCGCCAACCGCGCCGAGCTGGCCGCCCTCATCCAATCTGCCCGCAACGGCGGCGACTGGACCGGTCCGGGCATCACCTCCACCTCCGCCCGGTTCGACCTCTACGGCATAACGGGCTTGGCCATCGGCCCGGCTGACGCCGGCCAAACCCTCATCAAATACACCTACAACGGCGACGCCAACCTCGACGGCTTCGTCAACGCCGACGACTATTTCCACATCGACTCCGGCTACATCACCCAAGCCAAAGGCTACTCCAACGGCGACTTCAACTACGATGACCTCATCAACGCCGACGATTACTTCCTCATCGATTCCGCCTACGTCGCCCAAGGAGCCCCCCTTGCCGAGTCCACCCCCACCCCACCCGCGTTTCTTCAACCCTCTCCCTTCCTCTCCGCCAAATCGCGCAGCTTCGATACCCTTTTCGAGGACCAACTCGACCCCTGGCAACTAACAACTGACAAATAACAACTACTTAAACTTCGTTTCGCCCGTCTTCTCATAGGGCATATCGATCGCTCCAAACGCCGTATTCAGCTTCATCGCCCCGGTGATCCTGTACCCGCTGCCGCTGCCGCGCAACAGCCCAAACGCCGCCAGCCCCAGCTCCTTGGGCGAAAATGCAACCGGAATCTCGATCGTATTCTCCCCGCCGGCCGCAAACTGGGTTGCCTTGCTCACCTCCGCCGAACCGATCCTGTGGCCGCCCAGCGACAGCGCCATTCCCAGCTTGGCCAGCTCTGCCGGAAACTGATTTCCGTTCCCGATCTTCACCCGCAGCATCGCCTGGGCCTTATCAAAGCTCAAGGTCTGCCATTGCAGCTCCGACAACTCGATCGACGGCAGCGCGGGCACGGGCAGCTCGCCGGTCTTGCTCAACGGCAGAGTGATCACCCCGACGCCCGGCGCATCGGCCGACAGTGTCACTTTCGCCTGGTACGGGACGACGGCCCCCGGCGTAATCCCGTTCACACTCGAAAGCAACCCCGCAAAATCCACCTTCGCGGGCACGGTGAACACCTTCGTCGCCTTTGCCGGGACCGTCCCCTGCGTCTCTGCCTTCCCCGTCAAGAACGCCGCTCCCCCGCTCGCCAGCGAATACTCTACATTCGTCAACGGCAGCGCCACCGCATACGGATTCGAGACCTCCACATCAAAGCCCAGCACCACGGAGTCCATGCGCAACTCCGACAGCCGTGCCCCCACAATCTTTGCCGACGGCTTCTGGATTCCCTGCAACAGCGAATCCATCGTTGCGCATCCGGACAACCCCGCCACCATCGCCGCGACCGCGCACCACTTCGCCACCATCTTAGCCATCCTTTCCCCGACAACTCATGGGTCATATATTGTTGCACCCTCCCCGGCTCGAATCAAAAATCAAGAATCCTCACCTTCGCATACCTCACGACCCGGCCTTCGTTCCCCAGCACATCGATCACATCCGACACGTTCGTCCCACCTCTCTCATTGGCCGTGAAGAACATCCCCATTGCCTTCTTCAATGGCACCCGCACCGGTCCGTGCGCTTAAACTGGCCGCGTCCCGGCGTTTCCCCAGGCTGCCCCTGCTTCTTCTCCAAGATCGTTCGCCTCATCACCACCTTCCCCCTCTGCACCACCGCCCAGTTCAGCGTCTCGCTCTGCCTCTCATCCGGAAAGAACTTCTCCTGCAGCCTCACATCAAGCGCCCGCTCGGTCCAGAGCACATTCACCCGGCCATTCTCTTCGGCCAGCAGATCACATGGCGAAACCCACCCGCAGGTCTTCTCCCGGCTGGCAATCTCCACCCAGGACTCAAACTTTCCCTTCGTCACATCCTCGCACCATGTATAGAACAGCCGGCGGAAATCGTAATCCCACTCGCGACCCGTCAACTTCTTCTTGAACTCCCGCCATTCCGGATTCGGTTCCACAATGTCGCTCACCCCGCACCAATACACGCTCCGCCCCTTCAACTGCACTGTCGGATAACACACCCGGATCGGCTCCGGCTTGGCATACTCCGCCCCCCAAGGCCAAAGCAATTTTCCCGCCTTCGTCCACCTCCCCTCAGCATCACAGAACGCCCACTCCGCGTGTGTATACCCGATATTCTGAAACAAGATCATCTCTGCCCGCTCGCCATCGACCACAAAACTCCGATACGAATGCTCGGTGAACTCAGGTTTCCCCTGCCAGACCGGGAGAATCGTCGCATACTCCTTGCCCTTGAACCGCAGAATCTCCGGCCTAGCCGGCCCCGCATAGTCGTCCACCTTCGTCAACGTCGGATTGACCGACAGCAGCACGCTGCCATCGCCAAACACCCCCATCGGGGTCGGCTCGCGCGTCCGCTCCTTCTGATCCCGCATCACCATCTCCCACCCCTTGGACGTCCGCCGCCACAGCACCCACCTCACGTTATTCAAAGGCTTGGCGCCCGGAATCACCTCCAATCCACTTGCCCACACCTCCTCCCCCACGCGTCCAATGCAGGTGCTGCCAAAACACCAGAACGCGCCCGCCCCATTATTCGCCTCATCCAGCCGGTAAACATCCTCCTCCGCCTCCACCCTCACCCTCACCTGCCCAAACCCCATCGGCGCCATCCCCATCACCACCAACATCGCCACCACGCCGGCAATCCGAGTCATGATCCTGCTCCCATCCCCCAATCGGCAATCGGCAATCTCACTCAAACAGGGTATCATCTCCCTCATGGACACACGACCCCCCACCCGCGACGAAGCCTTCTGGCTCCTCAAGGAGTTCAACCACACCGACAAAGCCATAAAACACGCTCTGGCTGTCGAAGCCACTATGCGCCACTTTGCCCGCAAGCGCAACCACGACGAGGAGAAATGGGGCCTTATCGGCCTGATCCACGATCTCGACTACGAGCAATTCCCCGCCGAACACTGCACCAAGACCCGCGAGATCCTAACCGCCCGCAACTACCCGCCCGACTACATTCACGCCGTTCTCTCGCACGGCTTCGGCCTCTGCTCCGAGGTCGAACCAACGCACGAGATGGAAAAGGTTCTCTTCGCCATCGACGAACTGACGGGCCTTGTTTCTGCCGCCGCCCTCGTCCGCCCCTCCAAATCGATTCTTGATCTGGAAGTGAAATCCGTGAAGAAGAAGTGGAAGGAGAAGAGCTTCGCCGCCGGCGTCGACCGCTCGGTGATCGAGCGTGGCGCTGCCATGCTCGACACCCCCGTCGACAGCCTCATCGCCGAGGTGATCGAGGCCCTCCGCGGCATCGCGGACACAATCGGGCTGGGCGGCGTATGACATCGCCGGGGAGCTACTTCGCCGGCCCGTGCGTATGCGACGGATCCGCTATCTGCGCATGCTCCACCGGCAGATGGATGGTAAACACCGACCCCTCCCCGCTCTTGCTCTGCACGCTGATGCTCCCCTCGTGCTCGCTCACGATCTTCCTGGCCACCGCCAGCCCAAGCCCGGTTCCCCGGTTCCCCTTCGTCGAGTGAAACAGCTCAAACATGTGCTTCATCATCGGCTCGGGTATGCCGCTGCCGTTGTCGATCACCTCCATCACCAACTGCCGATTCTCGTCCTCATACTTGCAGGTCACCCGGATCAGCCCCACATCCTGCTCGACGGCATCCAACGCATTGCTCAACAGGTTCATCAGCACCTGGTGCATCCCGTCCGGGTCCATCGGCACGGGCGGCAGATCGTTGTCCAGGTCCGCCACCACCATCGCCCCCCGGTTGTTCGCCGTCGTCGCTATCAGCTCCACGCACTCATCCACCAGCATCTTGGGATTGACCAACTCCAGCCTTGGCTCCCTCTCCTTGCTGTAGGCCAGCAAATTCAGTGTCAGGTTGTAGATCTTCTCGAGGTTCCGCTCGACGATGCTCCACCCCTTGCTGGCCTGTGGCAAGTGACCCGCTCGCAGGCCCATCTCCACCACATCCGCCCCCCCTCGCAAGGCTTGGAGGATGTTCTTGATCGAGTGCGATAGCGCCGCCGTCGTCTCCCCGATCGCCGCCATGCGCTCCGCCTGCAACCCCGCCTGGTACAGCTTGGCATTCTGCAGCGCCAATCCCGCCTGCAATCCGATCGCCGTCAGCAATCGCAGCTGATCCGGCGAATAGGTGTAATTCTTCACGAGGCTGTCGATGTAGATCACGCCGCTGATCTCATCGCCCACTTTCCCGTCCAATCGCCTCGCCTTGATCGGCACGCACAACGCCGACCGGATCCCCAGGCTGTGCACGCTCTTGCCCGAGCTGAACCTCCGGTCCGCCATCGCATTGCTCGACAGCACTCCCTGGCCGTTCTCGATCACGTAACTGATGATGGTTCGCGAGGCGTGGATTTTTTCGCTCGCCGGCGCATTTGTCTTCCCCGCCGCACCCTCGTTTTCCCGGCTATCCGGCTCCTCTCGCGTCCTGACGACCTTGGGGATCAGCTCCTCGCCCTTCTCCGGCAGCAGCAGAATAATCCCGCGGTCGGCCTTCACATGCTCGAACACCAGATCCATCACGACTTCCAGCGCCTGATCCACGTTGAAATGGCTCCCCAGCGCCGCACCAAGCTGGTACAGGATCTTCAAGCTCGACGCCGCCGCCGCCGATGGCTCCGGCACCGCGAGCACCATCGAATCCTCATTCGACGGCGCCGTCGCCATGATTGCGCTGTCCATCCCGCTCTCTTCTCCGGCAAGCTTCACGTTTCCCCCGCTGGTTCGTGTTACACCCGGCTGCGCTCCAAACACCATCAACGTCCGCCCGACTCGCACCTGGTCTCCCAATTTCAGAAAGTGCGTCTCCGTCACGCGGATCCCGTTCACATAGGTCCCGTTGGCGCTGCCCAGATCGTGCAGCACCCACTCGCCGTTCTCCGGAAGTAGTTCGCAGTGTCGCCGGCTCACCGTGTTGTCCGTCAACGGCAACTGCCGGCTCTCGCGACCGACCAACGCCGGCGCATCAGGAAGCTCATACCGTCGGCCCTTATCAGGCCCCTGCAAGACCAGAAGTGTTAGCACGTTCCGTAGTCTACCGGAAAACCCCCCGTTCCCCAAAACACTCCTCAGCACGCAGCCGGCCTCAACCCACCCGCGGGGCGGGCCTTACGAGCCTGTGGAGGGGTTTTAGAGAAGGTAGCGGGCGCGCATGACGGCCCATTGGATGAGGCGGTCGAGGATGGGGCGGCGGCGCCATTCGGAGAGGGAAATGCGTTTGGCGTAAAGGACGTCGTGGTCGAAGAGGGTGTGGATTTGTTGGCCGAAGACGGGGGAGCGAATGATGACGGAGAGCTCGCAGTTATATTCGATGCTGCGGTAGTCGAGGTTGGTGGAGCCGATGATGGTGGTTTGACCGTCGATGCACACGGTTTTGGCGTGGAGGACGGCGTGTTGTCGTTCGTAGACTTCGACACCGGCGTTGAGGAGTGTTTCGTAGAAGGACCGGGCGGCGGTCAGGAGAAGAGGGACATCACAGAGGCCGGGGAGCATGAGGCGGACGCGGACACCACGGCGGGCAGCGCGGCAGAGGCTGTCGATGAGGTCGTCGGGTGGGGCGAAGTAGGACATGGTCATGAGGATGCTGGACTTGGCATTGCGGAGGATGCTCCAGAGGGGCTTGAGGAGGCTGCGGCGTGACGGGACGGAGCCGAGGGCTCCGAAGTCGCCGTCGTGGACGTTGTGGAAAAGTGCCAGGTCGCTGGTCCTTCCGCCGTGCTGGACGTAACGCCAGGTTCGGGCGAAGCAGTCGAGCAGGGTAGAGACGGACGGGCCGCGGAGGCCGATGGCGGTATCGCGCCAGGGTACTTCAGCGAGTTTGGTGGGGACGATCCAGGAGCCGGCGTATTCGGCGCCGATGTTGAGTCCGCCGAGGCCGGCGCGGTCGTTGTCGATGACGAGAAGTTTACGGTGGTCGCGGTTGGCGGGTCGCCAACTGAAGCGGCATTCCCAGGGTTTGATGGGATGGAAGGAGGCGAGGCGAACGCCGGCCTTGGTCATTTTTTCGAACATGGCGGAATCGGAGTAGAGGGAGCCGAGGGAGTCGTAGATGACGTAGACGGCGACGCCTGAGCGGGCTTTTTTGATGAGGAGTTCGGCGAACGCGCGGCCGGTGGGGTCGGAACGGAAGATGTAGACTTCGAGGCAGATGCGATGGCGAGCGTGTTTGATCGCATCATAGGCGACCTGGAGGGCTTGGCCGTCTTTGTAGAGTTGGATGGTGGTTGTGTCGGTGAGTGTGAGTTGGGCGGGGATGAGCCAGCCATCGTCGAGGCTGCCGGGCTGGGTGTTGATGCCTGTGGCGACAGTGGCTGGCACCGGGTCGAGGGTTGGGGCGGCTTGGATGATGGTCGCATCGTCCATAGGTAGATGATATTGCAGACCGAGCATGCGGCGATAGGGGTGATAGAGGGGAATGGCAGAGAGGCAAAGGAGGAGCATGGGAGAGAGAGCAGAGGGCCCGGATATGCCTCCGAGGCTCCAGAAAGCGAAGGGGGGATTGGTGGGTGGGGCTGGTGCTAAATTGGATGGTCGTCCCTATAATCCTCGGCCTTGAATCATGGAAAGGACTCTGAATGGTTCTGAATCACGATCAGGTGATGGCGGCGCTACGCACGGTTAAGGATCCTGAGCTGCATAAGGATCTTGTGTCGTTGAATATGGTTAAGGACGTCAAAGTTGCGGCTAACCGCGTTGACGTTCATGTTGAATTGACGACGCCGGCGTGTCCGTTGAAGGCGACGATTCAGAAAGACGTGGAACAAGCGGTCAAGCGGATTGGGGCGGCAGAGGTGAGGGTGCGGTTTTCGGCGGCGACGCGAGGGCCTGAGCAGCCCAAGGAGGTTTTGCCGCAGGTGAAGAATGTGATCGCGGTCGGGGCTGGCAAGGGGGGTGTTGGAAAATCGACGGTGGCGGTGAATTTAGCGGTGGGATTGGCGAGGCATGGTGCGGCGGTCGGGCTGATGGATGGGGATATTTACGGGCCATCGATGCCGACGATGCTGGGGATCAAGGGGCAGTTGCCTGGGATGCGGGGGAACAAGCTGGTGCCACACTTTGTGCATGGGATCCATGCGGTGACGATTGGGAGTTTGGTGGAGGAGGACAAGCCGTTGATCTGGCGTGGGCCGATGGCGCATGGGGCGTTTAAGCAGTTGTTGGTGGACAATACGGAATGGCCGGCGTTGGACTATCTGGTTGTGGATTTGCCGCCGGGGACAGGGGATGTGCCGTTGACGTTGTGCCAGTTGTTGCCGTTGACGGGGGCGGTGATCGTGGCGACGCCGCAGCAGGTGGCGTTGGACGATTGCATTCGGGCGGCGCACATGTTTCAGCAGCTTGAGGTGCCGGTGCTGGGGATCGTGGAGAATATGAGTTATTACGTGGACCCGGCAACGGGTGTGGAGCATGACCTGTTTGGGCGAGGAGGGGCGGAGCAGGCGGCGCAGCGGTTGGGATTGGCGTTTTTGGGGGCGATACCGATGTATCCGGACTTGCGGATAAACAGCGACGCGGGGACGCCATTGGCTAATTTCGATGAGGAGAAGAACGCGAAGCTGAAGGGAGTGCTGGAGGCGGTGGTGCAGAATCTGGCGGCGCAGGTGAGTATTAGGAATCTGAGGCCGCGGGGGGTGAAGTTGAATATTGTTTGATAGTTGCCAGTTGTCAGTTGCTAATCGTCAGCATGTAGGTGGGGGGATGCTGGTTGGAGGGAAGGCAAACAGCTCCCGTCCCTGGTTTTGTCCCTGTTCTTCATGCGGCGTCGAGAAGGAGGCCGGTGCGGGGGCCCCATTTGACGCGGCGATAGGTGTGGACGGTAACCGTGTCGGCGGAGAGGACGGATTTGAGGATGTCGGGGTTGAGGTCGGCTTGGTCAACCAAGAGGCGAAGGTGAGGGAGTTGGTGGGCGTCGAGGGAGAACTGGGGGAGTGCCATGGTGAGCAGGGCGCGGTTGTCGATGACCCAGCGGTACGCTTGGGAAATGGTTTTGAGGTCGGCCAGCGCGGTTCCGGCGGTGGCGATGAGGACGAGGCGACGGTCGCGGCTGACGGCGAGGCGAGCGTCGGGGCACATGGGGGGGCGGAGCGGGGTTTCGATCACTTCGCCATTCCAGTGCTGGATGAGGATGGGGATCAGGGCGGAGTCGGAGGTATCGGATTGGGGGAGGTCGATGACTTCGGAGAGAGAAGAGGGGGCAGAGAGTGAGCGGCGGTCAATGTGAGGTTGGATTGTGGGCATGGGTATCTCCTGGGGTGAATCGGCGAGCGGGGAAACGGTTTCAGGGGTGGGGGGAGTGGGCAGTTGGAGTTGGATCGCGGGTTGGGACGGAGCGTCTTGGGGGTCGTCGAGGGGAGGGGCGGTGTTGGCGTGGGCGAGGAAGTCGGAGACAACCTGCCAATGGGAGGCGGCAGCGAGTTGGGCTTTGTCGTGAGCGAGATGGCAGGAGATGACATGGGATTCGGAGATGTGGGGGTTCTCGTGGCAGAGGGGTTCGTTAGCGAGTTGCCAGTTGAGGAATTGTCGGCAGACGTTGGCGAGGCGTTGGTGGACGGCTTGGGATTCGGCGGGGGTTTTGGCGTCGAGGACAGCGAGGCGGAGGCTGGGGCCGTTGGGATGAAGGTCGGAGAGGCCTTTGAGTGCGCGGTAGCAGGCGACGATGCCTTCGTGGTCGCAGGTGGAGAGGACGACCCAGCGGGGAAGTTGGCGGAGGAGAGCGCGGGATTCGGCGGCGCGGGTGTTTTCGGTGAGGATGAGCCAGGTATCGAGGTCGCAGGAGAGTTCGTTGATGGCATCGGTGATGGCACGGGGGTCGAAGCAGGCGGTTTCGAGGGGTTCCGGGGGTTCGGAGGAGGAGAGGGGGTCGAAACGGAAGAGGTGGAACTCGGAGGGATCGATGGCGATGAGGCCGACGCGTTTGCCGGAGGCGGCGAGGTGACGGGCGTAGAGCCGGGCGGCGTCGAGTTGCCGGGAGCCGAGATGAGAGGCGATGACGGCAGTGACGGGAGGGCGGGGGATGGGCTGGTCGGGGGTTTCGGGGCCAATGACTTGCTGGATTTCTTCGGGGGTGAGGTCAATGGAGGGTTTACGGGCTGGGGGTTTTCGGCGGGGGGTGGGGGTGGAGCCCATCTGCTTCTGGCGCACGCTGCTGAGGAACAGGTGGCTGATATCAGAGAGGCTGGGGCGGTTGGAGGGTTGATCGGACATACGGATGCCAATTCGCCACGGAAAACTCGGAGATCAAGACACGGACGGCGTTTGGGGGCGTTATTTGTTAGTTATTATTTGTGATTCGCGGGGTTTGGGAGTCAATGGGGTGCCGCGAAGAACAAATAACAAATAACCAATAACAAGTCACGAAGGACGGTTGTGTTTCTCCTGTTGTCAATGCAGCTACGCCGCGGTTATTCGACTTCGACGATATTGTTGAGTTCGCCGAACTGGTTGGCTTCGACGTATTGGTTATTGGGGTCGGTGATCCATTTGCCGTCAACGACGAGGCGGTAGCGGTAGCGGCCGGGGGTGAGGGGGAGGCACATTCGCCATTCGCCTTGGCGGGAATCGGTTTCCATGGGGGTGGCGTCGGAGGACCAGTTGTTGAAATCGCCGGCGACGGTGACTGCTTTGGCGTCCTGGAAGCGGGCGCGGAAGACGACGTCGGGGCCGACCTGCTTGACGCCGTAGAACTCGGCGATTTTCTGTTCGGTGGTTTTCTGGGGGGGTGAGGCGGGGGTGGGCTCGTCGGCGGTTTCGAGGGCGGCGAGGCGGTTGGCGATGAGGGAGTGTGCGGGGTCGGCAGGGGTTTCGAGGGTGGCGACGGAGGGGGTGGATTCGACGATTTCGGTGGAGACGGTGGTGCGGCCGAATTGGACGTTGGTGAGCTGGGCGAGTTGTCTTGCGCGTTGGACGAGTTCGGCGGGTCGGGAGAGACGTTCGGGGACAGTGGCTTCGATTTCGACGGGGCGGTGGCCCATGAGTTCGCGGGCGAGGTTGACGAAGTCTTTGTAGCCACGGGAACCGGGGTCGTATTCGGTAATGGGTTGGCCGAAGGAGGCGGCTTCCTTGAGCTTGGTGTTGAAGTTGACGGTGGAGGTCATAAGGTGGTCGCGGAACTTGTTGCGGAGTTCGGCGAGGACTTCGCGGGCGAGCTTGGTGCGGGTGTCATATTGAGTGGGAAGGACGCGGACGTGGATGTCCTTGCCGCACTTGTCCTTCATGAGATCGAGGGTTTCGATCATCCTGGTGAGGCCATGGAGGCTGAAGAAGCCGGTTTCGACGGGGACGATGACTTCGTCGCAGGCCTTGAGTGCGTTGAAGGTAAGGAGGCCAACGGAGGGCGGGCAGTCGATGATGCACCAGGAGTAGCTGGCGCGGACGGAGTCGAGGGATTTGGCGAGGCGGTCTTCGCGGCCGTCGCGGCCGGCGAAGGTCTGTTCAAAGGCAGCGAGGGCGATGTTGGAGGGAGCGAGGTCGAAGTCGGAGGCAATTTGCCAGACGACGTCGGGGAGTTGGGCGACCTTGCCGTCGCACTCCTGGATGAGGGTATCGTAGATGGTTCGTTCGACCTGGTCTTCGGGGACGGCGAGGCCTACGGCGCAGTGGCCCTGGGGGTCCATATCGGCGAGGAGGGTCTTGTGTCCGAGACGAGCGAGGCAGGCGGCCAGATTGATGCTGGTCGTCGTCTTACCGCAGCCACCTTTTTGATTGATAATCGCGATCGTCCGCATATCACACCTTCCGTGGTCGAAGAGCGGCCGGTTCCGTGGCCGCAAGGATATCGAGGGAGGCCCTATCACATCAAGAACGGGGCCTGATTCTTTGTGACAGCATCGGCGAGGAGGGGCGCAAATCTTTAAAGTTATAGGACAAGTTATTATTGGGTCATGTAAAAAGCTTAAAATTCGCAACCCAGGATTCGACGCCGGGAATTCGAGATCGGAAGCTCGAGACTCGAAACGGGTCTGATTCTGATGATGAGGGGGAGGCGTGTTGGAAGAGCAGTGGGGGTTAGGCGGCGGCGGCTTGGGGTTGGGCGGAGGAACTGACGAGGCGTAGTTGAGGGTGGGGTTGGGGGAGATCGGGGGGGGTGTATTCGGGAAGGATTTGCCTGAGCGCAAGGAGGATGTCTTCGCGTTTGGAGTCGATGACGGAGCGGAGGAGGGTGAGCATGCGGTCGATGTCGTGGCGGGAAGCGAGGGGGAGCTGCCAGACACGGATCTTGGGGTGGGAGGTTGGGCGGGTTTGTTCGTCGTCGCGGGCCAGCTCTTCGTAGAGCTTTTCACCGGGGCGGATGCCGGTGAATTTGATGGCGATGTCGAGGTCGGGGCGCAGGCCACGACGGAGGATCATTTGGCGGGCGAGATCGAGGATGCGGATGGGCTGGCCCATGTCAAGAACGAAGATTTCGCCTCCGAGGCCGATGGCGCCGGAGAGCATGACGAGCTGGGCGGCTTCGGGGATGGTCATGAAGAAGCGTTGCATGTCGGGGTGGGTGACGGTGACTGGGCCGCCGGCATCGATTTGCTTCTGGAAGATGGGGACGACGGAGCCGGAGGAGGCGAGGACATTGCCGAAGCGGACGGCGAGAAATCGGGTCGGGTTCCGGGGGTTGGGATCTGGGGAGTTGAGGGATTGGGTGTAGAGTTCGGCGCAGCGTTTGGCGGCGCCCATGACGGAGGTGGGGTTGACGGCTTTGTCGGTGGAGATGAGGACGAAGGCGTGGCAGTGGGAGCGGGCGGCGGCGTCGGCGACGGTTTTGGTGCCGAAGACGTTGTTTTTGATGGCTTCGCCGGGGTTGGCTTCCATCATGGGGACGTGTTTGTGGGCGGCGCAGTGGAAGACGACGTCGGGGTGGTGTTGATCGAAGAGGGCATTGATGCGGGGTTGGTCGCAGATGTCGGCCAGGAGTGGGCGGATGTCAGCACCGACCCAAAGCTCGCGGAGTTCGCGGTCGATTTCGAAGAGGGCGTTTTCGGAGCGCTCGAGGAGAAGGAGACGGTTGGGGCAGAACTTCATGATCTGGCGGCAGATTTCGGAGCCGATGCTCCCGCCGGCGCCGGTGACCAGGACGGTTTTGGAAGCGAGGAAGCGTTGGAGTTCGGGGGTTTCGAGGCGGACGGGTGGGCGGTGGAGGAGGTCGGCGATGTCTGGGGAGGAAGAAGACGCGGGATGGGAGCGTGCGGGTCGGGCGCGCAGTTTGGTTAGCCATGATCGGAGCATTCAAGTTAATTATCGGAACAAAGGGGGGGAGGGATTGAGTGGAAGCAACTTGGAATGGGAGAATGGGGTGAGCGGGCGGCGCAATGCAATGCGGGCCACTGGAGGGGTTGGGGGCGTAAAGGCCTGACTACGCCTGGCGGCGGTGACCAGGACATGGCCGACGGTGCTCAAGGCGTCGAGTAACCCGTCGCTCGGTGTGTCCGAGGGCGTTCCGTGGCGGAAGTCGGTCAGGGGATACAGCGGGTCATGGACGTGCGTTGTATTCACGACAATCGGAAGCGTCCCGCTTCTCGCCCCGAGCAGCAAGTAATCAGGAATGACCCCTTTCCGTCGCGTAAGTCATTGCGGTTGGGGTGGAGGAGGACTGGAGGTAGGTGACGAGGTTGGCCTTGTGGTTCTTGAGGCCAAGTTTGCGGCGGATGTTCTCGCGGTGTCGTCGGACGGTGGCTTCGGAGATGCAGCGGAGTTGGGCGATTTCCTTGGTGGAGAGGCCATTGCGGATCATGGTGGAGATAGCGATTTCGACGGGGGTCAGTTCGAGGTGTTCGCGGGAGAGTTGGGTGAGGAAGGGGGAGGCAACTTCCTGAAGGCTTTGTCGGAGGAGGGTGACATAGGAGCGTTCGCGGCCGGCGACAGCGAGTTCGAGCTCGAAGACGATGGGCATGATGATCTTCTGGATATTGGCGAGCATGGAGGCGCGGATCTCGCGTTTCTCTTCTTCGAGTCGGGAGAGGACGGTGCGGAGGGTGACATTGCTTTCCTGGAGTGCCTGGTGCTGGTGGCGGAGGGCTTCGTGGGCATCGCGGAGGTCGGATTCGACCTGGAGGTGCATCAGGGCGCTGCCGACGCCTTCGGCGACGACGCGGATGAGGGCATATTCCTCTCTGAGAAAGGGTCCTTCGGGGAGGACGGGGACGCCGGCCGCATAGAAGACTTCGACAGCGCCTTCGGGTTTGCCATCGACGCGGACTTCGGCGGCCATGCGCCAGCGACCTTCCTTGAATTCTTCGCTGAGGTACTGGCGTTGGCCATGGGCGATACGAGCGCAGGCGTATTCGGGGAACTGCCAAGCGCGGGGGAGGTAGTTGACGACGCCTTGGAGGAAGTGATCGACGGAATGGTAGTGCAGTTCGCGGAGGCTGGAGATGGTGTAGAGGCACTCGAGTTCTTTGATGCGTTCCCGGAGAGCGAGTTCGACTTCGGCAAGTGAACGCGGGTGGTTGGCGGCTAGCGGCGGTTGCAGCGGGGTCTGGGAAACGCGAATCACCCGACGATGCATACTTTTGCGAGAAATTCTTTTGGCCATTAAGTTACCCATGTAATACCCACGGCCGATGGCCACGGGTCGCTGACCGCCACATGATCGCCGCAACGGCGTTGATAATCAAGGAGGGGCGGCAGATACATCGAACGCGCCGAAGTGCGGAATGGGATGGGTCTTATACTCGCATGTACGTAACTAACTTATCTCCAACAACACCTATCACTGTGGAGTATGTGTGTATTATATGAGCAATAAGAAGGGTATATGTAATGGGTATTTTATGAGTAGTGGATGGGCTATTGACTGGCTTGTTGGGCCTGTGAGGGGGGGATAGATTAGCTGCTCTTGTGTGGAGAAACCGGGTGTAGGTGCATCGGGCGATGCGGCTGGTGGGGGGGGGGACGGCGGCGCGGCACATGAAGGAGGACATGGAATGGCACAGCCTGATCCCGGGCAGGTCAATCTTGGAGGGGCGTTGAAGTTGGACTTGTCGGCGCCGACTACGGAGGCGGAACACCTGTTGAAGGTGGCGGCGTCGGTGACGAAGGATGCCAACGATGTGTGGGCGGAGATGTGGTCGCAGTTCAAGCCGCACCTTACGCCCGGGGGTGCGATTGGCGAGCAGATGGAGAAAGGTTTTGTGCCGGAGTGCGGGTGGGCGGAGTTCATGGAGAAGTACTGGTTGTTGAAGCACTATCTGGATTCGATTGACCGCATCTGCCGGCGTAGGCAATGAGCAGGACTTGGCAGCGGCGGGATTTGATTGATCGTGCGCAGTTTTGCTAGTCATTTAATGACTTAGAGGAGAAGGAATGTCAACGGTAATTGAGGGCAGGACGACGGCGACGTGCGGCGACGCGGTGGAAGCATTCATGGAGCGTGTGGTGGCGCAGTCGCCGGGGGAAACGGTGTTTCACCAGGCGGTTCGGGAGGCGGTGCGGTCGGTAATGCCGGTGGTGATGGAGAACAAGGCATACCAGGACTCGCGGATTTTGGATCGGATGGTGGTGCCGGACCGGGTGATCATGTTCCGGGTGACGTGGGTGGACGACCAGGGTCAGGTGCAGGTGAACCGGGGATATCGGGTGCAGATGAACGCGGCGATCGGGCCGTACAAGGGAGGCTTGCGGTTTCACCCGTCGGTGAACTTGGGCGTGTTGAAGTTTCTGGCGTTTGAGCAGGTGTTGAAGAACAGCCTGACGACGCTGCCGATGGGTGGGTCGAAGGGCGGCTCGGACTTTGATCCGCGTGGAAAGAGCGATGGCGAAGTGATGCGGTTCTGCCAGGCGTTCATGAACGAGCTGTACTGTCACATTGGGCCGGACATTGACGTGCCGGCGGGCGACATCGGGGTGGGCGGGCGCGAGATTGGGTACCTTTTCGGGCAGTACCGCAAGCTGACGCACCGGTTCAACGGCGTGCTGACCGGCAAGGGCATTAATTGGGGTGGGTCGCGGTTGCGGCCGGAGGCAACCGGCTACGGCGCGGTGTACTTTGCACAGGCCATGCTGGAGACGCGTGGAGAGGGCATTGAGGGGAAGATCGCAACGGTGTCGGGCTCCGGGAACGTGGCGCAGTACACGGTGGAGAAGCTGCACCAGCTTGGGGCACAGGTGGTGACCTTGTCCGACTCGGAGGGAACGATCGTGGACCGGGATGGGATCACGCCCGAGAAGCTGGAGTGGGTGAAGGAACTGAAGAACGTTCGGAGAGGGCGCATCTCGGAGTACGCGGCGCGGTTTCAGGGTTCGAAGTTCCTGAAGGGCAAGCGGCCGTGGAGCGCACCGTGCGATCTGGCGTTTCCGTCGGCGACGCAGAACGAGATAGACGCAACGGATGCGAGGCACCTGGTGGAGAACGGGTGCATCTGCGTGAGCGAGGGGGCAAACATGCCGTCGACCGAAGAAGCGATCGCGGTGTTCATGGAGAAGAAGATCCTGTACGGGCCGGGCAAGGCGGCCAACGCCGGTGGTGTGTCGGTCTCGGGTTTGGAGATGACGCAGAACGCCGGTTGCATGCGGCGATCGGCGGACGAAGTGGATCAGGCGCTCAAGCGAATCATGACGTCGATCCATGCGAATTGCGTGAAGTACGGGAAGGAGAACGGGAATGGCAGCAGTTTCGTGAACTATGTGAACGGAGCGAATATCGCGGGGTTCATCAAGATAGCCGAAGCGATGGTGCAGCAGGGCGTTTATTGATTTGAGCTTGCGGAAGGCCCGTCGGGGCGCGTATTGTCGCAAGGCTTCAGACACTTGGCGACAATCGGCCGTACGGTCAGAATAATCCGCCGAAGCGCAAGTCCTGTCCCCAACGGCCACTGAATCGAGCTGGCAAGTGCCCATCTGGGCCGATTGACAACCGTCGGAGAGGCGTCACCTTCCAGAGAAATCCCAGAAACGGCAGAGATTCAGAAGACGTCTTTGGAATTCGCGCGCCGTTGCTGCTCGCACCACCTGGGTATGGCCGCAGAGGCCCTCGGGCGGCCTCTGCGGGCCACGCTGACGCATTTTCGGACGCCGGGAGACGCAAAATACCCCCTGAAAAGAGCGTCCTGCGCGCTGCTTCGCGTAAGTCCTGTTTTCGGAGGCAATAAGAAGCGTCCCCGGGAAGCACGGGCCAGAGGCAAATCGCCGACGGTGGGGCAGTGGCCTGAGCTCTGGCGATTCAGGCGGACGGCGCTGCCGTCGCTCAGCCGGAGCCGTCTCTTGCCATGGGTTTCCTTGAGCACGTGAACCTCGGTTACGAGGAAGTCGATCACCGCTTGCTGCTGGCGGCTGAGCCAGCCGGTCAGGATGACGACGAGGAGTTGCCAGGGCTGGAGGACGAAGTTCATGCGGCCACCGCTGTCGGCGTTGGGCAGTGCGATAGGATCGACGATCTCCGACGCTTGTCAATCGGCCCAGATGGGCGCTCGTCGTTTGGCTTCAGTGGCAGTTTGGCACAGGACTTGCGCATCGGCGGACTATTTTGACCACCTGGAAACGCTCAACGAGCTTGGCAAGGCAGTGGATCTGCGATACGCCCAGGGAGCGAGACCCTTCATGCATTATGCATCCGTATCGGAAACATTGTCCCAAGTCAGGCCGATCTTGCGCACGGCATAGCCGACCTCGCGCAGGTAGTCGCCGTAGACCATCATCCAGTGGGAATCGCGCGCCTCGGGGATCAGCCGTTTCCAGTGGCCCAGGATCTCCACGTCCTGCTGGCTACGGCAAATGGCAAAGCTCGGGTTGTCGCGTACAATTCCCTTGATGCCGACCCAGCGAGGCTTCGTGTATTCAGGGCTGATTGCACAGACTTGCTGCCCGATTGGCATCTCGACCTTGGGCGCCGCCCCGAAATCAGACTCAAAATGCGTCATGATCCGCACCGGTTCATAACGCTTGCCATCCATGCGCCGCGGGGCCGTGCAGTGGGCACACGTGACGATTGCCTTATGCGGGAAGGTCGAGTTGTGCATGAAGACCGGCTTCCCCGCGATATAGTGCAGAAGAATCCCCGGCGGCATGACCACGAAATCCGATTCGCAGAAGGCGATGTAGCCCGCGTCATTCAGCCAGCTCAGCGGCATACAGGCGGCCGTGTTTGACACGCCGAAGATTGTCCCCATGCACGAGGCGACGGTGATGGCCGGCGCGTTGTGCTCCTGCAGCCAGCGCCGGAATACCGTGTAGACGCCGAAGGCCCTGTGGACGAACTCCCGCTTGGTCTCCAGCTTGGTGTTGGGCAGGGCCAGGCAGCGATCGGTCCAGGTCCCGAACTGCTGCTGGAGTTTAGCGTCCGACTGGATGGCCTCCAACCGGGTCGCCAGGTCTTTGTAGTCGATCGGCACGATGTCCAGTTTGTAGCGTTTGCGCGCGACGTCGGGGGCGCTGCTGTCCCATTTCCCGAGCGCACCGCCCAAGGCCAACATGCGCTGCCCGACGAAATTCTTCAGTCCGTACAGTGCGCGAAGCCGCCAGACCACCTCTTCGTAATCGTCGACCACCACGTCGTCGAGCGTCACCCCGCCGTGGTTGTCGGCACTGTTGCGCTGCCAAAGTTCGGGCGAAGGACGCTGGAAATAGCGGGTCCCAAGGCACTCGTAGCCATAATAGGTCGGTCCCGATCGGTGGCGGACGAAAACCACGGTGTCGCGCTTCGGGTGGGCCGCGCAGCAGGGACGGAACAAGCCGGCGTTCGAGGCGGCGTACAGCAGGACGGCGTCGAAATCGCCCTTCTGGACATTGGCCGCCTGCTCGGCGGTCGTCACCTTGGCCGTGGCCAGGATCTCCAGCGGGAATCCGGCCTTGGCCTGCAGGCCCCTCAACTCTCCGGCGATCCGCTGCATTTCCTCGGCCGCGGCCGGCTCGTTGATGATGTCGCTCCAGGATCGCCAGGAGGTCTTCTCCAGCGGGCGCATCACATTGTGCGCAAGGATCGGCTGCACGCGCAACGGACGCCCGGTGACAACCGGCGGCTTGTCCGGGTCCCACGCGTCGACGACTGGTCCCTCAGCCGCCAGCGCGGAGGACAGGCCGAGCATACCGCCGGCCAAGGCGGCGGTGGTCATCGCCGTAAACTCTCTTCGACTGACGCAATGGTCACACATAGCCGAGACCTCCTTGCAAAGCGGATGGTGGACATCCGAGTAGTTTCACGGCCGCTCGATGACCGGTGCGGTGGCAACGCGCGGACGGATCGGAAGCCGTTCGATTCCCGCAAATTCCGGGTCGCCCAGCGCGCGCAGCTCCGGTTCGCCCATGTATGGGCAACATGCATCCACCCAAGCGATCAATCGGTGCAGCGCCGCCGCATCCGCCTTCACGTTATAGTGCTTGCCGCTCGCGGCCAGTTCGACCAGGCGGCTCTTGTACGACAGATACTGCATCGGGCGAAGCGTGGTCAGCGCATTCGGATCATTCTGCCCGTAGATGCTCTCCACGGGAATGGCCCCGGCGATGCCGTAGCCCGGCCTGCCGGGCGCAACCGGGTTCTGCCAGCCGGCCGAACCGACCAGCGTCAGGTACGGCTCCTTGAAAACGCTGTGCCCCGGGCGCAGAACCAGGTTCGGTTCGTCCGAGCCCTTGGCTTTGCCCTGGTGGCATTTGACACAGTAGCGGTCCAGCACCGGCTGGACAAAGCGTTCAAAGCTGATGCTCTCCGTGCCCCAGGGCGGCGGAGACAACTCCGTCGGAGGCCGACGCAAGGCTAGGGCGCGTTGTTGCGGTATCGGCGTCGTGCTGTGCATCTCGTGGCAACCCACGCAGCCCCGCTGCTCACCCGGCATCAGGCCCGTGAAGCTCCGCATCGTCTGCAAGCAGCGCCGGTCGGCATCCAGAAGCTGAAAATACAGCGTCCGCCCCGCGGGAGTCTTGAAATACACCGATCCATCCGCCTCCACCGGCACTTCCGACAGGATCCGCTTCACTCCCTCTTCCTGCACGATCGACACCGGCGGGCCCGAATGGCGATACGTCTTGTTCCAGGTCGAATACGTCTTGTAGTCCAACTGGAAGACCCGCAGGTACTTGACCATTCCTCTGGGCAGGTCGACGCCCTGGCACACGTCAGCACTGAAAAAAACGCCCGGCTCGACCGGTTTACGGTCCTTCCCAGTGCCCGGCCAGGCTACACGGTCCGGTTGCCTCGGCGGTACAGGCCGCGGTTTGACCGGAACGGCATGCCAGACGTTGTAGACGCCTTCGTAGATCAACTCCCGGTTTCCGTGCACGTCCATCAGGTACAGCCTGAATTTGTTCCCTACGCCGCGGGCCGAGACCAGGAAATCCTCTTCGGATAGCGGGTACGCGGTCTTGTAGCCGGTGAATCGTCCCGAGCTATGATAGTCCGCGGCCTCCTTCGGGTCCTCCGGTGGCGCGATGACCTCGGGCCAGGCCAGATCGGCGGTGACTTTCGTCAGGCCGTTGGGGTAGTCTCGACCCTTCCCGGCGTCCACAATCCCGATCGATCCGGACCACCAGTCGTGGTGGCCAACCCCCGAAAACATGACTCGGGGGCTGCCCGGAATCTGACGCGGCTCGGAGAGATGATCCGGCCAGACCGACTGGTTGCCCCAGAAGTGCGCGGTGCCCGTTCCGTTCTGGTTCGTGGTCCACAGTTTCTGCAGCCGCCACAGCGGCTTGTCCGAGTACTCCCATCGGGAATAGACTACCCGGCCGTCTTCCATCAGCGACGGCACAAAATCCGGTTCGCCGTTATAGCTGATCAGGTAGACATTGCCGCCGTCGGCATCGCAACGGGCAAGGATGTATGAATAGATGAACGGCCCGCAACGGACGTAGGAATTCCCCCGCGTTGTCGTAAAGAGGATATGCCCGTCGGGCAAGTAGATCGGGTCGATGTCGTCGTAATCACTGTCGGTCAGTTGCCTCAGGCCGGTAGCATCGACATTCATCTCATAAAGATGAAAACTCTTCCCATCATGCGGCTTGTAACAGAAAAGCACCTTCTTGGCGTCAAACGACAGATCGGGTCTCCAGAAGCTGCCCGGCTTCTCCGGCGCCAGTTGCCGCAGCTTGCCGCCGGGATGCAAACCATCGAGCACCAGAAGCCGTCCGCCTGGAGTCGCCATGATTCCCATGCGGTGGATGGCCTCATGGAGCGACTCAGGCCCTTGGGGCAGCGGCTGATCAATGAACAGCAACTCCCCAAAGTCCACTACCGGGTTGCGGAACATGATGGACCGCTTGACCTGCCGCACCCGAAAGTAAAGCTGCTTCACGGCCGGGTCCACGCCTGCATATGCCGCCGCCGGATCGTCCAATCCATCGGATCCCAGACCCCCGATTTTCCCCCAGGGCCCGCCGCCGAAGGGGGCGATCACAATAGCCATGCTCCAAGCGGAGTCGTCAAGAGCAGGTTGTTCCCACTGCGGGGCTGCCTGCGTTGCAGTTCGCCACGACTGATCCGAGACGATTACCACCTGGTTGCCGTCGGACAGCCTGATCGACAGGCACACAATCAGCCCGGCCGGATTCTTCGTTGGGGCGGGCCTGTTCTCGGCGCGCACGGCGAGCACATTCTCTCCGGCCTTCAGCAGCGTTTCCACTGCGGCGATCGCGGTGTGTCGCCACGTGTCCTGGTCACCGACTTTCCGGCCGTTGAGAAAGAATTCACACGCATCGTCTGCCGCGATACGCAGCTCGGCTCCACGAACGCCTGCAGGCAGCTCGAACCGCCGGCGAAAGAATCTCGCTGCGGCGGGAGCATCTTCCTGGGGTTTGCCCTCGGGGTACCAGATCCAGCTCGGCGCCACATCGGCAACCTGAGCCGCGTGCAGCTTGCCAGGTTCATCGGTCAGTTCCGTCAGTCGCTTCTCCAGCGCCCCCAGCTCCGCAAGCTCAGCGGACAGGTCCGGCGCCCGGCGGCTGCGGGCAACCCTCTGGGCCATCTCCCGCGCCCAGCGGATCTCCTTCGATGTCCTCTGTGGCAGCGGCTCGCCCATCGCCTGAAACAGCCAGTCGCGCTCCTGGACTTGCTGTGCCTCCTGTGCAGTCAGGGCAATCGTTTCGGGTGTCCGAGCTTCGCCGTGAGCGGACCCTTTCGCCAGCAGGAATTGCATGAACCCCGCAACCGCGAACACCACTACGGCACGCTTCACAACCCAGGTCCTGGATTTCATCCGTACCTCTTCCTGTTCGTGGCCGTATTCCATTCTACCGATGTCGTCTGCTGGTGCGAGTCGGATCCGCACGCACCCGCGCCACATCGCTACGCCTGAGCGGCAGGATGTGCGCCTGAGGAAGACGACCATGTAGACGAGGCTGAACTGGTGTTGGAGGCAGATCCTGATTCCTGGGACTAAGCCAACGACGATGATGATCCCGCAGGATAATGCGAGCTATCTCGCGAAGACCAGGAAAATGACGAGTCTCTACCGACACGGACGAGCAAGATGCAGTTTTCTGCGAAAATGATCTGGTCAAGCGGGAAGACCCTCTGGAAGACAATGGGACGATCTTCGTTTTCGGGTGGTTGTGAATCCCAATCTGCCCGCGGACGTGATCGCCGAGCCAGCTCGCCGGGTTGAAAACCCGGAGGTTGGGATTCCCACGCTGAACCGCCTCCGAGTTCTCAGCCATGGCTGCCGCCCGACGGCGGAACGCCGCTCCGGGTGGCGCGGTAGTCCTCGCAGGCGGCCATTGCGTACACGTCGTCGACGGCACCTGATAGGACAAGCTGCCATGATCAGCATCCTATCCAGCCCAGCACGGGCAGCCGTGTTGCTGCCCCTTCTCAGCGTCGCCTGGCTGGCAGCCATACCGTTCAGGGAAGCTGCTGCGCAGTCACCAAGCCGCTGCCGCTGCCCAAGGCCGGCAGCGATGAGCGATTCAAGGAGATGAAGATCGGGATTTTCTACGACCAGGGCAAGACGCGTCGCCATGCGTTCGTCAGCGAGGAGGACGGCAAGGCCTTCGGGCAACTCCTCGGATCCCACGCGGCACCGATACACCTGGAGGCGGCCGACCAGAAACTGTCGTTGACGGACGGGGCCAAGTGGATCTGGAATCAGGTGATCCTGTGGCTGGTGTTTCTCGATGCGGTGATGCTGGACTTCTCCCACTTGTCCGAGCATGTGCACGAGGCGGCGAGGTGCTGCCTGGGGGAGGGGGAGACGGCCCGCGACTGGGCCAGCCAATGTCTGAAGGAGGCCAAGGCGGGCGGGGCCAGGGCGCTCTTGGCGGGAATCGAGGCGTTGGGCAAGCAGGTGCGTGCCGCGCGAAAGAAGGACTGCCTGCGTCGGCTACGGGACTATGTGTGGAAGCGGCGGGAGATGCTGGATTATCCGACGGCACTGGCCAACGGCTGGGACATTGGCTCAGGGCCGACGGAGGCGACGTGCAAGACGCTGACGTTGCGGCTGAAGCGGCCGGGGATGAAATGGGATCGGGATCATGCGGCGTGCATGATGAACCTGATGGCGATGCGTGAGAGCGGCCAGTGGAAAGCCTATTGGGCTCAACGTGCCGCCGCCTGAGGCCACAAAGAATGGCCGCACCCCGCCATTGAAGCGTCGGCGGGCTCGGCTCGACACTCAGGCAGGGGCGTGTCTATGATGGCCGCCTGGATAGAGCCCCCTCGTGGCGAATACGGAGAGAAGCGGATGAAGTGCATACGATCACATCGAGCGATCCTCGCGACGATTGTCGGCCTGGCCGGCTTGTCGATGGTCCAGGCCCAACAGGCAGGCCCCACCCCGCCGGCGTGGAAATCGCTGCCCGTCGTCAAGCCCGAGGGCGAGCTGAGCGATATCGGCGGCTACACCGTGCCCGACCCGACGAACGCGAAGTGGCAGCCGCCGAAGTTCATATACAACGCCGACCTGGCCACGAAACCCAAGCTGGCCAAGGTGATCGTGGTCATCTACAACCCCAAGCTCAGGAGCCAGGGCGGCAAGACGCTGGTCGAGTTTCTGAAGGCCAGCGATCCGCGGGCGTATTCGCATGTCCTGGCCGACGCCATCCACGTGGCCAGCGGCGGGTACATTACTTACCAGATCGTCGATGTCATCGAGATCGACGGCTATTCCGAGAAGATCGACGGCTTTCGCTACACCGAGGAGAGCTACTTGGCCGCCCGAAAGGACCCGGACAAGCTCTCGCATCAGCCTGATCGCTCCAGTTACCGCAAGATCTTCGAGGAGAACAAGCTGATCGATCGCATCCGCAAGGAGGGCGTGACGGAGATCTGGCTGTGGGGCGCGGGCTGGTTCGGGTACGACGAGTTGGCCATGTACATTCCGAATCGCTACGCTCGCTTCGCGCCGACCGACAACGAGTGGTTCTACCGGCCCTACGAGATACCGCCGGAGTGCGGGCGGACGGTGTGGGTCATGGGGTTCAACTACGAGGTCGGAGCGGACAACATGATCCACAGCTATTCGCACCGGTGCGAGAGCATGCTCGCGCTGCAGTTCGGGCACGGCGTCTGGAAGAAAGAGCTGCGCGGCCAGGATCCCTGGAACACGTTCTCCAGCGTTGAGATGGACAACCCCGGCAAGCCCTCGCACGTGGGCAATTGCCACGTCCCGCCGAACGGGCAGTCCGGCTATGACTACAACAACAAGCGCTCGGTGCTCTCGTACGCGGACAACTGGTTCCACTATCCCGATCTGACCGGCAAGGCGCGCATGATCGGCAGCGACGAGTGGGACCACACACAGTACGGCTACCAGGTGTGGTGGATTTCGCACATTCCCAAGGCCCCCGGCTACACCAAGAGGGGCTACAACAACTGGTGGATCTACATCGCCAACGTGGACGAGGACCTGCCCGACCGGCCGATCCCGGCAGAGGTAGCGTACCCTAAGGAGTAAGGTCCAGGGGTCCAGGAATGCGACGTGGGTCTGGAGCCCGGATGGTAGTGATGTGTAGGAGAGCGTTTCCACGCCCGGAACTTCAGGCATGCGCCGCACAAGGGACAGGATGCACGCCCGCCGGCTTGGTGGCTCATCTGCAGCAGCTCGGACTTGATGAAGCCGACCGCCAGGGCGTTAGCGTCGATGAGCGGGCAGTGGTCATCAGCACCTGGCATAGCGCCAAGGGACTGGAGTGGCCGATGACGGTTCTCTTTGAGCTGGGTCGCCGAGATTCGGAGACCGTGGCGCTGGGTGTGCGTATGGTCAACGAGCGCCAGGAGGTTCAATTGGACAATCCCCTGGGCGGCCGCTTGATTCACTATTGGTCCAAGACCAATGGTATGTCTCGCGGAGAAGTGCCAGTGGGCGTGATCCGTGTCGTCGCCTTCATCGATGTGCAGGCGACGCTGCTCTACTGGATCGTGTCCGGGTAGGCGAATGAGGGTGCGGCGGAAGCGGGGCTGGAGTGGCTGAGGGGCGTGAGGGGGTAGAGGGAAGTGGTCAGGGGACAGGGGTCAGTTAAGGCAAGAATTAGTTAATTGGGGGAAAAAAAAAGTTTGGAGGGGGTGAAAAATCGTAAATTGAGCGGGGGAGGGGGGTTGAGTGGATTCCTGTTTAATAAAAGCGACCAAAAGCGACCGAAAACGACCAAAACCGACCACAAAGTGACCAGAACCGACACATAGCGACCGCCGTGCATATGAGCGGGCGATTGGGGCTGAGGCG
>JAPLNB010000148.1 GCA_026693085.1 Planctomycetota bacterium | reverse complement strand
AGCAGCAGCGATTACATGAAATCGTTGATTCGCACATCGGGTTGGAGATCGCTTTTCTGTGCCCTGATTGCCGCGGCATGCAGACTGCCCGGCACAGGGGTAGCCGCCCCCGTCGCCACCCATTCGTTGCACCTGATCCCCCGGCCGAGATCCGCCGAACTGGCTGCCGACGTCGATGCCAACGCCATTGGCCTGGCGGATGGTGTTGTCTTCGATGATCCAGTGGTGGCCGCGCCGGGTGGAGATGGCCCCTTCCTCTTGCATGGGGAACGCGTTGCCGACCTGTTCGATGGTGAAGCCTTTGACGCGGATGAAGCCCAGGCCGATCGGGTCGGGGCCGAAGGCGATGCGCTGGGTGGTGATTTCCAAGAGGGCGTTGTTGGGGTTGATGGGGCTGTAGTCGGGGGGGAAGTAGTGGGCGGGGAGAGGGGCACAGAAGCTGGTCTTGTCGGGGGAGGGTTGCCAGCATTCGGAGAAGATGGCGGAGGCGTTGGGCTGCGATTGATCGACGTAGTAGGTGTGCCTGAAGGTGGTGGGGGATTCCCAGGTTCTGAATTCGAGGCCCTCGGCGAGGAAGACCGGGAAAGTGAGGCCGTGGAGAGGCTAGTCGCCGGCGGGCCTGGTTTCGGCGAGCGCGCACGGCACAATGAAGCCGGCAAACCCGAGCAATATCACCAGCGAGATTGTTCTTGGCATAGCTGTTTCCTGGGTCAGTGGATGGCCTGGTGGTAGGTCTGGAGCGAACAGACGGTTTCGCGGCCTTCGCGTTCGGCGGCGATGCCCCGGGCAGCAGCGATTGCGGCGGTGAGGGTGGTGATGTAGGGAACCTTGTGTTTGATGGCGGACTTGCGAATGTAGGAGTCGTCGGTTTGGCCGGCTTTGCTGTTCGGGGTGTTGATGACGAGGTTGATCTGGCGGTTCTTGATGCCGTCAACGATGTTGGGGCGGCCTTCATTGATCTTGAAGATCATTTCGGAGGCGATACCCTGGGAGACGAGGAAGGTGTGGGTGCCTTCGGTGGCCTTGATCTTAAAGGACAGTTCCGCGAAACGGCGGGCGACTTCGAGGACAGCGGGGCGGTCTTTGGCGGCCACGGTGATGAGGACGGTTCCGGAGGTTGGGAGGGTTTGTTGAGCGGCTTCCTGGGACTTGAAGAATGCGTGGCCGAACGATTTGGCCAGGCCAAGCACTTCGCCGGTGGAGCGCATTTCGGGTCCGAGGATGGGGTCGACTTCGGGGAACATATTGAATGGGAAGACGGCCTCTTTGACACCGAAGTGGGGAATGGTGCGGTGTTCGAGCTTGATGTCGGAGAGGGCTTTGCCGAGCATGAGCTGGGTGGCGATGCGGGCCATCTGGATGTTGCAGACCTTGGAGACCAGGGGGACGGTTCTCGAGGCGCGGGGGTTGGCTTCGAGGACGTAGACGGTGTCCTTGGCGATGGCGTACTGGATATTCATGAGGCCGACGACGCCAAGCTGGGTAGCGATGCGGGCGGTGAATTCGTTGATGGTATCGAGGTGTTTCTGGGGGATGCTGATGGGGGGGATGACGCAGGCGGAGTCGCCGGAATGGATGCCGGCCAGTTCGATGTGTTCCATGACGGCGGGGACGAAGCAGTCGCGGCCGTCGGAGATGGCGTCGGCTTCGCATTCGATGGCGTTGTCGAGGAACTTGTCGATGTAGATGGGCCGATCGGGTGTGATGTTGACGGCGGCGGCGACGTAACGTTCGAGCATGGGCTGGTCGTAGACGACCTGCATGCCGCGGCCGCCGAGAACGAAGCTGGGGCGGACGATGAGCGGATAGCCGATGCCGTTGGCGACTTCGACGGCCTGTGCGATGGAGGAGGCGATGCCGGACTCGGGCATGGGAATGCCCATCTTCTGCATCATCTGGCGGAACTGATCGCGGTCTTCGGCGAGCTCGATGGTGTTGACGGAGGTGCCGAGGATCTTGACGCCGGCGGCGGCGAGGTCGTTGGCGATGTTCAGGGGTGTCTGGCCGCCGAACTGGACGACGATGCCTTCGGGTTTTTCCTTGTCGTAGATGGCCAGAACGTCTTCGACGGTGAGTGGCTCGAAGTAGAGTTTGTCGGAGGTGTCGTAGTCGGTGGAGACGGTTTCGGGGTTGCAGTTGATCATGATCGATTCGAAACCGGCGTCGCGGAGTGCGAAGGCGGCGTGGACGCAGCAGTAGTCGAATTCGATGCCCTGGCCAATGCGGTTGGGCCCGCCGCCGAGGACCATGACCTTGCGGCGGTTGGAGGTGGGGACTTTGTCGACGCCGTTGTAGGTGGAGTAGTAGTAGTAGGCGGCGTTTTCGACGCCGGAGACGGGGACGGCGTCCCAGGCCTCGACGACGCCGAGCTTGATGCGTTGGGCGCGGATGTCGGCTTCCTTGAGGCCGAAGATCTGGGCGAGGTATTTGTCGGAGAAGCCGTCTTTCTTGGCGCGGGCGAGCAGATCGTCGGGGAGTTTCTTGCCTTTGTACTTGAGGATGCGTTCTTCGAACTCGACGAGTTCCTTCATCTGTTGGATGAAATAGGGCTTGAGGTAGGTTCGACGGTAAAGGTCATCGATGTCGGCGCCTTTGCGGAGGGCTTCGTACATGATGAACTGGCGTTCGCTGGTGGGCTCGTTGAGGAGGGCCAGGAGTTCGTCGAGCGATTTCTGGTTGAAGTCTTTGGCAAAGCCGAGACCATGGCGGCCATTTTCGAGGGAGCGGATGGCTTTCTGGAAGGCCTCCTTGTAGTTCTTGCCGATGGCCATGACCTCGCCGACAGCACGCATCTGGGTGCCGAGCTTGTCCTGGGCGTCCTTGAATTTCTCGAAGGCCCAGCGGGCGAACTTGATGACGACGTAGTCGCCGGAGGGCGTATATTTTTCGAGGGTGCCGTCGCGCCAGTAGGGGATTTCGTCGAGCGTGAGTCCGGCGGCCAGGAGAGAGGAGACGAAGGCGATGGGGAAGCCGGTGGCCTTGGAAGCCAGGGCGGAAGAGCGGCTGGTGCGGGGGTTGATCTCGATGACAACGACGCGGCCGGTCTTGGGGTCGTGTGCGAACTGGATATTGGTGCCGCCGATGACCTTGATGGCATCGACGATGTCGTAGGAGTGTTTCTGGAGTTTCTGCTGGAGTTCCTGGGCAATGGTGAGCATGGGGGCAGCGCAGAAGGAATCGCCGGTGTGGACGCCCATGGCGTCGATGTTCTCGATGAAGCAGACGGTGATTTTCTGGCCTTTTGAGTCGCGGACGACTTCGAGCTCGAGCTCTTCCCAGCCGAGGACGGATTCCTCGATGAGGATCTGGTTGACGAGCGAGGCAGCCAGGCCGCGGGAGGCGACGGTGCGGAGCTCTTCGACGTTGTAGACAAGTCCGCCGCCGGTGCCGCCCAGCGTGTAGGCGGGGCGGATGACGACGGGGTACCCGAGCTGGTCGACGGCTTTCTCGGCCTCCTCGACGGAGAAGGCTGGGCTGCTCTTTGGCATGTCGATGCCGAGGGATTGCATCGTCTGCTTGAAGATAATGCGGTCTTCGCCGCGTTCGATGGCGTCGATGTCAACGCCGATCACCTTGACGGCGAACTTTTCGAGGATGCCCTGCTTGGCCAACTCGGAGGCCAGGTTAAGGCCGGTCTGGCCGCCGAGGTTGGGCAGCAGGGCGTCGGGGCGTTCTTTTTCGATGATTTCGGCGAGAGTGTTGACGTTGAGGGGTTCGATGTAGGTGATGTCGGCGGTGCCGGGGTCGGTCATGATTGTCGCCGGATTGGAGTTGACGAGCAGGATCTCGTATCCCAGCTTGCGCAGGGCTTTGCAGGCCTGGGTGCCGGAATAATCGAATTCGCAGGCTTGACCGATGACGATCGGGCCGGAGCCGATGATCATCACTTTTTTTACATCTTGTCGTCGTGGCATGGCGCGGTGGTTCTCCGTTTTGGGTTTAATTCCGAGCGAATCTTACCGGCAGAGCGGGCAGGTGCAAAACCCTCGCGAATACCCAACAGCGGGGGGTGCGCCAGATAATCCGAAAGGGCCTTAATTGCGTTGCCACAAGGCGTTGGTCCAGTATCGGTCCCACAACTTGCTTTCGTGCAACGCCTCCAATGCCATCATCCCTTCCGCAGGGTGGTTGTCCCATCGCATCCCCGGCCCTTTTAACCGCCGCCCCATCCACCCGCCCGACCCGCTCGTCGGCCGCTCGCAGACGCAACTTGGCCGCATCCCGCCTCAGAAGTTTCCCCAGGCCCTTGTGGTCCTTCCGCGTCACCGACACCAGCCAATGCTTCCGATACTGATCGTAGAACGCCGTCAGGTAGAACCGCTTGTACCGCTGATCCGCTCCTGCGTTTACCGCCGGCAGATGACCACGCCTTTTGCCCCGTTGCCCTGACCTCTCCCGACGCTGTTTCAGCACCGTCTGCCGACGTTTCTGCTTCTCCGCCGCCGTCGTCGCCGGCACCATTACCCCGTCGGCGCTGGCATATTGACGTTCGCAACAGTAATGTAACATTCCTCAATCCAGCGGCGATGGCAGGTCGGACGCCAGAATGAAGGCACGCAGCCGGGACGGAGAGCGGCGTACGCGCCGGGTGTTGGCGTGAAGCCTGTTGCGAATGTCCTGTGTGTCCTGC
>JAPLNB010000147.1 GCA_026693085.1 Planctomycetota bacterium | reverse complement strand
AAAAGGGGTCACTCCTTATTAATTGGAGGCCAAAAGGGGTCGGGAGTCTTATTGGGGCCAGAAAAAGGGTGGGCAGGGGTTGGCTGGCAGGTGGGGGTGGACGATGGGGGGGGTTGGGGGAAGGGGATGAAATTGGGGGGGGGGATGGGCGGGGGTTTTATAGGATGGCTTGTTATTGCTGGGCGTGTTGCTGGACGATGGGGATGGCTTGGGCGCGTTCGAGGGCGTTGAGTTTGGCGACGCGGCGGGCGTGGCGGCCTTCGCCGAAGGGGGTGGCGAGGAAGACCTGGATGATTTTGCGGATCTGGCTGTCGGTGAGGAGATCGCAGCCGAGGCAGAGGACGTTGCAGTGGTTGGCTTCGCGGGCGATGCGAGCGGTGACTCATCGGAAAAAGAAAAGGGGTCACTCCTCATTAAATGAAAGGTGCATGGTCCTGGGCCGTCATACCCCGTTCAACGCCGCCTCCAGGTCGGCAATCAGGTCATCGATGTGTTCAATGCCCACTGAAATCCGAATGAGATCGTCGGTTATGCCCAGGGCGAGTCGGACCTCTTCGGGCATGGAGGCGTGTGTCATTGTCGCGGGGTGTTCGATGAGGGATTCGACGCCGCCGAGGGATTCGGCAAGGGTCAGCAGCTTGACGCCGCCCAGAAAACGGAACGCTTCGTCTTTTCCGCCCCGCAGGCGGAAGGAGAAGGTGCCGCCGAAGCCCGTCATCTGGCGTTTGGCCAATTCGTGCTGCGGGTGACTTTCCAGGCCCGGATGCAGCACGGCCTTGACCTTCGGATGTTTTGAAAGCCATCTGGCCAGTTCCAGGGAGTTTCGATTGTGGGCTTCCATGCGGACCGGCAGGGTTTTCAAGCCGCGTAACACGAGGAAACAATCCTGAGGTCCGGCGCAGGTGCCCATGGCGTTCTGGAGGAAGGCCAATTTTTCTGCCCAGTTCGGGTTGCTGGTGATCAATGCCCCCCCTACCACATCGGAATGGCCATTGATGTACTTGGTTGTGGAATGCACGACGTTGTCAATACCGAGGTCCAAAGGCCGCTGGAAGTATGGCGACAAGAATGTATTGTCACAGACCGTGGCGAGGCCTTTATTTTTTGCGAGTTTCGCGATGGCGGCCAGGTCGAGGAGGTTCATCAGGGGATTCGTGGGCGTTTCGGTCCAGAGGAGCTTGGTATTGGGGCGGATGGCTTTGTCGAGCGTCGGGAGGTTTCTCATGTTGACGAAATCGACGCCGACGCCGAAATTGGCGGTCACTTGGGTCAGGAGGCGATACGTTCCACCGTATAGATCATCATGGACGAGCACGTGGTCGCCTTGGGATAGGGCAGCGAGCAGGGTCGCCTCGGCGGCCATGCCGGTTGCGAAGGCGAAGCCGGCGGTTCCTCCCTCGAGCGCGGCCAGGCATTCCTCCAAAGCGTTGCGGGTGGGATTGCCGGACCTGGAATAGTCGAACTTTCCTGGCTGGTTCACTGCCTTGAAGGCGAAGGTGGATGTTTGGTAGATGGGGGTCATGACGGCGCCGTAGGCCGGATCAGGGGGCTGGCCCGCGTGAATCGCCAAAGTCTCAAATCGCATGTTTTTCTCCGGCAGCTAATACATTTTCCTATAGAGAATGTAGACTATAGCGACATGAATGGACAGTTCAAGCGTCGGCTGGTGAGATTCGTGGCGCGTGGCGATGGGCCCCCAATGGGAATCTGTTTTTACTTTGCCTCAACCTCTTTATTGGCAAAGGTTAGCGACTGAAGCCACTGGATGCACTGCGGCGTCCATGTCTTTTGCAGTCCAACGCCGTGTTGCCCCAGTTCGCCTCGGACATACTCAAACGGGACGCCTGCGGCTTTCAGGGCGGCGGTGTACGCATCCGAATTTCCGACGGGAACGGCGGTATCCGACACGGAATGCATCAAGAACGCTGGCGGGGTGTCCTTGGTCACCTGCTTTTCATTGCTGAAGAGGTCGATCATTTCCTTGGAGGCGTCTTTGCCGAGGAGGTTGTTTTTGGAGCCTTCGTGTCCTCCGGGGCCCATGGTGATGACGGGGTAGATGAGGATTTGGAGGTCGGGGCGGGAGGAGACGCGTTCGACGGGGTCGTCGGAATTGGGGTCGGCGGGGATGTAGTGGGTGGCGGCGGTGCTGGTGAGGTGGCCGCCGGCGGAGAATCCGAGGATGCCGATGCGTTTGGGGTCGAGGCGCCAGTCCTTGGAATGGGAGCGGACGAAGCGGATGGCGCGTTGGGCGTCGGTGAGTGGGGCGGGGTGGTGGTATTTGGGAGCGAGGCGATAGCGGAGGACGAAGGCGGTGATGCCGTTGTCAGCGAACCATCGGCCGACGACGGGGCCTTCGTGTTGTGCGAGGCCGCCGTATCCGCCGCCGGGGCAAACGACGAAGGAAGCACCGGTGGCCTTGCCAGGGGGTGGGAGATAGACCTGGATGGCGGGGATATCGGCGGGGGTATCGGCGAGCTGGCCTGGGGCTTTGTCGGGCCAGAGGTTGATTATCTGTTCGTTTTTCAGCTTGGGCGCGGTCGTGCATCCGGCGCAGAATGCCATTGTGATGCCCATCGCCAAAGCCAGTTTGAGACGCATGATAAGACCTCCTGTTTCGGGGGCATTGTCGCCGGTGGATGGCTTTGATGCAACCTGGGACGGGCGGGTAGTGACCGGGAGGCGATCTTCGCCTACAATTTCGGGTTGGATGTTGACGAAACTCCTGAAAGCCAAGATTCACCGGGCGACCGTGACGTTCACCGACGTGAACTACCACGGGAGCATTACTATTGACACCGATCTGCTGAAGGCGACGGGGCTGTTGCCAAATGAAGCGGTTATGGTTGCGGATTGCGAGAACGGCAAACGTTTCGAGACCTACATCATTGCTGGCAAGGCGGGTAGCGGCGTGATTGCCGTCAACGGCGCGGCCGCCCGGCTGACGCAGGTGGGGCACAAGGTGATCGTCCTGAGCTACGTTCTGGCGGAGGCCGCCGAGCTCGAAACGCACAAGTCGCGCGTCGTCATCCTCGATGAGCACAACCGGATCACCGAGACGATCGAGCACAAGACGCTGAAGTAGGTCCGCTGGCATGAGACAGACGATCTGGCAGTTTCACATTGGCGGTTTAACGATACCGATCTATGGATTTGGTTTGATGCTGGTCATTGGGTTTCTGCTGGCGTCGCACCTGGCGAAATACCTGGCGAGGCGGAACAAGCTGGACGGGGAGGTTCTGATCAATGCGGCGATGTTTGGGTTGATAGCGGGGATTGTGGGCGCGCGGGTGAGCCATATTCTGGAGAATCTGGCGGAGTTTACGCAGCCGGATGTGTCGGGGTGGGACAATTTCGTGAACATGATCAACCTGACGAGCGGCGGGTTGACGTATTATGGCGGGTTCATCCTGGCGACGCCGGTGGTGGTGGGATATCTGTTGTGGAAGAAGTTTGCATTGAGGTTGACGGCGGACATTGTGGCGCCTGGGTTGATGATTGCGTTGGGCATCGGGCGGATCGGGTGTTTTCTGAATGGCTGTTGTTACGGGGCGGAGAGCGACCTGCCATGGTCGGTGCGATTCCCCTACCACAGCCCGGCGTACATCGACCAGTACGCCGCACACGAGATCAAACCCAATCCGCGACTGCTGGAGATGAACTCATCCGGCCGGGCACATCTGCGTGACCCCAAGACGTTCGAGAACAACCCAGACCTGACGAAACTCGCCGCCGCCGAGCGCTCGCGTGCGTTGCACCCGACGCAGCTTTACAGCACGATCACGGCATTGCTGATCGCCGGCATCGTGTTCTGCTATTTCACGCTTCGCCCTGCCCCCGGCCGGGTGTTTGCGGTGATGATGATCCTGGAAGGGGGCACCCGATTCCTGTTGGAGATGCTCCGCCAAGAGCCGGCGGTTGCGGGGCGGATGAGTTTGAGCATGATCATTGGCCTGATTGTGTTGGGCACCGGCGTAGTGCTCTGGATGATCTTCGGCAGGCTCGCCGGACAAACGCAACCCTCCGCCATCCCCGCAACGGGATAAGACGGAAGGACCACAGGCCCGGATGTACCCTCCGAGGCCTTGTTCTTTTTTGACTGCCCGCAAGTTACAATATCCTCCGGAGGTAATCCCCATGCTCAAGCACACCGCATCGCGCGCGATTCTTCCCCTGTTCGCTCTGCTCCCCCTCGGCTGCACCACCCACACCCCACCCCCACGATCCACCGCCCCCGTCATCGTCCACCTCGTCAGTCGCCACCAGACCATCACCATTCACGCCACCCCCACCGGCCCGGTTTACTCCGTAAAAGACAACTCCGGCGCCGTGATCGTCGCCGCCGCCACTTTAGACCAACTCCGCCGCGACCACCCCGCCATCTACAACGAGATCAATAGCGCCATCGCCACCGCCATCTCCGCCCGCGCCGCCATGGACAGCCGCGAGTGATGCCCTGCTTCGCCTATCTGTAGGGTGCGCTTTAGCGCGCGCGGGAACTGTTCTCCTCTCCGTGTCTCCGCGCCTCGGTGGTGAACAAGCGTTATCCCACCGCCGCCACCACCTTCTTCGCCGCGTCGGTCAGATCCGTCGCGGTCGTCAGCGTCGGCAATTCTCCCTTCGCATCATCCAATATCTCCCTCGCCCGGTCCACATTCGTGCCCTCTAATCGCACCACGACGGGCACCTTGAAGCCAACTTCGCGGCCGGCCGTTACCAGCGCCGACGCGATGGTGTCGCACTTGGCGATGCCGCCGAAGATGTTGACGAGAATGCCCTTGACCTTGGAGTCGGAGAGGATGATTCGGAAGGCTTCGATGGCGCCTTCGGGGGTGACAGAGCCGCCGACATCGAGGAAGTTGGCGGGCTCGGCGCCGTGGAGCTTGATGATGTCCATGGTGCTCATGGCCAGGCCCGCGCCATTGACGAGGCAGCCGATGGTGCCGTCGAGGGCGATGTAGTTGAGGTCCGCCTTCCTGGCCCGCACATCCAGCGGCTTTTCCTGGGATTCATCGGCCATGGCCTGGATCTCCGGATGCCGGAACATCGCGTTGTCATCAAAATTGATTTTCGCATCAATGGCCAGGAGTTGCCCCTCTTTGGAGACCACCAGCGGATTGATTTCGGCGAGGGATGCATCGGTCTTGAGGAAGACCTTGCAGAGGTTCATCATGAGCTTGGCCGCCTCGCCGGCGAGCTTATCTTTGAAGCCGAGGCGATAGGCGATGTCACGGGCCTGAAAGCCCTGCAACCCGATCAGCGGATGCAGCGGCTCCTTCAGCAGCTTTTCCGGCGTTTTTCTGGCGACCTCTTCAATCTCAACCCCGCCCTGGGCCGACGCGATCATGGTCGCGGTATTCCGCCCGCGATCGACCGTCACGCCCAGGTAATACTCATGGGCAATATTCACGCCCGGCGCAACGAGCAATACCGAAACCGACACGCCCTCCGGCCCCGTTTGCGGGCTGACCATGCGGTTGCCCAACATGAACTTCGCCGCCGCCCGCGCCTCGTCGGCGCTTCGCACGAGCTTCACGAAGCCGGCTTTGCCGCGGCCGCCGGCGTAGACTTGGGCCTTGACGACGCACATCGGCGAGTTCAGCTTCTTATACGCCACCCCCGCTTCCTCCGGCGAGCGAACCACCTCTGCCGCCGGAACCGGAATCCCATTCTCACTCAAGATCTGCCGCGCCTGATACTCGTGAATCTTCATCGCCAACGTCCTCTGCGCTTACTCGCCAGCCGCCGAAACAAATAACAAGTAATAAATAACCAATGACAACTTGCCTGCGAACGATACAATCCTCCGCCATGTACCGCAACCAGCCTGCGATCATCCTGAGCAGCGGGGGCATCGACTCGACGACGTGCCTGGCGATTGCCAAACACGAGCAGTTTTACCCCCTCTACTCGCTTTCATTCGATTATGGCCAGCGCCATCGGCAAGAACTGGTCGCGGCCGGGCGGATTGCGGTGGTTTACGATGTCGCGGAGCACCGTATTATCGAGATCGACCTCCGCCAGTTCGGCGGCAGCGCCCTGACCGACGACATCGCTGTCCCGAAGGACCGCGACGAGTCTGCCATGGCCGGCAATATTCCGATCACGTATGTGCCAGCGCGGAACACGGTTTTTCTCTCGTATGCGTTGGCCTTCGCGGAAGTCCGGGAGGTGCGCGATATCTTCATCGGTGTGAATGCGATTGATTACAGTGGCTACCCCGACTGCCGCCCGGAATTCATTATCGCCTTTGAGAAGATGGCGAACCTCGCCACCAGAATGACGACCACTTCGGGCAGTCGTCCGTTCATCATCCACACTCCGCTGATGCATCTGACCAAGGGGCAGATTATTCGGCGTGGGGTGGAGTTGGGGGTGGATTACTCGCTGACGCGGAGTTGCTATGACCCGGCGGGGGACGGCAAAGCCTGCGGCCATTGCGATTCATGTCTGCTGCGTAGGAAGGGGTTTGCGGACGCGGGGGTGGCGGATCCGACGCGATACGCAATCTAATCCGGAACCACCGGGATAACGACAGGCGAACCGCCCGCTCGTTCCACCCTCTCCATCCTCACTCCATACACCCGCGACAGCAGCTCCGCATCCAAAACCTCCCCCACCGCCCCGCTCTTCACCACCTTCCCGCCGCACAACAGCACCATCCGATCCGCAAACGCCCCCGCCAGATTCAGATCATGCGACGCCATCAATACGCCGATTCCCCTTTCCTTCGCCAACCTCCGGAGCAACTCCCCCAACTCCACCTGATGCTTCAAATCCAGAAACGTGTTCGGCTCATCCAGCAGCATCGCAGCCGGCTCCTGGATTAAACACCGCCCGATAAACACCCGCTGCCGCTGGCCGCCCGAAATTTCCTCCATCCGCCGATTCATCAGCTCCCCCAAGCCCAAGGTCTGGCTGACCTCGCCCACCACTTCCGCATCGCGCAGCGACTCGACGCCAAACGCCCCCCAATAAGGCGCTCGCCCCAATCTCAGCACCTCCGCCACGGTCTGCCCCCCTTCGCACGCCGGCGTCTGTGGCAGATAGGCTACTCGCCTGGCGAGTTGCCTCCGCTTCCAGATCCCAATCTCCCGCCCCTCCCACTCGACCGTTCCTTCGCCGCGCAACAAACCGATCAGCACCTTAATCAAGGTGCTCTTCCCGCTGCCATTAGGCCCGATCAGCGCCACCACCTCCCCGCCATTCAACACGACTGCCACCCGATGCAAGACCACGCCCGCGTCATACCCAAACGTCAGCCCCTCGGCCCGCAATAGCTGAGTCATTTTCCCCCCTCGCCGCCCACCGTTCGTCGGGTCTGCCACAATAGCAATAGAAAGAACGGCCCACCGAGCAGCCCGGTCAACACCCCGACCGGCAACAGGGTCGCCGCCATCCCCTCCCTCGCCAAATACCGCGACGCCGCGTTCGCCACTGCCAGCAGCCCCGCCCCGAGCGCCGTCGCCAGCGGCAGCACCCTCCGGACATCACTTCCGGCCACCAGTCTGGCCAAATGCGGACAGACCAGCCCCACAAACCCGATCGGGCCACTGATGGCCACCGCCGCCGCGGTCACCAGCGATCCCACCACCAGCCCCCCCCACCTCAGGCGCCCGATCCTCACCCCCAGCGCCTCGGCCTCACCGTCGCTCAACGGCGCCACATTCAACTGGCCACTCAAATACATCAGCCACATCCACCCCACCGCGATCACCACGCCTGCGACCCACATTTGCTGCCGCGTCAGGTTGGTCTGGATCCCCCCGACCAGAAACGCCAATGGGCCTCCCGTCGCCGGCCGATCCTTCGTTACCGCATTCACCAGCAGAAACACGGACCCGTTGACGGCGTTCACAATCACGCCCACGAGCAGGAGCGTGATCGGCTCGAGGCTGCCGCGGGAACTGGCGAGCACAAACACCACGCCCACCGCCAGCATCGCCCCGACAAAGGCGAACCCTTGCTGACTGACCGCCCCCCCCACGGCGCCCACCACGATCCCCGCCGCGCCCAACTCCCACAAATACGAGAACAGCATCGCGCCGCTGCTGACCCCGAGCAAATAGGGGTCGGCCAGCGGATTGCGCAGGATCGCCTGATACACCACCCCGGCCGCCGCCAGCGCCGCGCCCACCAGCGACGCGAGGAACACCGGCTCGATCCGGACTTTGGCCGTCGGCCAATCGGGAATCGCAATCTCGCCCGTCGATCCGACGAGCAAACACGCCCCCGCCAGCAGCGCCCAAAGCAGAGCGCTCACGCCCACCGTTGCCAGTAGCCTGCTGACGCTCCATCGATTCATTGTCGCCCCCGTTGGTCGCTGCGGTGGAGAATGCCCACGAAACGGGCCGCCATCTCGCCGACATGCGACCCTGAATTCTGCACCCACCAATCCGTCATCACGTAGACGCGGCCATTGGCGACCGCGGGAATGTCCGGCATCGTTCCCCAGACGCGCTTGGCCTCTTGCACCGTCTGCGCGCCAGCCTCCGGCAACAGTTGGATAATCACCTCCGGCTTCAGCGTCATCAGCAGCTCACGATCAATTGATGGCCAACCGGTCGCTTTCACCACATTATCACCGCCGGCCGCTTCTAACGCATCATTCAGGAAGTTCTCGCGGCCGACCACGCCCTCCGCGTTTTTGTCCCGCACCAGCAGCGTCCGCACCCGCTCCCGCCCCCGGACCCGCTCCGCCGCCGACACGATCTGCCACACGATCCGGCTCACTTCCCTCGCCGCCTTCGCCTCCTCACCCACCACCCGCCCCAGATTCTCGGTCTCGTTCACAATATCGGAAAGCCGCTCGGTCCTGACATTCACCAGACGGATGCCCAATCCGTCCGCCCTCTGCTTCAGCCCGGCGGGCATCCGGTCCGGCGTCATAAACACAATCATCACGTCCGGCCGCAAGGCCGCGATTTGCTCCCAATCAAATGTCTGGTAATCCCCCACCCGGGGCAAGCCCGTGGTCGCCTCCCTGGTCACATCATAATTGCTGATTGCGACGAGGTGATCCCCCGCGCCCATCGCGATCAACAGATCCGTCGCGGCGGGCACCAGCGACGCCACCCGCGGCCTTGTCCCCACGACTTTCCCACCCGGCCCGCTCTTCCGCTCACACCCCCCGCCCACCAGGAGCGCGAGCATCATTCCCCACACTGTCAGCCGTATATGACGCATGCCGCGCGGATGTTAGATTTACCCTCCACCACTGTCAAACGGGCATCTTCCGTGCCCCCATTCGCCGTTTGGCCGTTTGGCGGTTTGGCGGTTTCCATCTTTCCCCCGTTCGTCGGTATAATTCCCCACCATGATGCAACAAGAAGGATTCTTCACTCGTATCGGCCGATTGATTGGCATCAACCGCCAGGGCAATGGCGAACTGCCCCTGGAAGCCCCATCCTCCGAGTCCAACACGGAAACCTCGCTCGCCCCTCCGGCGTCGCCGCCTCGCCCGACCCTCAGCCTGTTCCGCCCCTTCGCCCGCCGGGACGCCGCCATCGCCTCGCTTCAGCAAGGCTTCATTTCCCTGACCGATCTCATGTCGGCCATCCGCGAGAACCTCGAAAAGCAAGGCCGCCGGCAGGACGAAATGCTCTCCTATCTCTCGCACCTGCCCGAGATCCTCCAATCACTGCCTGAAGCCCAGCGTATCCAGGGCGAAACCCTGCGTGCCATCAGCCAGCAGCTTCAACAGCAGATCGGCCAGCAATCCCGCCTCACCGAAATCCTCGCCACCGTCAGCGAAACCAGCACCGGCCAAAAGGAAGTCCTCGATAACCTCCACGCCCAGGTCCAAACGACCGGCAAACACAACCAAGCCATCTCCGACTCCCTCCGGCAGGTCTCTTCTGCCATGGAATCCGTAGGCCACAGCACGCGATCCAGCTCCGACGTTCTCCAACAGCTCCGCGACACCCAAACCTACCGCGACGACCAACTCCAACGGATCATCGAGGGCCAAAACAAGCGATTTACGATCCTCATGATCGCCGCCGCCGTGCTTTCATTAGCCGCCCTCGCCACCGCCACGGTCGTCATGTTCCTAACTCTGCGCGGGCACGGCTAGGAGCACGAAGAAGGGGATAAGTCTGCTCTCTGGATCTGGACCCCATCCGCTCTCCCGACTTTCCCTTTCTCCTCCCCCTTCTGTAGAATCCCCCGCTTCGATATCTCAAAGAGGAGTATATGAACTTGCAGCAGACTGACCCCCAGATCGCCGAACTCATCGCGCTTGAGGCCAAGCGCCAGGAATCGACACTCGAACTCATCGCCTCCGAAAACCACGTCTCCCGCGCAGTCCTGGCCGCCGCCGGCTCCTGCCTCACCAACAAATACGCCGAAGGCTACCCCAACGCCCGCTACTACCAGGCCTGTGGCTATTACGATCAGGTCGAGACCCTGGCCATCGAACGCGCCAAACAGCTCTTCAACTGCAAATTCGCCAACGTCCAAGCCCACTCCGGCGCCAACGCCAATCTTGCCGCCTTCATGGCCCTCATGCAGCCCGGCGACCCGTTCATCAGCCTGAACCTGGCCTCCGGCGGCCACCTCTCCCACGGCATGAAGCTCAACACCTCCGCCATCTTTTACAAGGCCGCCCACTACGAACTCGACCCCAAAACCGAAACCATCGACTTCAACTCCGTCCGCGCCAAGGCCAAAGAGCTCAAACCCAAAATGATCCTCTGCGGCTACAGCGCCTACCCCCGCATGATCGACTTCGCCAAGTTCCGCGAGATCGCCGACGAAGTCGGCGCGTTCCTCCTGGCCGACATCGCCCACATCGCCGGCCTCGTCTCCGCCGGCGTTCATCCCTCCCCGTTCCCCCACTGCCACGTCGTCACCACCACCACGCACAAGACCCTCCGCGGCCCCCGGGGCGGACTCATCCTCACCAACGACGAGCACCTCGCCAAGGCCGTCAACCGCTCCGTCTTCCCCGGGTCGCAGGGGGGGCCACTCATGCACATCATCGCCGCCAAAGCCGTCGCCTTCCACGAAGCCCTCCAACCGGCTTTCAAGACCTACGCCCAGCAGATCGTCAAGAACGCTTCCGCCCTCGCCGCCGCGCTCACCCAACGCGGCTATCGCCTCACCAGTGGCGGCACCGACACCCACCTCATGCTCGTCGACCTCCGCGCCAAGTCCGAATCGCTCACGGGCGCCGACGCCGCCAACGCCCTCGAAGCTGCCGGCATCATCGCCAACAAGAACGGCGTGCCAAACGACCCCCGCCCACCGAAATTCACCTCCGGCGTCCGCCTGGGAACCCCCGCCATCACCACTCGTGGCCTGAAAGAATCCGACATGGAAACCGTCGCCAACTTCATCGACCGCGCCATGATGAACAAGGACAACCCCGACGCGCTGGCCGCAATCCGCGGCGAAGTCGCCGCCTTCGCCGCCAAATTCCCCATGCCGCATTAGCGGCAGATCGCAATGCGGGATAGAATCCAGCAATCGGAGGCCCACATGACGATCACTCTTGGATCTGACCTTCAGGCGATCATCGAAGAACTGGTCCGTGACGGGAGATATGAGTCGCCCGAAGCCGCCGTTGCCGATGGAATTCGGATTCTGAAGCAGTATTACATCAAGCTCGAATGGCTCCGACGAGAGCTCCAGATTGGCCTCGATGAACTTGATAGAGGCGACGTAGGTGATTGGGACCCTGATGAGATGAAGGGGAGAATAATGGCCCTTTATGGTCGTGAAACACCCTGAGCAACCGCCGCCAACACCTATTCAATATCCCTGCAATGATCCGTGATTGGGTCCATTCTTCGCTCGACGTTCAGCCTGAACTGGGTAACCTCCGAGAGGCCGCGCGCCGTCTCGATCCGGATGCACGCCACACGCTCTCCCAGGAGCTGATCGCCGAATTACGCCAGACCTGGCAATACACCGGTGCCCGCTCCTGGAATCGGTTGGTTTGCCTCTGTGAAGCGCTGGCCGAGGTGGGATGGGGCAAACTGACCCGCCTGGATGCAGTCTGCATCTATGGAACCGACGGCTGGGCTACCAGCCTCATCGATCGTCGCCACCAACCCCACCTGCAATGGGGCTGGTGGGGCAAGCGAAAGGCCGGCTGGAGGCTACTGACCGTGCGAGTCTACTGCAGCCCCGACTTTCCAGAGGTCGTGCCCACTGATTACGTCCACACCACCGCCCCATATCACGACGAGCAAGTCCCACGCCTATTCAGCCAGCGAAACTACCAGCGCCAGTGCCCACTCGGATTCCCGCTCTACTGCGCGATGAACGAGGCATCTGAGATGGCGACAGCAATCGTACGGGACTTGCACCAATTGCTCATCGACATCATGCACCCTGACCTCTACGGCGATCCGCTGGAGCACTTCTACTTCAGCGTTCTTTGCCCGGGCTTCCCTCAGCACTCAGGGCCAGGGCTCAAAATCGGATCTTTCAATGCCAAGACACGCAGTTTCTACTCTGAGTTGTACCTGCCGGAGGACTTCGCCCGCCTGAATCCGCAAGAACAAACGGAATTCCTTCGCGTTCAACTTGCCAAGGCAATCGACTCGGCCGAGGATAAGCTGAGAAGGCGAAAGCTCGTGTACCGCTTTGACCTTTTCCGCGCCGATGTGGACAGGGCTTTCCAGTCGCTACTGGATGCGGAAGCATAGCCCCGTACCGCAAGGAGAACCCCATGACGTTCGACCGAATCGTATCTCGCCCCGGTGTGCTCGCCGGAAAACCCTGCATCCGCGGCACCCGCATCAGCGTCGAACTCGTCCTCGAACTGATCGCCGGCGGCGCTTCCATCGACGAGATCGCCAAGGCCTACCCCCACCTCACCCGTGAAGATGTCGAGCAAGCCATTCGGTATGCCGCCCAGTACTTTGGCCATGAGGCAATGCTCGAAGTCGAGGTCTCCCAGTGAATCTCGCTTCGTTTCCTTTTTTCGCCGACGAAAGCATCCCCCCACAGGTCGTCTTGGCCCTGCGCGAGGCCGGACTTGACCTCAGCTCTGCGCAAGAAGCCGGCCTCAGCGGTCAAGATGATCTTGTCCTCCTCCGCCACGCTTACAGTGCTGGCCGAATCATCCTCACTTTCGATGCTGACTTCGGCAGACTCGCCGTCTTCACCACCGAGCCCGTAATCGGCATCGTCTATCTTCGCCCAGGACATCTGCGTCCCCAATTCACCGTCGCCTCTGTTCTCACTTTGCTTAAACTCAATCTGGATGTACAACCTCCAGTCCTGCTGGTGGCCGACCGCCGCGGAAATAGGCTTAAAGTCCGCCGCCGCGATCTGCCACCCCAGCAGCCGTAGTTTGGGCGCCGCCCACCACCGGCAACTGACAACCAACAACTGACAACGGACAACTGACAAATGGCCAAAAACATCAAACCCCGCAAAGACGACTACGCCCAGTGGTACATCGACGTCATCAAGGCCGCCCAGCTCGCCGACTATTCCCCGGTGAAAGGCTGCATGGTCATCCGCCCCGAGGGCTACGCCGTCTGGGAAGCCATCCAACGCGACCTCGACCGCCGTTTCAAAGACACCGGCCACGTCAACGCGTACTTCCCACTGCTCATCCCCCAGTCCTTCCTCGCCAAAGAAGCCGAGCACGTCGAAGGCTTCGCCATGGAATGCGCCGTCGTCACCCACTCCAAACTCCAAAAAGGCCCCGACGGCAAACTCGCCCCCGCAGGGCCCATCGAAGAACCCCTCATCATTCGCCCCACCTCCGAAACCATCATCGGCCACATGTACGCCGAATGGATCCAGTCCTACCGCGACCTCCCCGTTCTCATTAACCAGTGGTGCAACGTCATGCGCTGGGAAATGCGCACGCGACTGTTCCTCCGCACCGCCGAGTTCCTCTGGCAAGAGGGCCACACCGCCCACGAAACCGCCGACGAAGCCCAGAAGGAAACCCTCAGCATCCTCGACATCTACGCCGCCTTCGCCGAGGACATCCTCGCCATCCCCGTCATCAAAGGCGCCAAAAGCGACGCCGAAAAATTCCCCGGCGCCGTCACCACCTACGCCATCGAAGGCCTCATGCAGGACGGCAAAGCCCTCCAGTGCGGCACCTCGCACTTCCTCGGCCAAAACTTCGCCAAAGCCTTCGACATCAAATTCCTCGGCCGAAACCAGGCCCAGGAACATGTCTGGACCACCAGTTGGGGCGTCTCCACTCGCCTCATCGGCGCCATGATCATGGCCCACTCCGACGACGAAGGCCTCATCCTGCCGCCGCACGTCGCCCACGTCGTCTCGGCCATCGTCCCCATCTTCAAAACCCCCGAAGAAGAGCAACTCGTCCGCGCCTTCATCGAGAAGATTCTCGCCCAACTCGTCGGCCCCGGCGAACTCGAAGCCGCCAAGACCCGCCTCTCCCGCGACCGCATCGCCGGCTACTTCTTCGACCCCATCACCCACCAGCAAATCGTCGTCGATTGGCGCGACACCCGCCCCGGCGACAAACAATACTACTGGGAACAACGCGGCGTCCCCTTCCGCTTCGAAGTCGGACCCCGCGACGTCCAAGCCAACGCCGCCCTCATGAAACGCCGCCTCGACCGCGCCAAAGAAACCGTCCAACTCTCCCAACTCTCCCCCACTTGGCTCCGCGACAAACTCCAGGAAGTCCACAACGCCATGTTCCAAAAAGCGCTGACCTACCGCACCGAAAACACCCGCCACGCGAATACCTACGACGAACTAAAGCAGCTATTAACCACCCACGGCGGCTTCGTCCGCTGCCACTTCATCCCCAACCGCGCCAACGAAGCCAAGATCAAAGACGAAACCAAAGCCACGGTAAGAGTCATCCCCTTCGACCAATCCAACACGCCAGGAAAGTGCATCTACACCGGTGAAGAAACGACAACCGAAGTCCTCTTCGCCCAAGCGTACTGATCCTTGCCTGACGAGTCCCCGTCTCGACTGCCGCGTTGCCGCCGCTAATATGGTTCATGAAAGGTACAACCATGACCGTACAGACTCTGCGGCTGGGAGGCCGGAAGTTTGTCGTTCTCGCTGAAGAGGATTTCCGAAAGCTTTCCGCCCGTGCCAAAGTCGGTGAGAAAGCTGGCCTACCCCTGCGCAAGCTCAGTGCTGAAGACCTGGAGGATCTGGCTCACGCCATCCGCGTCCTGCGCGATCCCAAAGAAAAGCGTATCCCTTGGGGCAAGGTGAAACATGAGGCGGGCCTCTCATGACCTACCGCATTGTTGCCACCCTCTCGCTAGAGAACATCGTCGTCGGCGCGCCCATCAAAGACGCCGGCTTCCGCTGGGGCGGCGGCAAACCCGGCGCAAAGAACGACAAGCCCTTCATCCACGGCTCCGGCCACCGCTCGACGAACTATAACCTTTTCGCCCTCGCCCAACGCCTCCACCCACACCTCGCGGTCATTGACGGCTTCCGGGGCATGCAAGGCAACGGCCCCGTCGGCGGCTCGGCCGTCGATCATCGCGTCTGCGTCGCCTCCCCCGACTGGCTCGCCGCCGACCGCGTCGCGATCGAACTCATGGGCATCGACTACGCCAACGTCGGCTACCTCAACTACGCCGCGTCCGCCAACCTCGGCCAAGGGGACCTGAACAAGATGGAGATCCTCGGCGAACCAATCGCCCCCCACATCAAGAAATACAAACTCGCCGACAACTTCAACGAGCAGTTGATCTGGATGAGACCGCCGAAAATCCAATAACAACCCCCCTTCCCCCTCACACAAAAGCAAAGCCCACGGATAACAATCTCCGTGGGTTCTCTTTCCCGCTCTCCCCCCGCGCAACTCCGCATCACGTCCCAAACAGCGAAAGCCCCTGTGCCGCCGCAAACCGCGATTGCACCTCATACGCGCGCCGAGCCGCCGCCGCCGAAAGCCCAGCCTCTCGCTCGAGAAGCTTGATGACCCGCAACTTGCTTAACCGAGGCGCCTTCGGCCGTGCCGACAAGGCAGTCCGTCCCTTGTTAGAGTCAATTGCCTGAGAGACAAGGCTCAGTTTTCGGTCAATGTCCGCCCTGAGCCTGTCCACCTCAGCCTGTTCTTCCGCCGCAAGGGGTTCGTCCTTGCCTGCGCTGACCGGCCGATTCAGTAGCTTCCGAATCCTCTCCCGCTCACACACCCGTTCCGGTGCATCATCGGCCCTCGACGACCCTTCCAGCAACAGCAGCGCCATCGGCTTCCTCAACGCCCGCTCCAGCGTCGCCAAATGCTCGATCGTCAGCGCCCGCTGCCCCGCCGCCACTCGACTGATGTACGATTTGCCAACCCCCAACATATGAGCAATCTCCGTTTGCGTATGCCCGCTGTCCACCAGTTGCCGAATCAACTCTGCCGAGAACCTGGCGGAGGCGCGCCCCCCTTCGGCTTCCATTGTTTTGACTCCTCGATGTACCATTTGACTATCCTGTTCTCGACTTCGCGCCACAACTCCCCGGCTGACCCGAAGTCGTTCTTCTCAATCCGCCTCTTCACGCCCGGCAACAGCCGCACCGCTTCGCGCAGCAACTCCGGCACCGGCTTCCTCGCAGCCACGAACCCGGCGACTTTCTCCTCCAAATACTCCACATAATTCGCCAGGTGCATGAACTGCTCGCGCTGGCATCGCGTCCAATCCGGCCGCTTCCGAGGCATGGTGGGTCTCTCCGATTTGCAGCGCGCCAAGACCTCTCGCTCAGGCAATAAAATGTGATGCGCCGGCAAACATGCAGGAAAACCACGCATGGACCGAGCCCAACGCAAGCTCGTCATGTCTGCTAGGCAGAAACGCCGACATAACAAGCGCCTGAACGAACCTATCTCAGCGCGCCCCGTATCGGGACGCCCATCATTCAACTGCCAGCCCAGGAGCGTCCTGGACCGACCATCAGCAAGCTCGCGGGCTCGGTCGCCACCGCGCTTGCCATTGAGTGTGACACCCTCGGGAAATGCCACTGCGACTTGCCGTCGCCCGCTGTTGCGATACTCCTCCCAGGAGTCCCACGCAACAGCTGCCTCTTTATCCACCACTGTACCAGCAGTTGCCTAAAAGTCAACTCCCAAACCGACTTTTTTTTACAAACCCATCACTCTTGCCCCCTCCCCCTCCCTCCGTTAATCTGCTCCGGTCCAACCCACTTTGCACATGACCAACAAAACCGCCCTCGCTTTCATGGCCCACCCCGATGACGCGGAATTCACCTGCGGCGGAACCCTCATCCGCCTCTCCCGCCTCGGCTACACCATCCACATCGCCACCGTCACCCCCGGCGACTGTGGCACCATGACCCACACCCCCCACGACATCGCCTCCATCCGCACCAACGAAGCCCGCAAAGTTTTGTAGGGTGTGCTTCAGCACACCAAGCACACCACTCTCGCCGATCCTCCTTCGTGTCCCTTCGTGTCATTCGTGGCCAGCTTGGCGGCAAACCGCCCCCCCCATTCCCCCTCCTCCCCTCCCCCTTCTTGTTTCTTCCTGTTCTTCGTCGGCAGTCCCCTCCTCATAGCCAATCCCCCCATACCCCAGTACAATACCCCCCGCTCAAACCGGCTCGAAAGGAGACCTCTCATGCACGCCGACCCACTCGCTTCGCGTCGCCGTTTCCTCAAAGGCTCTCTCCTCGCCGGCCTCACCACATTCACCGGCCTCCGTCTTCCCACCCCATCCTTCGCCGCCGACTCCCCAACCCCTCTCCCCCCTACCCGCGTCGCACTCATGCACGGCAACAGCCGCGCCGACATCGCCTTCCGCTCGCTCCAACCCTTCGGCAAGGAAATCGCCCAAGCCATCGGCTCCCGCCGCATCGTCATCAAGCCCAACAACGTCGCCATCGACGTCCAACTCTGCGCCACCCACGCCGAAACCATCGAAGGCATCCTCGAGTTCCTCAAATCGATCAATAAGCTCGACAACGTCGTCATCGCCGAGTCCGCCGCCAATGGCCCCACTCTCGACGGCTTCGCAAACTATGGCTACAACAAAGTTGCCGACAAATACAACGCCAAACTCCTCGACCTCGACCAGGACGGCGTCCAAATCGTCCACGTTTTCGACGAAAAGACCTTCCGCCCACAACCCGTCCGCATGTGCAAAACCCTCCTCGACCCCAACTCCTACATCATCTCCGCCGCCCGCATGAAAACCCACGACCGCATCATCGCCACCCTCTCGCTAAAGAACATCGTGGTCGGCGCCGCCATCAAAGACGCCGGCTTCCGCTGGGGCGGTGGCAAACCCGGCGCCAAAAACGACAAGCCCTTCATCCACGGCTCCGGCCACCGCTCGACGAACTATAACCTTTTCGCCCTCGCCCAACGCCTCCACCCACACCTGGCTATCATCGACGGCTTCCAGGGCATGCAAGGCAACGGCCCCGTCGGTGGCTCGGCCGTCGATCATCGCGTCTGCGTCGCCTCCCCCGACTGGCTCGCCGCCGACCGCGTCGCGATCGAACTCATGGGCATCGACTACGCCAACGTCGGCTACCTCAACTACGCCGCCTCCGCCAACCTCGGCCAAGGGGACCTGAACAAGATGGAGATCCTCGGCGAACCAATCGCCCCCCACATCAAGAAATACAAACTCGCCGACAACTTCAACGAGCAGTTGATTTGGATGAGACCGCCGAAAATCACCTGATATCGTGCTAACTTTCGCCTTCTTTACGCGTGCGATGCGCGATGCAGTCGCCCCTGTGCTCTCAAGCACGTTCTCGGCGTGCGCACCAGCACCCGAACAGCCGACGAATCTGTCCATCCACGCGTCACGCTCACCCCTCCTATCGGCCTGATCAGGCGCAATTCCTGCGCTTGCCAGAGGGTGGATCTGGCCAAAATTCAAACACATGTCCGGACGTCAAGTGGCCCTTAAGAATCGCGAAAAAAACCAAAAATAGACACATCGAAGTGATCTGCTGCTCCCACCTGAACTTGCATCGATTCTGGGGCGCTCGCTCTGTTATCTGATGCAAATATCTCTGGCAATTCATTGGCATTGTGCTATATTGATAAGGTGATTTTGCAAGAGCTCGCCATCCCCGCTTGGATGGGTCTCTTGGGTTTCAGTTCGTGGGTTGGGCTGCTTGGGGCCATGCGGGCAGTTCTGTTCAGGGCCGCCAGATCCCGTCTGGCGCTGCCTTTCGGATATGAACATGCCCTGTGAGATGCACGTCGCGTTCTCGGCCCTATTCTCAGCCCGGGCAAGGAGGTGTTCCGTTCCCGGTTCGGGCACGGTCAGACACTGTAGTCATCAGTCATCGCCGAAACGACTTCCGTCACGTCATCCGCAAAAGGAGAAACGCTATGAGACACGCAAATGCTCCATTTACCGTCCGCACGCAGAGTACCAGAGCTTCCCCGGTTCTGGCATGGGCGCTGGCCTTCGTTGGATTGGCCACATCTGCCTACGCTGGCGCGGTTTCCGAGTACAATATCGACAAGGACCCCAACCACGTCCTGTACGGCACATTGAACCAGAATTTGGTCCCCGGTTGGGGCAACGTGGCCTGCGCGCCCATTGCCGCCGTCAACTCTTTCGTCTACCTTCAGAACAAGTACCCCACCATCTACGACAACAAGCTCGTCAACCCCAACAACCCCCCGGCCGGCATGATCGCCGCCGTCCAGACTCTCGGCACCGCCCCCTTCATGAACACGATCGCCAACGGCGGAACCTTTAACGACGACTTCATCTACGGCAAATGGCTCTACCTCGAGCAAAACGCCCCCGGCCTGACCGTCTACGAAGCTCAGAACTCCTTCGGCTGGAACGTTCAGCGCAATGGCCAAGCCATCGCCAAGCCTGCCTGGGTCAATCAGATGAACCCGACTTGGCAATTCCTCTGGAACGAACTCGTTTCCTGCGAAGACGTTGAGATCGGTCTGCAGTACTTCGGCTCCACTGATGTCGGGCACATGCTCACCCTCGCCAGCTTCCACTGGAGAGACGCCATTAAAGCCGACGGCACCGACGGCTCCGACGGCGTCATTCAACGAGGCGAAAACGCCACCATCGACTACATTGACCCCTTGACTGGCGCCAAGGGCATTAGCTTCCTCTGGCAAGACCCCATCAGCGGCCGCCTCGAAACCAACTACGGCGTCGCCGGCGGCTGGATCCACCTGGCCGTCTCCGAAAGCCCCATCCCCCTGCCCCCAGCCCTCTGGTCCGGCCTGGCACTCCTCGCTACCGCCCCCGTCATCCGACTGATCCGCAAACGGGCCGCCTGATCAACCTCGCCAAGTTTGCTAACCGGGCATCCTTTCCCCGCAACGGAAAAGGATGCCCTTCTTTGATGCTCGCTGCTGCACACATCTCCCACCCGAACCCCAAACCCTGAACCCTCCCCTTGTCCACAGCCCCTCCATCCGCTAATCTGCTCTCCGGTCCAACGACTCTTCACCTATGAGCAACAAAACCGCCCTCGCTTTCATGGCCCACCCCGACGACGCCGAATTCGCCTGCGGCGGCGTCCTCATCCTCCTCTCCCGCCTCGGCTACACCATCCACATCGCGACCGTCACCCCCGGCGACTGTGGCACCATGACCCACACGCCCCACGACATCGCCTCCATCCGCACCAACGAAGCCCGCAAAGCCGCCGCCCTCATCAACGCCACCTACCACTGCCTCGACGAACGCGACGGCTTCGTCGTCTACGACCAACCGGCCCTCCACAAATCCATCGACCTCTTCCGCCAGATCGCTCCGTCGCTCGTCTTGACGCATCCTCTCAAAGACTACATGATGGACCACGAGATGACCGCCGCCCTCGCCCGCGCCGCCAGCTTTCTCTACGGCGCCCCCAATGCCTCCCCCTTCCGGCGACTGCCCCAATCCGCCCCACCACACTCATCGACATCACCCCCGTCGCCCAACTCAAATCCCAAATGCTCGCCTGCCACGCCTCGCAACGTGAATGGCTCCGCGCCCACCACGGCATGGACGAATATATCGAATCGATGAAACGCCACGACGCCACAAGAGGAAAACACATCAACACCCAATACGCCGAGGCCTTCACCCAACACCGCGGCCACGCCTACCCTGCCGATGACCTCCTGGCCACCCTCTTCCCTCTGGCAACTGGCAACTGACAACTGATAGAGGAGCACGCGTGCCCCGCGCCATCAGCAAAGTCGCCCCCGATTGGTGGGATTACACCACCTTGGACATTGAACTCCTCGAAGACGCGGCCAAACTCACCCCCAAAGACCTTAAAGAGCTCTCCCGCCCCGGCTTCCAAACCCACTTCTACGAGACCCTCGAGGATTTCTACCTCGCCGAAGCACTCGAATACATCGAAGCGTGGGGCCAATCCACGCCCGACAACCCCGGCGGCATCTGTGGCCCCATCGGCCCCACCGAACAGCTCCCCCTCGTGGCCCGCATCGTCAACTCGCTCGAACTGGACCTCCAGAAACTCGACGCCCACTTCTGGGGCATGGACGAATGGGTCGGCCCCGACAGCCAACCCGTCTCCACCACTCATCCCCTCTCGTTCGCCAAAGCCGACATGGATCTCTGCTTCAACCGTATCGATAGCAAGCTCGTGATGCCGCCACAGAACATCCACTTCCCCGCCGGCGACCTCGCCGCCTACTCCAAGTCCTACGACCCAGTCCGTTGCCTCATCATGCAAGGCGGCCAAGGGGAAGTGAAGCACTGGGCCTTCAACGACCCCCCAAAACGAACCGGCAAGTACAGAAACACCCCCCCACCGCCGGAAGAGTACCGCAAACTAACGACAAGAGTCGTTGATCTGCACCCCATGACGGTGATCCAAAACGCCCGCACGTCCGGCGGCGGTTACGTCCCCCAAGTCCCCTCCCGCGCCTGCTCCGTAGGCCCCGTCGAAACCTGGAAAGCCGATCGCGTCTCCATCTGGCACCCCGGCACCCACGACAACCCTTTCGGCCTCCGCCTCACCGCCCTCATGATCTCCAAACACCTCCCGGACACCTCCACCCCAATGTCCTTGCTGGCCGATCACCCCAACGTTCATTTCCACTACTACACCAAAGCCATCGGCACCGTCGCCGCCGAAATGCACTGAAGCGGGGCAGCCTTGTGGTCCGCCGGTGAGCTGACAGGTTGGCCTCACAGGGTCCAGGGTTGGCGCATCGCTCTGCCCATCATACGGGCCGCCGCCTCGTCGCCAACGATCGTTTCCTTGGCCGGGTCCCAATTGATCTTGCGGCCGGTGCGAATGGCGATGTCGCCCAGATGGCTGATGAAATCGGACTGCACGGCCGAGTCAATGTTGCTGACCGGCGTACGACGGGTCAGCACGCAATCGGCAAAATCGCGATAATGATGCTTGTTCTGGAGCAGGCGAACCTCGTCGGGCTTGATCGCCACCTTCAGCAGCGAAGCCGGTTCCGCTGCGATTCCACCGCGTGAGGCGGCCACCCAGCCCTTGGTCCCGACAAAGGTCGTCTTGTCGCCACCGGTTTTCATCGTGAACTCGATCCCGGTGGCATATCGGCCGCGAATGTCCCAGTCCACGACTGTATCAAAGAGCCCTTCGGTGGGGATCCGGCCGGTGCCCGCGTACTGGACGGGAATGTGCGGATAGCCCCAGTGGGCGATGTCCAGCGGATGAGCGCCCCAGCCGGCAATGAAGCCCAGGGCATAATCGTAGATGTGCCATCGCCCGACGCCGAACACGCGGTCGTGGGTATAGGGTGCGACCGGCGCCGGGCCGAGCCAGAGATCGTAGTCCAAGCCCGCCGGCACCGGTTGGAGCGTGGGGATGCCGCCGGTTTCGCCATTCGGCGCCACGACATGGATCGCCTTCAGTTCCCCGATGTAGCCATTGCGGACCAGCTCGCAGGCAAAGCCGCAGTGCTGGTTGAACGATCGCTGCTGGGTGCCGTACTGGAAGATCGCGGCATGGCGACGCACGGCGGCGCGCATGGCCTTGTCCTGTTCCATACTGATCCCCAGCGGCTTCTCCACGTATACGTCTTTGCCCGCGCGCACGGCCGCCATCGCAATGGGAACATGCCAATGGTCCGGCGTAGCGACCACCACGGCGTCGATGTCCTTGCGGGCGAGCAGTTCCCGGAAGTCGTTAAAGGCTTGGCAGCCTTTGTAGGTGCCCTGATCGCGTTCGGCGGCATAGTAGCTGTCAATCGCCTTTACCGTCCCTTCTCGCCGCTCCTTGATCGGATCGCAGACGGCAACGCTCTGGCTTTGCGTGACGCCAAGGAATCCCTGCAGCAGGCCACCGCCCTGGCCGCCCAACCCGATATGCCCCAGCGTCGCTCGCCGGCTCGGGGCGCTGGCGCCGAACACCGAAGACGGGACGATGGATGGAAAGACCAGCGCTGAGCCGGCCACGGCGGAAGCTCCCCCGATGAAACGACGTCGTGTTATCCGTTGCATACCTTGCTCCGTTCTCTCCGCCGTTTTGCGGAAGTTTTGAGTTCTGCGTCCCGGCCATTTTCGGCGTGGTCGTACGGACAAGCCCGATCATGCTCATGGCCGTCTCTCTTCCCGGGGTGCCTGGCGTTCAAAGAGCCTGAAACTGGGGACTCATGTTAGCCACTGATTCACATTTCACCACTGCTTCATCAATGCGCGGAAGCCCGATGACGGACCGATTGTCCCGTTCAATACCTAACGCAACCCGATGCTGACTGCACCTCGATGGGTCCGCCCCTATCGGGCGGGCGCGAGGACAGCGGCGGATGCGACGAGCTTGAGGGTCATGGTTGGTCTTCTGGATCGGCTTGAAACAACGCACGCAACGCGGATCATACTGGACAATGGCCAGCGATTTGAGCAGAATCGTCATCGGTCCGTCAACTTAGAAGGAAGGCGAAGAAGCATATGAAACACCTCCCCGAATTTCTGGCAGTAATCGGCGTGTTCTTGGCTATGGGTTGTGCATCGCAGAGTAGCGCGGCGGAAGCGAGCGGCAAGAACAAGGTAAGTCCGGTGGTGCCGATCCGGGCGGAGGGGTTCGCGTTGCAGGATGTAAAGCTGCTGGATGGGCCATTCAAGCATGCGATGGAGTTGGATGAGAAATACCTGCTGTCGCTGGACGTGGATCAGCTTTTGCACAATTTCAGGGTAAATGCGGGGATTGCGTCGAATGCGAAACCGTTGGGGGGATGGGAGGAGCCAAAGGGCGAATTGCGGGGGCATTTTGTGGGGCATTATTTGACGGCGTGCGCGCTGATGTATGCGAGCACGGGAAATGAGCAGGTGAAGGCGAAGGGGACTGCGGTGGTGAAGGGGCTGGCGGAGTGCCAGGCGAAGATGGGGAATGGGTATTTGAGCGCGTATCCGGAGGAGTTCTTCGATCGTGCGGAGGCGAGGAAGCAGGTGTGGGCCCCGTATTACACGTTGCACAAGATCTACGCGGGGTTGGAGGACATGTACGTTTACTGCGACAACCCGCAGGCGCTGGAGGTGTGCAAGAAGTTCGCCGACTGGGTCATCGCACGGAACAGCAAACTGACGGATGAGCAGATGCAGCGGATGCTGGGGATCGAGCATGGGGGAATGAATGAGACGCTGGCGAATTTGTATGCGTTGACGGGGGAGGCGAAGTATCTGGCAATCTCAAAGCGGTTCAACCATATGGCGGTGATCGGGCCGGCCATGCAGAAGCAGGACAAGCTCACCGGGCTGCACGCGAATACGCAGATTCCGAAGTTTGTGGGGACGGCGGTGCAGTATGAGTTGACGGGCGAGGAGCCGTTGAAGACGGCGTCGATCTTTTTCTGGGATACGGTGGTGAATGAGCGGTCGTATGTGATCGGGGGGCATAGTGATGGGGAGATGTTTTCAGCCAAGGAAAGGCTGTCGGAGGCGTTGGGGCCGAGCACGACGGAGACGTGCAATACGTACAACGTGCTGAAGCTGACGCGGCATTTGTATGCGTGGGAGCCGAAGGCGGAGTACGCGGATTATTATGAGCGGGCGTTGTACAACCACATTTTGTCTTCGCAAAATCCGGAAGATGGGATGACGTGCTACTACGTGCCGCTGCGGTCGGGGTCGCACAAGGTCTATGGCGGGCGGTTGAACGCGTTCTGGTGCTGCACGGGGACGGGCGTGGAGAATCACGCGAAATATGGGGACAGTATTTACTTCCACGATGGCGGGAAGACGCTTTGGGTGAATCTGTTCATTGCGTCTGAATTGAACTGGAAGGCGAAGGGGGTGAAGGTGCGGCAGGAGACGAACTATCCGGAAGAGCAGGGGACAAAGCTGGTGTTTGCGTGTGAGAAGGCGACGGAGCTGAGCGTGAGCGTTCGCCGGCCGTACTGGGCGACGGCGGGATTGACGGCGGGATTTGAGATTCGGGTGAATGGGCAGAAGCAGAGCGATGTGGGGCAGCCGGGCAGCTATGTTTCGATCGCGCGGACATGGAAGACGGACGATGTGGTTGAGGTTGTGATGCCGTTTGGGCTGCGGACGGAGGGATTCAAGGACAATCCGAAGCGGTTTGCGTTCATGCATGGGCCGCTGGTGCTGAGCGCGCAGGTGGATACGAAGAAGCCGTTCCCGGCAATCGTGGCAGAGCAGGGCAAGGTCCTGTGGCCATCGCCGCAATCTGCGCCACGTGGAGTACCGCCGGGGATCCTGAAGCCGGTGGCGGGGAAGGCGTCGACGTTTGCGGGGCCGGCGGATGTGTTTCGGATTCCCGGGGTGAGCGGTGGGGACAGCGTGACGCTGGAGCCGTTCTACAAGATGCACGGGGGGCGGCGGTACATGGTTTACTTTGACTCGTTTACGCCGGAGCAATGGCAGGCGAAGCAGCAGGCGTATCAGGCACAGATGGTGAGAGAGAAGGCGCTTGAGGCGCGGACGGTGGACGTGGTGAATCCAGGATTTGAGCAGAACGAGCGGGACCACAAGCTCAAAGGGGAGAATACGTCATCCGGTGATTTTGGCGATCGAAAGTACCGTCACGCCACGGACGGCGGGTCGTTCCAGTGGGAGATGAAGGTGCTGGCTGAGGGGGCGCAGGAGCTTTGGGTGACGTATTGGGGGAGCGACGCGGGGCGGGTGTTTGATGTGATGATTGACGGGCAGAAGCTGGCGACGCAGAGGCTGGCGAACAACAAGCCGAACCAGTTCTATGACGAGGTGTATGCGATACCGGCGGAGATGCTTAAGGGGAAGCAGAAGATGACGGTGAAGTTTTCGGCGCAGCCGAATGGCTGGGCGGGCGGGGTGTTTGGCGCGCGGGTGATGAAGAAAGAGTAAGGGTTTGCCAGAGGGGTCAGGGGCAGGGGTCAGGGGTCAGTTGGGAGGAAGGCAGATGGTGATGGAGAGGAATGTGAGGCGAGTGCGTGGGTGGGTTGAGGTGGGGTTGGTTCTGGTGTTGGCGGTCTGGACACGGGGGGCTGATCCGCCGGGGACTCAGCCGGCGATTCGCCGCATCGATCCGCCGGAGAAGGGGTTTTACGCGAAGCTGTTTGACTATGAGGGGATTCCGATCAAGGCGCATGGGGATGTGGCGGATGAGGCGTTCGTGCAGGGACGGCAGCGATTGGGGATGATGATGGAAAAGCTGCCGACGGTGCGGGAGAACCTGCGGGCGGCGGGGGCGGAGTTGCATATTATCGGGAAGGATCAGGTGACCAGTGATCTGCCGGAGCATCGGCACCTGAAGGGCAAGCCATTTGATGGGAATCTGACCGTGGATGAACGGACGCGGGGGCTTGGGGGCATTCTGGTTTCGTGTGGCGAGGAGAATCTGCTGCGATTGGAGAAGGATCGGTACCGGGGGCGGGATATCTGCGTGCATGAGTTTGCGCATTGCATCTATGGCAGTGGTATTCCGCGGGCCATGCGGCAGCGGTTTCGGGAGCAGATGAAGCGGTCGATGGAGAAGGGGCTGTGGGTGGATTCGTATGCGGGGAGCAATGACCACGAGTTCTTCGCGGAGCTGACGATGTGGTATTTCGGCACGCACGGAGACCTGCACATGAAGGGCAGGAAGCCCGGCAATGGGCGGGAGGGGTTGCGGGAGTACGACGCGGAGGCGTGCGCGCTGTTCGAGGATTTTTATAGCGGCAAGATGGATGTCCCGAGTATGAAGGGAACCGGAAAATGACGGTCAGACATGCGGGCTGGGTGCTGTTGTTTGTATTGCATGCGTGTGTTGGATCTGTTCATGCGCAGGGGACGCGCGCGGACTATGAGCGGGCGAACAAGCTGCGCGATTTGACGAACGGCAAGGTTGGCCGGACGCGTGTGGAGCCGCGATGGGCGGCGGATGGGGTGCAGTTCTGGTACCGCAACGAGTTGGGTGGCGGCGGTCAGGAGTTGGTCCTGGTGGATGCAGAGAAGGGGGTTCGGCAGATCGTGGCGGACGCTTCGAAGCTGCCGGCGGCGACGACGCAGCCGACGACGACGCCTGTGGAGCGGCGAGGGCGAAGAGGCGAGCGTGGGCGAGACCTGTCGCCGGACGGCAAATGGCTCGCGTTTATCAAGAACAACAATGTGTACGTTCGGCAGGTGGCGGATGGGAAGGAGTTGGCGTTCAGCACGGACGGGACGGTCGAGGACGCATATGGCGGTCCGTTTTACTGGTCGCCGGATTCGGCGAGGCTTGTGGTGCTGCGTACGAAGAAGGGCGATGAGCGGAAGGTTTACTACGTGGAATCATCGCCGAAGGACCAGTTGCAGCCGAAGCTGCACTCGTATGATTATTTGAAGCCTGGGGATCGGATTCCGCAGAGCAAGCCGCATTTGTTCGATGTGGCGAATGCGAAGCAGATCGAGGTGAACGACGAACTGTTTGGGAATCCATGGAGCGTGGACGAGGTTCGGTGGGAGCGGGACTCATCGCGATTCACGTTTTTGTACAATCAGCGTGGGCACCAGGTGCTGCGCGTGGTCGCGGTGGATGCGGTGAGCGGCAGGGCCAGGCCGATCATCGACGAGCTGAGCCAGACGTTCATCGACTATGCGGGGAAGTTTTTCATGCGGAACGTGGAGCAGACGGGTGAGATCATCTGGATGTCGGAGCGGGATGGGTGGAACCATTTGTACCTGTACGATGCAAAGAGCGGGAGCGTGAAGAATCAGATCACGAAGGGCGAGTGGGTGGTTCTGCGGGTGGATCTGGTGGATGAGCAGAAGAAGCGGATCTGGTTCCGGGCGGGGGGCATTCGGGCGGGGCAGGACCCGTATTTGGTTCATTATTGCCGAGTGAATTTTGATGGCAGCGGGCTGACCCTTTTGACGGAAGGGGATGGGACGCACTCGGTTCAGTTTTCGCCGGACCGGAGGTTTTTTATTGATACGTGGTCGCGGGTGGATTTGCCGCCGGTGATGGAGCTGCGGCGGAGCGAGGATGGGAAACTGATTTGTGTGCTGGAGAAGGCGGATTGGTCGGAGTTGTTGAAGGTGGGGTGGCAGGTTCCGGAGCGATTTGTGGCGAAGGGGCGAGATGGGGTCACGGACATCCATGGCGTCATTTTCCGGCCCACCCACTTCGATCCGAATCGGAAATATCCGGTGATTGAGCAGATTTACGCGGGGCCGCAGGGGGCGTTTGTGCCGAAGTCATTTCGGCCGATGCATTCGTCGCAGGTGATGGCGGAGTTGGGGTTCATCCTGGTGCAGATCGACGGGATGGGGACGTCGAGCCGGTCGAAGAGATTCCATGATGTGTGTTGGAGGAACCTTGGAGACAGTGGTTTGCCGGATCGGATTCTGTGGATCAGGGCGGCGGCGGCGAAGTATCCGTATATGGATCTGAACCACGTGGGCATCTATGGGGGATCGGCAGGCGGGCAGAGTGCGACGCGGGCGGTGCTGGCGCATGGGGATTTTTATCATGCGGCGGTGTCGGATTGCGGCTGCCATGACAACCGGATGGACAAAATCTGGTGGAACGAGCTGTGGATGGGTTGGCCGATCGGGCCGCACTATGCGGAGCAGTCGAATGTGACGCAGGCGCATCGGCTGCAGGGGAAACTGATGCTGGTGGTTGGGGAGATGGATCAGAATGTTGATCCGGCGTCGACGATGCAGGTGGTGAATGCGTTGATCAAGGCGAACAAAGATTTTGACCTGCTGGTGATGGCGGGATCGGGGCATGGATCGTGCGAGAGCCCGTATGGGCAGCGGCGGCGGCAGGATTTTTTTGTGCGGCATTTGCTGGGGGTGGAGCCGCGGGCGAAATAATGGGTTCAAGGGTTCGGGTTCGCTATACAAGCCGCGTCTTCCATCGCGCCTGCCGAGACGTGTAGATTCGGAGGCGAGATTGGCGGGTTGGGGGTCATGGTTATTCCAGATCAGGTGAATGGTTGGGGCATGAGCAGGACATGAAGGCGGCGAGATTGAGGTAGAAGGAGCGGTTCATAGTTGGGGGTTCCGTGTGGTTATCGTACACAATGTGTGGTCCGCGGTGCGGACTTTACGAAAGAGCGGGGGCGGGTTTCAGGTTGGTGTCTTTGCCCCAGATTTGGCGGGCGGTTTTGACGTAGTGGAGATAGTTGGTGTACGGGACGTCGGGGGGGACGCGGTGGTCGGGGGTGGGGATGAAGCCGCCTTCTTCGACGAGGGGGGCGAGGCGATGGACTTCTTTTTCGATGTCGCGGGGGGTGCGGGCGAGGATGTGTTTGTCGACGCCGCCGATCATGAGGAGGTTTTTGCCATATTGGTGGCGGTATTTAATCGGGTCGGCGCCCCAGGTGCCGATTTCGATGGGGAACATGCAGTTGACGCCGGCGTCGAGCCAGAGGGGCATGAGCTGTTCGATGTTGCCGTCGCAGTCGAGGTAGATGACATCGACGCCGTGGCTGCGGAGGAGGGAGGTGATGCGTTTGTAGTGGGGGACGAGGTAGCGTTTGAAATGGGTGGGGGAAAGGAGGGGGCCGGCGTTGTAGCACATGTCTTCCCAGAAGTTGGCACAATCGAAGTGGCCGCCGGTGGAAAGCAGGCGCGTGAGGGTAGCGATAGAACAGTCGGCCAGGGACGTGACCATTTCCTCGAAGAAGGCGGGGTCGTCGTAGACGGTGAGGGCGATGTTTTCGAGGCCCATCCAGTCGCGGAGCCAGCCAAAGAGGCTGCCGCACCAGAGGTTGACGGGGTAGTCGCGGTTGGGGTCGGTCCAGATGCGGGCAGCTTCGCGCCAGATTTGGGGGAGGCGGTCGGGGTTGTCGGGGTCGAGGCGGGGTTTGTAGTGTTTTTCCCAGGATTCGCGGTCGGTGAGGAGGTGGGATTCGTGATGGGGGATGGAGGACATGTATTTTTTTCGGAGAACGCGGACGCCGTCGGATTGCTGGACGACTTCATGGTCGCCGCGGTCTTCGATTTTGAGGAATTCGAAGGCAGGGCAGAGGCCGGGGTTGGCGGTGGGTCCGGCGGAGAAGCGATCCATGCCGAAGTAGGTATCGGTGTGGAGGCCATCGTAGTTGTCGTAGCGGACGTTGCCGGGGAGGCCTTGTTTGTGCCATTCGATGATGGTTTCGGCCCAGAAACCGAAATCGCAGAGGGGGGCGCGATCGCGGGGCTGGTAGTGCATGGTGGCGGCAAAGCGTTGGCGTTCGTTCATGGACATTAATATAGAAGGGCAAGAGGTTGGGGGACAGGGGTCGGCGGTTTGGTTGATGGGGGTGAGGGCGGGGTGTACAATCGCAGACCTATGCGTAATGGATGCTGGTTTTTGCTGGCGATGGGATGGGTGGCGGTGTGCGTGGCTGCGGAGCAGCCGACGACGGCGCCGGCGTGGGAACTGCGGGATGGGGGGCGTTGGCTGAAGGTGTCAGAGCCGACCGCGACGCCCGCGACGGACGAGACGCTGGACCACGTCGAGGAGATGATCAAGGCCAAGCAGGGGACGCCCGCGAAGAAAATCGTGGTGGCGTGGCTGAAGATCAACAAGGAGTCGCCGCTGCGCGATCGGGGGTTGTATCTGCTGGGTCAGGCGAACTTCATCAACGGCAACCGGCTGATGGCGTTCTACAACTTTGACGAGTTGCTGGATAAGTATGCGGGGAGCCGCTATTTCTATCCGGCATTGGATCGGCAGTATGACATCGCGGACCAGTATCTGCGGGGATACAAAAACCGGTTTTTCGGGATGCCGATTTTGAGTGCGACCGGCGAAGCAACGGAGATGCTGTACCGTATTCAGCAGAGGTCGCCGGGGTCGCCGATCGCGGAGAAGTCGCTGCTGCGGGCGGCGGACTATTACTATGCGGATTCGGACTTTGACCTGGCGGCGGATGCGTACGCGGCGTATGTGAGGTCGTATCCGCGTAGCCCGCTGATTCCGCGAGTGAGGCTGAGGCAGGCGTTTTCGGCGCTGGCGCAGTTTCGGGGGGTGAGGTTTGACGCGACGCCGATCATTGATGCCAGGCAGCAGCTTCTGGATCTGGCGGCGGCGGAGCCGACGATCGCGGACGAGGAGAACATACCGGCGATCGTGAGGCGGATCGATTCAGCGCTGGCGAAGAAGTTGTGGGTGACGGCGGATTTCTATCAAAGGACCGATAAGCCGGCGGCAGCGGTGTTTTATTATCAGTACCTGGTCAAGACCTGGCCGGATTCGGTTGAGGCGAAGGAGGCGGCGGAGAAGCTGGAGAGGATGCCAGCGGAGGCGCAGCGGGCGCCGGAGTTGCGCAAGGGCAAAGGGGCGACGCGGCCGACCACACAGCCCGCTTCACCCAGCAAGCAGGAGAGCCGATGAAACGATTGGGAGACGACAAGAATCCACGGCGGCGCTGTGGGCTTTGTGGGGCGGTGGTTGTGGTTGGATTTACGCTGTTGTTGTCGGGTTGTGGATATAACCAACAGGGGAGCGACAGGAACAAGCTGGAGGGTGGATATCGGTGGAACTCGCTGTACCGGGAAGATGTGCAGACGGTGGCGGTGCCGATATTCACGAACAAGGACTTCCGGCGTGGCGTGGAGTTTCGATTGACGGAGGCGGTGCAGAAACAGTTGGAGCTGCACGCGCCATATAAAGTTGTGGACCGGGAGCGGGCAGACACGGTCTTGGAAGGGCAGATCACGGAAATTCGGAGCTTGACGCTGAGCAGGGACTACCGGACGGCGTTGCCGCGGGAGCAGATGATAACGCTGACGGTGGACTTGATCTGGAAGGATTTGCGGAACGGCCGGATATTGTGTCAGAGGAAGGGTCTGACGCAGTCGGGGGTGTATATTGAGAACCTTGGTGAAGGTGAATTCGTCGGGGCGCAAGAGGCGATTGAGCGGTTTGCACTGGCGATCGTGCAGGAACTGCAGGCGGATTGGTAAAGGAAGGACAACGGGTCACGGTTAGGATCGGGCTGGAATGTGCAAGCGGCCGGTGCGTTTTTGTCATGGAAAAAGCAGCGGTGGCTTACGTATGATCAAGCGTGGCAGTAGACAGGACCCGCGGCGGCGGAAGGTTAAGGTTAGTGGTTATCGCGGACCGGTGATGACAGGAAGCAGTCTATGGCAGAGCAGAAACCCGAGCGACCAAACCGTACAGAAGGGCGCCTCCCGACGAACGGAGGCATGCGCTTCAGTCGAGGTCTGTTCGGGTGGTTTCTTTTCGGTGCATTGCTCATTGCGTTGTTCCTTTTGCTGAAGAACAACGCGAGCGGCGGGTATCAAACGCTGAGCCTGAGCGATGTTGTGACGCAGCTCAAGGCGGGCAACGTTAAGGTGCTGGCCGTCGAAACGGAGCAGATCAAGGGCGAATTCAAGAACCCGGTTGCTTTTGCGACCTCGGCGAGCAACAAGCAGCCGGTGTTGCAGTTCAGGGCGGATATACCGCAGCAGTCGTCGAGCGAGCTGATGATTTGGCTGTTGGACCACTACACGGGTGGGCCGGACATCAGCGCAGAGAACAGCCAGAACCTTTTGCTGACGATCATTGTGCCGCTGATTCCGTGGCTGTTGATTTTCGGGTTCATCTGGTTCTTTGTGTTCCGGCAGTTAAGGAATAGCGCCAGCGCTGGGGGGATGTTGGGCAATTTCGGGCGAAGCAGGCACAAGATCACGAGCAAAGAGCACACGAATATCACCTTTGACGATGTGGCTGGGGTTGAGGAGGCCAAGGATGAGGTGATGGAGGTCGTGGAATTTTTGAAGAACCCGAAGAAATTCCAGCGGCTGGGCGGACGGATACCGCGCGGGGTGCTTTTGGTGGGTGAGCCGGGAACGGGCAAGACGCTGCTTGCGAAGGCGATCGCCGGGGAAGCGGACGTGCCGTTCTTCAGCATTTCGGGCAGCGATTTTGTGGAGATGTTCGTGGGCGTGGGCGCCAGCCGGGTGAGGGATCTGTTCAAGCAGGCGAAGGACAACAGCCCGTGCATCATTTTCCTGGATGAAATTGACGCGGTCGGCCGGCGGAGGGGGAGTGGGTTTACGAGCGGGGGGCATGACGAGCGTGAGCAGACTTTGAACGCGATCCTGGTGGAGATGGACGGGTTTGATACGAACGACCAGGTGATCATGTGTGCGGCAACGAACCGGGTGGACGTGTTGGACCCGGCGTTGACGAGACCGGGACGGTTTGATCGGCAGATTCACGTGCCGTTACCGGACATTAAGGGGCGGCTGGACATTCTGAAGGTTCACAGCCGGAAGGTGAAGCTGGGGCCGAACGTGGATTTGATGAGGCTGGCGAAGGCGACGCCGGGGTTCAGTGGGGCGGACCTGGCGGCGATCATCAATGAGTCGGCATTGCACGCGACGCTGGCGGGCAAGGACCACATTGAGATGGACGACCTGGAGGAGTCGAGGGACAAGGTGAGATGGGGGCGGGCAAGGAAGAGCCGGGTGATCGACGAAAAGGAAAAGCTGGCGACGGCGTACCACGAGGCGGGGCATGCGGTGGTGCAGTATCTGACGAAGGGTGCGGACCCCATCCACAAGGTGACGATCATCCCGCGCGGTCAGATGGGCGGGGCGACGATGTCGCTGCCGGAAAAGGACCGGAACAGTCTGTCGCGAAGCTGGTGTTTGGCGTTCATGAAGGTTTGTTTTGGTGGGAGACTCGCGGAGGAGATGTTCTGCGGGGATGTGAACACCGGGGCGGCGATGGACATTCGGCAGGCAACGAATGTTGCGAGGCACATGGTCCGGGAATGGGGAATGAGCGAGCGGCTGGGGTTTGTGTTCTATGGCGAGGATGAGAACAAGGCGGGATTATTGGGTGACTTGGGCGGCGGGCGGGACTATTCGGAAGAGACGGCCAAGGCGATCGATGAGGAGATCAGGGCTTTGATCGATCGACTGTGGAAAGAGACGATAGAACTGCTGGAGGCGAACAAGGACAAGGTGGACGCGTTGGCGAAGGCGTTGTTGAAATACGAGACGCTGGATACGCAGGACATTGACCAGCTTATGCGTGGCGAGTCGCTGACGCGGCCGACGGTTGGAGAGGTGTTGGAGAAGGAGAAGGGCCGGCGAACGATCATTGCACCGGGGACGGCACTGGGCGAGCCGGACATCAGGCCAGGGCTGGGGAACGGTCCGCTGCCGGCACCGGGATGAGGCTGCAAGCACAGGGATAGAATTGACAAACGCCTGGAGAATTTGGATTCTGGCAGGCGTTTTTCATTTGCACTGTTATGAGAAGGTTGAGGTCGCTACAATTCGGTGAGGAAATTGCTGCTGGTTTGTCAGTGGTTCTGTGTCCTCTGTCATTCTTCGCGATTCGCGGTGTAGGACAACCCGCAGAGAACAAAGGACAACCGACCAGGGACAAATGCCAGAGTACCAGGAGGTGTGAGTCGCGTGGCACAGGCTGAGATCATCATCGCAGACGACCGGCTGCTGCCGCAGGCAGTGCAGATTTATAACTCGGTTTTCCGGCCGAAGCGTGAGGTAGATTTTTTCAAGCGGCGGTTTATGGGGCGGTACAAAGTGCTGACGCTGCTGGCCCGGTTAAGCGAGCGGCCGGTGGGTTTCTGGATCGGGTTTGAGCTGAAGCCGGGGATGTTTTATCACTGGCTGGGGGGAGTGCTGCCGGACTTTCGGCGGCAGGGGATCGCCAAGCAACTGGCGGAGGCGCAGCAGTCGTGGGCGAAAGAGCATGGGTATGAGTACCTGCGGGGGGAATGCATGAACAACCAGCGGGAGTTTATCCACTTTGCGATCGAACTGGGGTATGACATCGTGGGCATTCGGTGGGATTCGACGCACGCGGACAATTTGATTGTTTTTGAGAAGAACCTCCTGGATTAGTTGGTAGCGGTTGTTTGCCAGTTGTCAGTGGCCAAGGATGGGCATATGACTGAGGCGGAGTTTAGAGCATGGATGGGGGACGAGGGGCGGCGGTGTTTGGTGATGGGGGTGTTGAATGTGACGCCGGACAGTTTCAGCGATGGGGGGCGGTTCTTTGATGCTGGAGCTGCGCGCGAGGCGGCGGAGCGAATGTGCCAGGAGGGGGCGGAGATCATCGACATCGGGGGGGAATCGACGCGGCCTGGGGCGGGGCGTGTGGATGTCGCGGAGCAGATCCGGCGGATCATGCCGGTGTTCAAGGCAATCGGTGGGAGGGTTGGGGCGGTGTTGTCGGTGGATACCACGAGGGCGGCGGTGGCGGAGGCGGCGCTGGACGCGGGGGCAAGCATCGTGAATGACATATCGGCGGGCAGAGACGACGGGGAGATGTTGGGCGTGGTGGGGAAGCGTGGGGCGGGCCTGGTGCTGATGCATATGCAGGGGGAGCCGGCGACGATGCAGACGAACCCGCAATACGAGAACGTAGTAGAGGATGTAACGCGATTCCTGGAGCAGCGGATGGAGGCGGCGCTGGCGGCCGGGGTGAACTTGGAGCGGATTCTGCTGGACCCGGGGATTGGGTTTGGCAAGACGCTACAACACAACCTGGAACTTTTGCGCCAGTTGAGGCGTCTGAGGGCACTCGGGCGGCCGGTGGTTGTCGGCACGAGCCGAAAGGGCTTTATCGGGCAGCTCACGGGAGAACGCGAACCGTCGCGGCGGATGATGGGAACGGCGGCCAGTGTTGCGTGGAGCGTGATAAACGGAGCGGCGGTGGTGCGCGTACATGATGTGGGAGAAATGGTGCAGGTGGTGCGAGTGGTACAGGCGATCCAGATGGGACGAGTGGATCCGTGACGGGTTGGAGGCAAAAGTGCCAGGGATCATCAGACCGGTAGTCACTGACGTGACCACCGCGGGTGCATTGGGTTGTTCATCGTTGTGGCGCGGGCAGCAGGTGTCATTTCGAGGCCTGGTTGTACGAGGCGTCGAGTGCAGGAACGTTCGGCGCGGTCGGCGGCTGAAATCGTAAAAAGATCCGGGAAATACCGGGGTTTTCCGGCTGTGGTGGTGGTCGATCGGACTCGCAGGCTATATATTGATAGCGATCAAGCGGTGAGTGTGCCCGGCGACGGTTATTGCCGGGTGTTCACTTGGCATATTGGCAAATGTACTGGCAGACCCTGCACAACTTCTGGAACGCGATCCGATTCTACGGGCCATTGCGCGTGGGGACCGAATGGCTGTTGATCGGGCTGTTCGTTTACGGCGTGATCCGATTCGTGCGGGGGACGCGCGGCGTGCGCATGCTCAAGGGAATCGGCGTGCTGCTGGTGGTGACGTACCTGATCGTGGCGTTGATCGGGCGGGAACTGAAACTGGAGCGGATCGAGTTTCTTTATAGCAAGCTGCTGATCATGGCGTCGTTCGCGGCGATCGTGGTGTTTCAGCCGGAGATTCGCCGGGCGCTGATGCAGCTCGGCGAGACGCGACTGTTCAAGAGCTGGTCTGTCGAGATGGATGAGGACATCGAGGCGATCGTGGAGTCGGCAGCGTTTCTGTCGCGGCGGCGGATCGGGGCGATCGTGGCGATCGAGCGGCAGGTGGGGTTGCTGTCATTCGCCGAGAACGGGACGCACCTCAATGCGGAGTTGTCGGCGGCGTTGTTGAACACGATTTTCTGGCCGAACTCGCCGCTGCACGACTTGGGTGTGATCGTTGGCAACGGGCGGATCCAGTATGCGGCGGTGCAGTTTCCGCTGGCGGAGAGTGGGGAGTTGGCGCAGGAGTTGGGAAGCCGGCACCGCGCGGCGGTAGGGATGAGCCAGGAGAGCGACGCGGTGGTGGTGGTGGTATCGGAGGAGACGGGGGACATCAGCGTAGCGGAGCACGGCCGGCTGATGCGGAAGCTGACGCCGGAGGCCTTGAGGTGGCTGCTACGGGAATTGCTGGGGCGCGGACCAATGGAAGAAGCGGCCGAGAAGGCGGGGGCGAGTGCGTAGCATTATCAGCGGGGTTGCATGGCGGCTGGCAAGGTTGATCGGTGGATTGCGTGATGGAACTGGACGTATGAAGGCTCAAGACAGATCAATGACTGAAGGCGGCTCCCAATCCGGAGTGATCGGATCGGTGGGGCTATCTGCGCCGGATGGCGCTGCCAGGCCGAAGCCGGTGCGGCGCGGTGGACTGGAACCAAAGCCGACGCGGCGATTGAAGGTGAAGGAAGGGGTCAAGACATTCTTGTGGGTTTTGCCGCTGACGGCGTTGATCTGGGTTTATGCGGAGCGGGAGCAGATCACAACGCAGCCGGAGGTGCCGGTGACGATTCGGCTGCGGACGAATTCGCCGGACCGGGTGGTGACGATGCTGACGCCGGAGAACCGGCAGGTGTTGGTGGATCTGAAAGGTCCGTTGAACAGCCTGGAGGCGGTTCGGGACGGGCTGGCGGACAGCCGGAACACGCTGGATGTGACGATACCGGACGACGTGCAGTTGCCGTACCGGGGTCCGGTGGGGATTGCGGAATCGATCGAACGGAACCCGCTATTGGTGAAGGAAGCGGTGACGGTGTCGCGTGTTCGTCCGGCGACGGTGACGGTGCTGATTGAGAAGAAGGAGAGCATCACGGTGCCGGTGCAGATCCGGTCGGAGGATCTGGCGAGGATCGGGGGCACGGTTGAGTTTGTGACGGACCGGGTGGTGGTGGAGGGGCCTGCATCGGTGCTGGAGGGGCCGAAGCCGGAGGTTTTTGCGAACATGAAGAAGGTGCTGGACCTTGCGCCCGGGCCGCATACGGTGGATATCCCTGTGGAGGTGGTGGGGAGCGGGTCGGCGTCGATGACGCCGCGACCGGCGATGGTCAAGGCGGTGGTGAACATCAAGCCACCGGAGGAGAGGACACTGCCGCAGTCGATTCCGGTGCTGGTGCTGATCAACGGGGCGACGTTGGAGTCGGGGGATTACCAGTTCAAGGTTGAGCCGAAGACGCTGCCGGGCATCAAGGTTGTGGGGCCGCCCGTCGCGATGGAGGAACTGGACAAGCGGTTCAAAGACGATCGGCTATTTCCGGCGGCGATTGTGGACCTGGCGCCGCGTGATGTGATCGAAGGGATCGAGAAGCCAATTCTGCGGAAGCTGGGGCCGGATAATTTCCGCATGCCCAAGGGGGTGGCGGTGACCAATACGGACCTGGAGGTGAAGATCACGGTGGTGCCGAAGTCGGGCCTGTAAGGCCGGCGGGCGCGTGTTACAATGGGGGGATGAGCGATTGGAAGAACTATGTCGAGGAACTGGGTCGGCAAGCGCGGCGGGCGTCGCGTGAGCTGGCGGAACTGGGCGGGGCGAGCAAGACCGCAGCGCTGAAGCGAGTGGCGGCCGCGATCCGCCAGCAGCGGGGCAACCTGATCGAGGCGAACGGCGCGGATATAGAGGCGGCGAGCCAGGCGGGGCTGGCGGCGAACCTGGTCGAGCGGCTGAAGCTGAACGAGAAGCGTGTGGGGGCGATGGCGGATGCGGTGGATCAGATCGCCGGGCAGGTCGATCCGGTGGGGCAGATCATTGAGGGCTATGTCCGGCCGAACGGGCTGCGGATTGAGAAGATGCGCGTGCCGATCGGCGTGATCCTTTTTATTTACGAGAGCCGGCCGAATGTCACGAGCGACGCGGCGGCGCTGTGCCTGAAGAGCGGGAATGCGATCATCCTGCGCGGAGGGAAAGAGGCGATTCACTCGAATCTCGCGATCGCAGGGATCTTTGCAGAAGCGCTACGGGAGGCGAAGATCAATCCGGCGGCGGTGCAGTTGGTGGAATCGACGGATCGGGCGCTGCTGCCGCCGTTGTTGAAACTGGATCAGTATATTGACGTGGTGATTCCGCGCGGCGGGGAGAGTTTGATCCGGGCGGTGGTCGAGGAATCGACGATTCCGGTGCTGAAGCATTTCACGGGCAACTGCCATGTCTATGTGGATTCGCATACGGACGCGATGGAGAAAGAGGTGCGGGAGATCTGCGTTAATTCCAAGACGGGCTATCCGGGCGGGGCGGCTTGTAATGCGGCGGAGAAAATCCTGTTTCACAAGGACGCGGCTCCGCACCACCTGGTGAAGGTTTGCGAGGATTTGGCGGCGAAGGGCGTCGAGATCCGCGGGGATGAGCGGGCGCGGGCGATGTATCCAAAGGCCATCGCGGCGGACGAGCAGGACTGGTACACGGAGTATCTGGCGATGAAGATCGCGATCAAGGTGGTGGATTCGGAGGAGGAGGCGATCGAGCACATCAATCAGTATGGCAGCCACCATACGGATGCGATTGTGACGGAATCGCTGGCGGCGGCCGAGAAGTTCGTGCGGGGCGTGGACAGCGGAAGCGTGATGGTCAACGCATCGACGCGATTCTCGGACGGCGGGGAGTATGGATTAGGTGCGGAGGTCGGCATCAGCACCGACAAGCTCCACGCGCGCGGGCCGATGGGGGCGATGGATCTGACGACGTATAAATGGGTGGTGAGGGGCGATGGACACATCCGGTAATAATCCGCGGCCGGACGAGGAGCAGACGACGGGTCAGCCGGTGCTGTTGGAGTACCGATGCGCTGAGGAAGAGCGGCCGACGGAGATTGATGGGGTGAAGGGGGTGGTGGCGATCATCCTGCTGATCGGGCTGATGGGGGTGGTGCTGTTGATCGCGGGGGCACCGTTCGTGCAGCAGTTTCGCCCTCCTGAAATGAACCTGTGGAAGTGGATCGGCTGGGCGTTTTGCGGGTTGCTGGTTCTGTTTGGCGCCTGGTATGCGTTGATGACTACTCGGCATTATCTGAGTGGGCGGCATCGAGAGTATATGCGGCGGAAAGAATCGAAATCGGGTGAGCGTGAAGGGTGAGGGGATCGGGCGCGTTGGCGGGGCTATTTCCAGTTGAAACGGACGACGATCACATCCGGCGCCGGCTTGCCGGCTTTGTCTTTGCCGGGCTCGATCCAGGATTTGTAGAGGGCGAGTTTGGCGGGGAGGTCAATTTCGTTGCTGCCGCTGGATTTGAGGACATCAACGTCGGTCACTTTGCCGGTGGCGTCGAGAGTGACCTTGAGGATGACACTGGGGTCGATGGTGGAGATCAGGTCCAACTCGCCCTTGGTGGTGATACGCGGCTTGATGAGCTTTGAGGCGCGGCCGAGACGAGCGTCGACCTTGCCGGCCCGCACGGTGACGCTGCCGACGCGGGCGAAGGGGTCGGATTCCCGATCGCTCATGGGTGCGGGGTCGGCAGCGGGGGCTCTGGGGCCTGGGCGTCCGGAGCCAGCGGGGCCAGGCGGGGCGGTGGGTTGGTTTGGCGGAGATGGGGGGGACGATTGGGCTGCTGACGGTCGAGGCGAGGGTGGAATGACGGCGACCGCGGGGGGAATGATGGCGGCGACAGCAACGGAGTTGGCGGGGCGCGTGGTGGGAGGCGGGGGATCGGTCGGGCGGGTTGTGGCGTCGGCGACAGTGATACCGATTGGCTCGACCGTTGGCGGCGGAGGCGGGGGTGGAGGCGGGGGTGCCAGGATAATCGCGGGGCGGATCAGGACGATGCGAGGTGAGGGTGGACGGGTCGACTCGTCGGGGCCGGTGCCTAGAGGGGCGACGCTGTCCGTGGGGTCGGACAGGGCTGTTGCGATCTGGCGTTTCCCCCCCCCACCGCCGCGGGCGCCACCGGAGCCGCCGTCGCCGGGGAGCGCGGTGGAGAAAGAGGGTTCGTCGGGCATCGGGCCGGGGCCTTCGGGATCGCGGCTGAGCCAGGGCTGGTCTTGGTCGGCCTCCTTGCCCATCATCAACTGTTCGCCGGGCGAGGAACTGGTGGCGATGCCTTTTCCATCCGGCTCGCCGAAGCGGTTTCGCTCATCTTCGACGGCTGAGGGCTTGATGAGGTCGGCTGGCAGTTGGATGACGAAAAAAAGGCCGGGTTTGCCAGCTTCGTTGCCGGGCAGCGCAGGCAGGTAGATCGGAATGTTTAATTCGTGCCTGAGCAATACGAAGAGCAGCAGCGCATGCACCACCAGCGATGCATAGAACGGCAGCCGGTCGCTCGTTTCCCTGGTCCACATAGCAAGTGGGTGATTCTACTCGATACGAGGCAGGCGCGTCTGCGCCGGAGGCGGGGATTGAGGAAGGTTGCTCTGCTGCTGGAGATAGGTCAGTGCGGATTCGACGTTGTCGGTGACGTGGAGCAGATCGAGGAGTCCGTCGCGGTTGAATTTGAGGTCGAGGCCGTGCCGAAGCAGGCTCAGCAGCGGCTCGTAGAAGCGTTCGATGCTGAGCAGGACGATGGGCTTGGTGTGGCAGCCGAGGTATCGGCCGACGAGGATCTCGAAGACTTCTTCGAGTGTTCCGATGCCGCCGGGAAGTGCGATGAACGCGTCGCCGCGGAATGCCATGAGGACTTTGCGTTGGGAGATGTCTGGGGTGATGAGCAGTTCGGCACACTGGTGGTCGGCAAGGCCCTTGTCGGCGAGGAATTGGGGGGTGATGCCGACGACTTTGCCGTTGGCGGCGCGGGCGCCGTCGGCCAGGGCAGCCATACAGCCGATGTAGTTGCCGCCGTAAACGAGTGACCATCCGCAGCGTGCGATGCCGCGGCCGAGTGCATCGGCGGCGGCAAGGTACACGCCATCGACGTGGCGGCTGGAGGAGCAGTAGACGGTAACAGAACGGATCACGGGTCGTCCTTTGATGTCCAGAAGATCTCGGGCAGTCGGACCGATGCCGGCCCTACAGTACGATCCCGACCACGGTGCAAACAAAGGCCGCGACAAAGTCGATGACGATCAGTTCGATCACTAGCCGGCGCTGTCGTGTAAGTAGATCGTGATCGGCAGAGGGGGAGCGGCGGGCTTCTCGCAGATACGCCCAAAGGCAGACGCCCCCGATGCCCACGGAGAGGGGGCCGGCGGCGACAAGGGTGAATAACACGATCAGGCGAAAGATCCAAATGTCGGGAAAAAGGGCCGTGAGAATAAGACTCCCAACACCGGCCACCAAAGGAACGACGACGCAGCACATCGCAGCGTGATAGAGCCCGCGCCGCGCTTGCGCGGTGGGGTTCGCCCTATAGTCGAGGATGGGGAGGTTCTCGGCCATATCAGTGACCGATGTAGCCTTTGCTCTTAAAATACTCGATCGCCTCCGCCGTCGTGCGGAACACGCGGGTAGCGGTTTCGGTGATGAAGGGCGAGGGGGAGGCTTTGCAGGCCCAGACGACGTAGACTTCTTTGCCGCCTTCGTAGGCATGATGCAACTCGCGTTCGACGCCGCTGGAGAGGGCGGGGCGGCCTTGGGCCAGCTCGGGGATGAGGCTGATGATCATGTCGGACTGGTCGATCATCTTGAAATCGCGGGCATAGATCTGGCCCATGATGTCGCCGGAAATCTGGAGGACGTCGGCGGTCTTGAGGGTGATGGGGCCGTCGGCGGCCTGGACATCGATGGTGGTTTTGCCCTGTTGCTCGGCTCTGTCAGCGGCGATGTAGAGCAGATATTCGTCCACGTCGCCGGGGTCGAAGCAGGTGAAGTGCTGGTGGACGGCGGTCTTGAAGCTTTCGATCTCGGCCAGGGTGTTGGGCAGTTCCATGACGTGGCTCATGGGGAAGGAGAGGTAGACCCTTTTTCGCTGGGGTTCGAACATGAGGCGGTGGATGGTGGGCGCGGTGAGGATGCTTCGGCCGCGGCTGATCATGTAGAAATGGCCGTAGCCTTTGGCGATGTTGGCGAGGATTTCAGTGGCAAGGAGTTCCTCTTCTCGCCAGACCATGATGTCCTTGAGGGTGTGCTCGATGTCGTGATCGCGGGCGAGGCGTTGGTGGACGCTTTCGGCATTATCGACGAGGGTGATGTAGAGGTCGGCGTTGAAGGCGGTGATCTGGTCGAAATCGAAAGCGGCGAAGAGGCCGTGGCGCCAGCGGAAGGTGGCGTGGGTGTTGACGACGATGTGCTCGTGGTTCTGTGACTGGCGGAGGATTTCCTTGAAAACGGCGCGGCGGAGCGTGGTCAGGCGAGTGATGGGAAGATTGAGGATGCGGCCGGGCGGGACATCGGGCGCTTCCTCATACATCATCTGGCCGACGTGGAAAACTTTTACCTCGTGGTGGTCTTGGCGGGCGATCTCTGCCAGATGCTCGAGATACGGCCCTTTGTCTACGCCGACTTGTCCGGTGACGATGACTCTCATAAGGCATAACGATAAACGATAAGCGAGGAACGATGAACAGGGAGCGATGCGCTTTATTCATCGTTCATCGTTCCTCGCTCTTGGGTTCTGTTCAGGCCTGCTGCTCGCCCGGCTTGAGGCGTTCGATTTCGTCGCGGAGGCGGGCGGCTTCTTCATAACGCTCGAATTTGACGGCCCGCTCAAGTTCGCGGCTCAGTTTTCGGACGGGGTCGATGGGCAGTTTGTCGCAGATTTCTCGGCCGAAACGCTTGAGCATTCTGACTTCGCTGGCATGCTTGTAGGCTTGGTCTTGGCCGAAGCGGTGGAAGAAACTCTTCAGATCCTTAAGGCCATTCTTGACGATGGCCATGGCCTCTCTGTAATTGCCGGAGTTGTAGTCGATGGAGGCAAGCGACCGGGTGTGCATCATGAGGATGTAAGGGCGGTATTGTTCGAGGACGAGGCGGTCCTGGTCATCGACGGCGTATCTGCTGCAGAGGTCGAGGACGCGGAGGTTTCGCTGGGTATCGCGGGCAACGGCGGGGTATTCGCCGAGGACGAAGAGGCCGAGGTAGCGGTGGAAGTACATCAGGGCCTCTTCGCGGAGGGATTGGCACTGAGCGGGCGTGAGGTGAAAGGCCATTTCGTTGCCGTTCTTACGGCGGTATTCGCGCAGGCGTTTTTCGAAGTACTCAAGGAGCGACTCGCAGCCGTGCGGACGGCGGCCATCGGGGCGGCCATCCATTTCCATCTGCATGAGGCCCAGATCGAGGCGCATCTGGAGTTTGGGCACCCCGTCGAGACCGACGATCCTGCGTACGTTGATGGTGCCCGGTTCGTGCTCCCAGTCCTTGAGGATCGGAGTGATATCCTTGCTCAGATACCTGGCATAGCCTCTCTCCGATGGTTTTTTTTCTTCGTGCATAAACCATGTTCCGTTCAATGCCACTTCGGGGCAAGCTGTAACCGATATCCCTGGCTCTCTGAGGGGTTTAGCCCCAGCTTGCCCGGCCGATTATAGGGATCGGCCAATCCCTAACTATACCCATTCTAGCCTACCTTTGACTTTGGGGGAAATGCCAAGAGGTTGGAGACTGCGGAATCTGCGATTTCCATTTGACCCTTCCTGGCGGCAACCGGAGAATGTGTTACCTGAGGTGACGTATGGCCGAGCCGGTGAAATGTGCTTGTCCGAGTTGTTTCTGCATGGTCGCGGCGGGCAGTGGCATTGAGCGTGGTGGCAAGATCTATTGCGGTGAGACCTGCGCTTATGAATGCACTGAAACGACATGCGTTTGCGTTCATGACCGTTGCGACGACGAGGAATAGGCGATCAGCCAATCCGTTATGGACCCCCTTCACGCCCCGCATGAACAGGTTGGCGCTGAGCGACAGTCTTACGGGGACATTGTGATTGTCAGCACGTTTGGCCAGCCGCAGGCGGAGTATGCGGAGATCGGTCTGGGGCATGTGAAGAAGCCGTTCTGCTCACTGGCCAGCAAGGTGCGTATCCCGGCGGAAGGGGCGATGCGCGTGGGCACGGTGGTGGCACTGCCGTTCATCGGATAGGGTTCGGGGCCGGGCTTTGGATTGACGCAATCCGGTCGGGATCTACAATGCGGGCACCATCGCATTCACAGGAGAATTCATGTTGAAATTGGCCGCGTTCGCCGATGAGATTTCGCCAGACCTCGACGAGCAGATTCGGGTCTGCAAAGAGAACGACATCCACTATTTCGAGCTGCGCGGGGTGAGCAACAAGAACGTGATGGATTTCGACAAGGCGATGTGCAATGAGATCCGCACCAGGCTGTCCGCGAACGGGATGGCGGTGGCGTGCATCGGCAGCCCGATCGGGAAGGTGAAGATCAACGATGCGTGGCCGGCGCATTTCGACCGGTTCAAGCATGCGGTGGACCTGGCGGAGTTTTTCGGGGCCGGGCTGCTGCGGATTTTCAGCTATTATCCGCCAGAAAAGGGGCAGCAGATGCGGCAGCACCGGGACGAGGTGATGCGGCGGATGCAGGCGAAGGCGGATTACGTGAACGGGCGGAATGTCACGCTGGTGCATGAGAATGAGGCCGACATCTACGGCGAGCGAGCCGCGGAGTGCCTGGATCTGTTGAAGACGATCAACTCGCCGAAGCTGCGCAACGCGTTTGACTTTGCGAACTTTGTCGTGGCGAAGCAGCATCCGCTCGATAACTGGCCGCAGTTGAAGCCATTCACGGTGCATATCCATGTGAAGGACGCGCGGATGTCGGACGGCGGAATGGTGCCGGCGGGCAAGGGCGATGGGCAAATCGAGCCGATTGTCGCGGATGCATACAAGAGCGGTTACCGCGGATTCCTGACGCTCGAGCCGCATTTGGCGGCAGCGGGCCAGTTCAGCGGGTTCAGCGGGCCGGGGATGTTCAAAGTGGCCGCCGATGCGCTCAAGGCGATCTGTCAGAGGAATGCCATTCCGCTGGGAGTGTGATGCTCTGGCGGCGATCGGGCGATTGGCTGGATCAGAGTCGTTCGGATGACACGAACCCAACCCACAAGCCGCGGGACTTCCGTGTGTGAATCGCAGCCGCCAGACCCATTGGGGAGCCTGGAGGTGGTGCCGCTGGGGGTGCGTCTGGACGTGCCAGTGGTCGGTTGCGACGCGGGGAGCGTGCGCGCGAAGGCGGCGGGGACGCGGGTGGCGATGGGCGAGTCGCTGGTGGATGGCGATGCAGTGGCGGTGGCGCCAGCGGACGGGCGGGTGCTTGGCGTGGTGCAGGCAACGCTGACGAACGGGCGTCAGGTGCCGGCGGTCAGCATCGAGGTATTGCCGACGATTGACGACAATGAAGACGGAGCGGAGCCGCAATTGAGCCTTGGTGTCACCCCCCTACCGGCTGCGGCGGCACGGGAAGCCGAGGATATTGCGCATTGGACGAGTCTGATGCGCCAGGGCGGAGTGTGGGCGGATCGGATGGTTTGCCCGGATCTGTTGGGCCAGTTCACGCAGCTTGCGCGGCGTTCGGCGGACACCGTGGTGTGCAATCTGGTTGATGATGACGCGCAGTTGCGGCTGAACGCGGTGCTGGTGCAACATGGGGCGGATCTGATCGCGGCAGCGGTTGGGCGATTGGCGAAGCTGCTGTCGGCAAGGCAGCCGGTGTTCGCGATCGGCCAGGGTTGGTCGGCGGCGCTTCGGCAGCCGCTGGAGCAGGCTGTGGGGCATATCAACGGGCGGATCGTTGCAGTCGCCGAGTATTACCCGCAGACGGCGCCCGCGCTGCTGCTGCGGGCATTGTTCAGGCGACCGCTGCGTCCTGGGCAATCGCCGGTGGAGAAGGGCGTGCTGCTGCTGGACGGTGCGGCGGCGTTTTCAATGGGCGAATTCATGGTGCACCGTCGCGCGATGCTGCGCGTGCCGCTGGCGGTGCATGATCGAGTGCAGGGGCGAACGCATTACCTCCTGGCAACGGTGGGCATGAGCATCCGGGAAGTTCTGAACTGGCTGGGGATCAAGGCGGAGGGGCTGGTGATCTGTGCGGGGCACATGTTGCGGCAGATCGAGCTGCCGGCCGACGCGGTGATTGCTGCCGCAGAGCTGCAACTACAGGTGATGCCGATGGAACCTGGGTCAATCTGCGGGCCGTGCACGCGCTGCTGGTGGTGCGCCGAGCACTGCCCGATGGGCGTGGAGCCGGCGTGGATTGCCGAGGCGGCACACCAAGAGGACCCGCAACAGGCGGAGCGGGCCGGGATCGGGTGGTGCATCGAATGTGGAATCTGCCGTTCTGTATGCCCGTCGCAGTTGCCACTGTTGCTTGCGATCCGTAGGTTGAAGAACGCGTGAAGCTGATTTTACCGAAGTTCGGCCGTTCCGGCGCCCGCTTGGCCAAGGCCAGGCGTACGCCAGTCCCCCGCCGCAACCGTTTGGCGGAGTATTACCTGCTTCACATGCTGGGGCTGGCATTTCCGCTGTGCTCGGGGCTGTGGCTGTACGGATGGCGGGGGATTGAGGTGGTGGCGCTGGTGATGGCATCGGCGGCGTTGGGCGTGTTGATCTGGCGGCAGACCGGCGCGAGGGGCGCATCGCTGCATTGGCCGCACGCGATGTGGCTGGCGATGCTGCTGGGGATGATGCTTCCGCCGCACCTGCTCCTGAGCAGCGGTTTTGGATCGATGGGGAGCCCGGCGATCTGGCCGCTGGCGCCGGCAGCGGGGCTGCTGCTGGCGATGCTGCTTTGGGCGCAGGGGGGCATCGGGTTTTCGCGGATGCACCCGCTTCTGTTGACGTATCTACTGCTGGCGGCGTGCTTCGGATATGCGATGGCGCCGCATGTGGTCCTGCATCGGTCACATATGTTCACCGGAGACTTGGCGGACGTCGGGCCGCCCGGCAGCGAAAGCGAATCGCCGCAGCAGCCGTGGATCTCGCTGTCGGGCAAGTCGGAATACGACGCGTTGTACGTTGAGTCGCCGGCGTCGCAGCGGCTGTCGAACTACACGCAAGGGCGGCCGATGCATCGCGCGGCGATGCCGATGGAAGCGATGTTGCGGGACCACATGCCGCCGCTGGAGAACCTGGTGGTGGGCGGGCATCCGGGGCCGATCGGCGCCAGCTCGAGCATCGCGGTGATCGTCGGCGGGTTGGTCCTGCTGTATCGCGGGCTGATCGACTATCGGGTGCCGCTGATCATCGTGCTGGTGGCATTTGCGGGGTTCGCGGTTCTGCCGGGGGTGCTGATGCCGGGGGCCCACGTTGACTGGGCAGCCGCAATCACCTTTGCGAGCTATGAGATGATGGCTTCGCCGGTGCTGCTGATGGCGTTTTTCATCGCCAGCAGCAAATCGGTCTGCCCGGTTGGCCGAAGGAGCCGCGTCGTATTTGCGATGGTCGTGGGCTTGCTGACGACCGCGTGCCAGTTGTACCTTTCGGCGGCGTACGCAGCGTACCTGGCGTTGGCGTTGGCGGGGGCGGTTGCCCCGTCAATCGAACAGCGTTTTGCCCGCCGCGACGGAGCGAAATAGCGGGATACAGTGATTTCGGGGATGGCTGGGCCCGAAAAACGGGATTGACATTGGACGCGATAATGTGCAAGCTCAAGTGAACGTGGTGGGTATGAATATCATTTTCGCCGGGAGTGGGGAATTTGGCTTGCCGACGCTGCGGGCGCTGGTGGCAGCCGGATATCGGATCGTGCAGATCTACACGCAGCCGGATCGGCCGGCCGGTCGAGGCAAGAAGCTCACCCACACGCCGATCGGACAATATGCCTCCGACAATGGCCTGCCGCTGGTTCGGACGGAGAACATCAACGCCGAGCGCCTGCCCGAGGCGGACGCAATCGTGGTGATCGCGTTTGGGCAGAAGATCTCGCCGGAAATCGTGGACCATCCGCGTCTGGGGAGTGTGAATCTGCATGCGTCGCTGTTGCCGAAGTACCGCGGAGCGGGGCCGATCAACTGGGCGATCATCCGTGGCGAGACGACGACGGGCAATTCGGTGATCCGGCTGGTCCAGAGAATGGATGCCGGCGATGTACTTGGGCAGTCGCAGCTCGCGATCGACGAGCTTGAAACGGCCGGCGAGGTGCACGACCGGCTGGCGGATGCCGGGGCTGGGCTGATGCTGGATGTGCTGGGGAAGCTTGCGGACGGGACCGCGAAGGAACAGGAGCAGGACGAGACCTTGGCGACGGCGGCCCCAAAGCTCAGCCGCGAATCGGCGTACATTGATTGGAATCGTCCTGCCGCGGAGGTTGCGTGTCTGATCCGCGGGCTTTATCCTTGGCCGGGTTGTCGAGTGCGTATTGTGGACGAGGGAGGGGCCGATCGAGGTCATCTGACTCTCGTCCGTGCTCGGGCAGCAGGCAGCGTAGGAAGCGCGCCCGGCGTGATCGACAGCAGCGCATTGATTGCGGCCGGCGCCGGCACGGGCCTTGAGCTTGTGGAGGTTCAGCCTGAGGGCAAGCGGCCGATGTCGTTGGCGGCTTACTGCAACGGGCATCCGTGGGGCGCGCGAATGAGGCTGGAATCAATGTGAACGGACTGGGTTCTTTTGGAGACAAGGGGTGAAATCCGCCGCGCCGGCCGTGGCGTGGAGAGGCCCCTGCACGGGTTTGTATGATTACCGCACGTGACTATGCACTGGCCGAGTTGGACGCCAAGCGCTTGCCGGGTTGGCCGCCGGGTTTGTTGAAGGCTCGGGGTACCGCGCCGGCGGCGACCCCCCCCGCCGATCCCCGCGACCGGGCGTTGGGAGATCAGATCATTCAAGGGGTGCTGAAGAACCTGTTGTACCTCCAGTGGCTGACCGAACACATGACTCAGCGTTCGCTGAAACGTGTGGACCCGGTGGCGCAGAAGGTTCTTGCGATCGGCCTGTACCAATTGCGATTCCTGAGCCGCGTGCCGCCGTCGGCGGTGGTGGACGAAGCGGTAAAGCAGGCCAAGCGTGTGGGCCACGCACACGCGGCGGGATTCATCAACGCGGTCCTTCGCAAAGCGACGCGAGACAGCGACCCGCCGCTGCCCGATCGCACAGGCGATCCGACGGGGTATGCGCAAGTGGTGTTGTCGCACCCAAAGGAGCTGTATGGCCGGCTCGAGAAACTGCTCGGGGCAGCCGATGCGCTGCGATTCTGTGAGCACGACAACCTCGAGCCGCCGACCATCGTGCGGCTGTACCGCGGGATATCGGCCGATGCCTTAACGGCGCCGGAAATCAGCGTATCGCCGCACCAGCGAGTGGGGATGTTCATCGTATCACCGGCAAGGCCGACGGTTCTTCGAGAATGGGCGCAGCGGGGCATTGCGCAGGTTCAGGACCCGACGGCGGCCCAAGTCGTCCCGCAGTTGCAGATCGAGCCGGGGCAGGTGGTGCTCGACCGCTGTTGCGGCCTGGGGACCAAGACGTTGCAGATGCAGGAGCGAGTGGGCAACGGCAGCGTGGTAGCGATGGACCCAGCGGAGCAGCGGATGCGGACGCTGCGGCAGTTGCTGGAACGCCGGCGTATCGGGAACGTGCGTTTGTTTCAGTTGGGCATGCTCAAGGACATTCCCACGGAGCAACAGCGCGAGTTTGAACGGATCCTGGTGGACGCGCCCTGCAGCAACAGCGGGGTGCTGGCGCGGCGACCGGAGGCGCGGTATTTCCAGGAAGACCGCGGCATCGCGTCCCTGATCAAGCTGCAGAATCGCATTTTGGAAGACACGGCGCCGTTCCTGAAGAAGGGCGGGCAGCTCGTCTACAGCACCTGCAGCATCTGGCCCGAGGAAAACCAGGTGCGGATGGCCGAGTTTGTGAAACGCCATCCGGATTACCATTTGATCGAGGAGGAGACGACGCTGCCGAGCTTCGATGCCGATCCCACGTGCTATCGCGATGGCGGGTATTTCGCGGTGCTCGAGCGGGAATAGCTCGGGGCGCCCTCGGAGCGACTGGCCTCCGCTTTTGCGTTGACGCGGGCGAGCGGCAGACTTAGACTCATCCTGGTTTCATCGGTCACTTTGATATATCAACCTTGAGGCGTCCGTGGAACAGCGCAACAGCCCCTCTTTGATGTGGATATACCCCGTCATGCTACTGTTGGCCGTCGGCCTGCTGGTGTGGGGCATTTACCTGATGGCGATCCACCACGAGCAGCAGACGATCCTCGCTGCCGGATCGGTCAGCGTGCTGGGGGTTTTGTTGGCGTGGGTGTTGGCGCTGAATCTTCAAGCGGCGCAGGACGAGAAGGCCGCCCATCTCCAGGGGCTGGCCGGGTCGATCGAAACCAAGCTTCAAAACGTTCACGCGGTGCTCAACCAAATCAGCGAGCAGCAGCTTATCAGCGAGCGAGCCAAGGCGATCGCATTCCGCGAGAGCGAACGCGAGGCCTTACGCCGTGCGATCGCCGAGGAAACGGCGCACAAGGACTGGGACGCGGCGATGATCCTGGTCAGCGAGATGGAAACCGTTTTTGGGTACAAGCAGGAGGCCGAGCGCATCCGCCAGGAGATCGGCAGGCAGCGTGAGACGGATGTGCGAGCGCACGTGTCCGACGGGATGGCCGCGATTGACAAGTTCTGCCGCTGCGAGCAGTGGAGCCTGGCGCTGCGTGAAGCCGATCGACTCATGTTGGCATTTCCGGGCGATCCGCTGACGCAGCGGCTGGCCCAGGACGTCGAGATTCGCCGGCAGAACCTCAAGCGGCAGTTGCTGGAAGCATGGAACGAATCGGTGACTCGCCACGATGTCGACGGGGCGATCGAGATCCTCAAACAGCTTGACACATACCTGACGCCCGCGGAAGTGGAGGCGCTGCAGGACACGGCCAGGCAGATTTTCAAGGACAAGCTGATGCAGCTTGGCCAACAATTTGCCATAGCGATGAAGAACCACCACTGGGGCGAGACAGTCAAGCTCGGCGAGGCGATCATGGCGGAGTTTCCCAATTCGCGGATGGCGCAGGAAGTGCAAGAGAAGATGGCGCTGCTGCGAGAGCGGGCGGCGGCGCCGGAGGCAGCCAAAGCGATCTGATCGGGCTTCACTTGCCAATGCAGAACGTGGCGAAGACGCGTCCGAGGACGTCGTCGGGGGTGATCTGACCGAGAATCCGGCCCAGGGCATCGAGCGCCTGCCGGAGTTCCATCGCAAGCACCTCGTCGGCCGATCGGGCAGTCGCATCGGCAACCCGTTCCAAAGCCGCGCGAGCTTCGTCGATCGCCTGAAGATGCCGGGTGTTCAGCGCCAGAGCGGAGCCTTCGGAAGGGCGCCCGAAAGCCATCTCGCTGAGCCGGCGTCGTAGTGCGTCGAGGTTGGAGCCGGTTCTGGCCGAGACGCAGATCTGGCGATCGTCCGCTGCGTCGGCGTGAAACAGATCCGCTTTGCTCAGGATGATCAGGTCTGGCGAACGCGTCAGCGTGAGCATGGGACGCGGATCGGTTGCGTCGTGAACCAGCAGGACCACGTCGGCGGCTTCCACGGCGACCAGCGCGTGAGCGTGCATCTGCCGGGCGATCGACGCCCGGGGCGAAGCGTCGCCAGGCTCCGGGAGCGTCTCGGCCAGGCCAGCGGCGTCCGCCAGCCGGACGATTCCGCGATCCAATCCAATGTCTGCCCAGATCACATCGCGGGTGGTGCCGGCGATGGGCGAAACCACCGCCCGATCCAACCCGGCCAGCGCGTTCAGCAGCGTACTCTTGCCGGCATTGGGACGGCCAACGAGCACCAGTTGCGGCTGATGGCTAAGCCGCTCGAAACGCGCGCTCTGTTCGACAAGCGTAGCCAGCAAACCATCGATCGCCAAGACTCGCTGCCGTACGTGATCGACACTAACGAACGTTACCTCTTCATCCGAGAAATCGATCCCGGCTTCGGTGAGTGCAAGCAGGTCGGCCAACTCGTCCATCATCGGCCGCAGCCGGCGAGACAGTTCGCCGGAGAGCAATTGCCGTGCCGCGAGCAGTTCCTGCTGGCCATGTGCGGCGATGGTTGCGGCGACGCCCTCCGCTTCGGTCAGGTCGATCCGGCCGTTGAAGTACGCCCTGGCGGTGAACTCCCCCGCTTCTGCCGGTCGCGCACCTCGCCGGATCAGCTCGGTCAGGATCATGCGAACCAGCAGCGGATTCCCCGGCACATGCAGCTCGACCAGATCTTCACCCGTGTAGCTGTGAGGTGAAATGAACGAGTAGATCCACGCGGGAATCGTGAGTCCGCCAACGCAAACGGTAATACGATCCGCCATACCCCCCCTACCGATCGGCGGCGAGCAGATTGCGCCGGCGATCTGCAACGACTGTGGGCCGCTGAGCCGGAGGATCATCCTGGCGGCCTCGCCGCTGGCGGAACTGATGGCGACGATCGTATCGCCGGAGATCATGGCGATGAAGTCGGCTCGGCGAGAACCTCGTCCGTCCAATGCAAGAATGCGGCACGGCTACTTCTTGCCTTTGTCACGCCGGTCGCTGGCGTCGCGAACCTCTTCGGCCTTCTTCTGGAGACTCCCGATCCAGCCCATGATCCCGCCGGTCTTCTTGGCGTCATCGGCGTGCTCTTCCTTGGCATGGCGGCGGGAGGCGCGGGTGGCTTTGGCATCGACGATGACTTTGCCGGCCTTCTCGGCCTCTTCATGGGCCTGGATGTGGTCGCGAACGCGCTTGCTTTCCCAGATGCCGATCGCGGTGCTCGTCAGAATGTACAGATTCAGCCCGCTGGGGCCCGTGTACAGCAGAACCGGGAACAGCAGCGACATCCACTGCATCATTTTTTGCTGCTGCGCCTGTTCCGGAGTCATCGCGGCCGGCTTGGGGGTCATCTTCTGCTGAATATAGAAGACCAACCCCATGAGGATCGGCAACAGGTTGATCGCATCGACCGAGGTGAAATAGAGGTTGATCGGGGTCTTCGGGAAAAACAGCAGCCGGTCCGGCTGGGCCAGATCCTTGATCCAGGTAAGGCCCCAGAGAAACGGGGCGTGGCGCAGCTCGAACGTGCTCTGCAAGGAGCTCCAGAGTGCGATCCAGATCGGCATCTGAAGGAACATCGGCAGGCACCCGAGAATGGGGGTGATGCCTTGCTCCTTGTAGAAGACCATCATCGCCTTGTTGAGCTCTTCCTTGTTCTCGCCGTGCTTCTTCTTGAGGCGCTCCATCTCCGGGCCCATCTTCGACATCTTGCTCATCGAAATCTGGGACTTCTTGGTGATCGGATGGAGCAGCAGCCGGACGACGAGCACCAGCGCGATGATCGCCAGGCCCCAGTCACCCTTGCCGGCGAAGCCCCCGAAGAGCCAGTGGAACCCGGTGAGCATCCAGACGAGGATGTTGATCAGCCACTGGAAGGTGCACTTGGCGCAGATGCCGCTGGTGAGGACCAGGGTCTTGTCGTAGCCCAGCGGAAACGCCAGGTAATAAGGGCTGTTGAGGACCGCGCGCTGGCGTGGCCCGAAGTAGACATAGAACGGAACCGTGATTTCCTTGCCCGGGGGCACGATCAGTTCGGCGGTCTCGAAGGTCTGGGTGATGTACTCCTGGCCGGTGTCGGGATCGCGTTTGGCGATCGCCTGGGCCATCACATCCGCCAGCAAAGGCACCTTGCTGTCCTGGGTGATCTGGGGACGGACAATCCCATTGAAATACGCGCTGGCAACGCCGGACCAGAGCAGCGGCATGCCCTTGGGATCGCGCAGATTTGTTGGCGGCTTTTCGGGGGCAAAGCCGCTGCCGGGATGATGCGCGAGCCTGACGTCCATGTCGTCGTTGTAGCCGACGACAATCTCCGGCATATCGCGGTTGTTCTCAACCGGCGGAACGTTCGGCCCGTTGAAGACGGTCTTGACCTTCACCGGCCGGGTCGTCGGATTCCTGAACTTGTACGTCAGTTGGATCTCGTAGCCCTCGCTCTTTTCGCTGACCGGCTGGAGCCTGTATTCCTTATCGACGGCCAAAAGCGATTGGCCGGCGGAGTCCTTCACCTGCACGCCATAGGTGATCATGCCCGACGTGTCCAGGCCATGGGTCCAGTCCAAATCCGCCACATCCCGGCTGACGCCGTTGACGACGAGCTGGCGAGTGGCCAGCGCGTGGCGGAGGGCAGGGTCGCCCTGCTCATACGGCTGCTGAAAGACGTAGGGAGCGTCGTTGCCGACGGTCTGGGTAAAACGGTTGAGTATGACGGATTGAACGGCCGCGCCGCGGGGCGTAACCGTCAGGGCAATTGGAAACGGGCTCTTGCCGCCCGGATCGTACGTGGGATAGCCCATTCTGCTGGTATAGGGCTTTCCCGCAGTGTTACCGCCGACGACCTGAAGACCCGTTGCCGCTGCCATGGCGGGAGCCGGGCGCGTGGCTGGCAAGGTGGTCGCCTCGACAATGGTCGTAGTGGGCGAGGCCGGTTGCGTGGTTGCGACGTTCTGATCGGGGGGGGGGAACCACTCGGGGTGTGCCTCACGCAGCTTGTTGGCGGCGAGAGTCCAGATGAATACCACGGCCATCGATAGAACAATCACGATGACCATCCGCTTGTTGTTCATGATTATCTTCCGTCCCGCAAACGCGTCCCCAGGAAGTCATCCAGGTCAGGGATCGCTTCTACTTTCTGAATGGTGGTTTCCGCGTCGTAAGGCACGCGGACGAACTCGACATAATGGTCGTCGAGGATCACCAGGCTGCTCCGCGGATCGCGGTCGCGTGGCTGGCCAACGCTGCCTACATTGATGATGGCCTTCTCGTCGGTGATTTCGAACTTGCCGTCCAGCTCATCGGGGCTGTAGAAATCGGGGCCTTCGAGAAATACACCGGGCACATGCGTGTGACCTACGAAGCAAAGCCGCTCAAAACGCTCGAAAATACTGACGAACTTCCCGGGGTTCGTATAGATGTCGTCTGGGAAAAGGTACTCATTGATCGGCCGCCGCGGCGAGGCATGGACGCCAATGAACTGGGGCGTCTTGACGCGTACGGGCAGGTTGCCGAGGTATTTCCATCGCTGGCCGCGGCGGACGGGGTCGGGGTCGGTTTCGAAGCGATTGCGCGTCCAGTACGATGCCTGCTCCGCTCCGGTATTGAAGTTATAGGGCTCATAGAAAACGGCGAAGTCGTGGTTGCCCATCAGCGCGACTTTGCATCGTTGGGCGACCATGTCGATGCATTCGATGGGGTTGGGGCCATAGCCGACGATGTCGCCGAGGCACACGATGTCCTGGATGCCGCGGCGTTCGATTTCTGCGAAAACAGCCGTAAGGGCTTCCAGATTGGAGTGAATATCACTGACGAATGCAATCATCTTCAGGCCGGACGTTGGATTTTACCTTGCCCAATAAAGCAAAACCTCTCCCGATCGCGGAGAAGTCAACCGATGTTAAGAGGAGGGAGGGGCAGCGTCAACAAACAGCCGTCTGGCGATGCGCTATCGCCGGGCCGGCTGGGCGGGGCGGCTCGACCGGGCGATTGCGATTGCCTCGCTTGATTCTGTACCCCCCCCCCTTTAAAGTCTGCCACGAGTTTTAACCGGACAGATTGGCATGCCAGACAAAACTGTAGGCGTTGCGATATTGGGCTGTGGAACGGTCGGCGGCGGGGTGGTGAACATCCTGCGTGATAACCATGACATGCTGCTGGGGCGTACGGGGATCGATTTCCAGCTCCGGCATGTCGTCGTCAAGGACCGGTCGGAGTACCCGCCGAACGCGGCTGAGTTGCCGATGTCGACGGATGCCAACGCCGCGATTGACGATCCGGCAAGCGAAGTGGTTTTGGAGCTGATCGGCGGGACGACGATCGCGGGGACGTTGATCGAGCGGGCGTTGGGGCTCGGCAAGCCGGTGGTGACGGCGAACAAGAGCTTGCTGGCGTTGCGTGGGCCGGAGCTGTTTGCTCTGGCCAGGCAGCACGATACGTGCATCGCATTTGAGGCATCGGTGGGCGGGGGGATTCCGATCATCGACGCGGTCCTGCGCGGGCTGGTTGCCAACCGGATTGACGCGATCCTGGGGATCGTGAACGGCACCTGCAATTTCATCCTGACCCAGATGACAGCCAAGGGGTGGACGTATGACCAAGCATTGAAGGAGGCGCAGAAGCAGGGGTTTGCTGAGGCGAATCCAACGCTGGACGTGTCGGGGCGGGATGCGGCGCAGAAGCTGGCAATTCTGTCCGGGCTTGCATTTAACGCGCGGGTGGTGGAGAGCGACATTCATGTGGAAGGGATCGACAAGGTTGAGGGGGCGGACATTCAGTTTGCCAAGGAGATGGGGTATGTGATTAAGCTGCTGGCGATTGCGGAGCGGGCGAACGGGGATTGGATTTCGCTGCGGGTGCATCCGACGCTGGTGCATAAGGATGATGTGTTGGCGGATGTGGGTGGGCCATTCAATGCGATCAGCGTTTTCGGGCATGCGTTGGGGCATGCGTTGTGGTATGGGCGAGGTGCGGGGCGGACGCCGACGGCGAGTGCGGTGGTTTCGGATTTGGTGGGGGTTGGGATGGGAACGACGGCGCTTTCGTTCAGGCAGTTGCGTACGTTGCCGGATATGACGAGCAAGGCGAATGTGTTGCCATTCCAGGAGTTGCAATCGCGGTATTACATTCGGCTGGCGGCGATGGATCAGCCGGGAGTGTTGGCGCAGATCACAGCGGCGTTGGGGCGGCAGGGGATCAGTTTGTCGTCGATTCTGCAGCACGAGGCGGTGGGCACCGAGCATGTTCCGGTGGTGATTACGACGCATGTGGCGCGGGAGGGTGCGATGCAGGCGGCGTTGAAGGAGATCGACGGGTTGCCGACGACGGCGTCGCGGACGGTGTGCTTGCGGATTGTGGATCAGCCGAAGGAGTTTGGGGGGAGATAAAGGCGTCCCCCCGCAGCACCCCCGGCGGACCCCCGTAGAACCCCCGTAGACCCCCCGTGGACCCCCCTTTTCCCCCCCGCCGGACCCCCTGGTGGTTTTGGGGGGCCTTTGGATTGACAAGGGGTTGGGGGAGTTTTGAGTTTCGAATGGCGATTTTCGAATGGGGGAAATGGGTTCGTTTTGTAGAAATGGGGGGGCGGAGGGAGAGGGGGCTGGCGGGCGGGCCAAGGGCGAGGCGGGGGTGAAACGGCGGACGGCGAAATTGGACGAGACAGTATCCACGTAGAGTACTACGGATTAGTTAGGGTTTTGTTGGCGGGAAAATGGCGGGATTTTGTTGGGGTTGGGCGGGGCGGGGGGCGGGTGTCGGAGTGTAAGAGTGTCGGAGTGTCGGCGTGGGGACTTGGGGGCAGAGAGGGGGTGGGTTGATGGGGTGGGGAGTGTGGGGTGGGGCAGGGTAACGGTTGCCGAGGGGGCGCTGGGGGCGGCGGCGGGGTTTGGGTTGGGCGGTGAGGGGGGCGGAGAGTTTTTCGTAGAGTGCGAAGAGGAATTCGACGCATTGGCGTTCGGAGGAAAAGGGCTAAGAGCGGTAGCAGCGATCGACGGCGGGGGTGAGATTGAGGAGTTTGGCGAGATGGGCGGGGGGTTGGCTGTTGGGGGCGTGGGGCAGGTGGGTGTAGGGGTTGGCGTGATAGGTGAGCAGAGACCAGGTGGACCAAAGGGGGGAGTTGGTTCGGTGGGGGATGGGGGAGGAAGCGCCGGCGGTGGGGTGAAGTTGGGGGCGGTCCGCGCGGTGGTTGTCAATTAATGAGGAGTGACCACTTTTCTTTTGCCAAATTTGCTGTCGAGGTCGGAGAGGTCCACCTTGTCGATCCACTTGGCCCGCTCCCTGGTGTAGTCGCCTTTGCGGCCGACAAACTGCTGCATGAAGCGGACATAGCCCACTGGACCCAGTTCCCTCATCAGTGCGGCGAATCCCTTCTTCTTGATCTCTGCGATTGTCATCTGCATTGGGCTCATGGCTTTTGCTCCAGCAACCAATCCACCGGGTTTCGAACTTCCACACGCAGGCGGGCGGCGTACTTGGCGCCCTTACGCAGGAGCTGGTCATCTGTCGTTAACAACACATCGCATTGCGCCGCCTCGGCACAGGCTATGTGCAACGAGTCCATACGTCTGAAGCCGAGTTGAACCAGTTCCTTATATCTATCATATTCCGCCTGACCTACTTCGATCGACTCGCAATGAGCGGCAAGCATACCAAGCACCGCTTCACGGCGTTCGCTGTCCCGGCCCGCACTCAATTCCTGCCGCAGTGCGCTGCTGCCTATAAGGAACCACTGTCTTTGCTGCACATGGCTTAGGATTGCCACAACCGCCTCCGCTTCCAGATGATTCCGGTCAATGCCGGGATCGTCGAAAGGGCGGTTGAAGCAACATGCATCAAGGTAGACCCGCATCGTGAGGTGATTCTATCAGACTACCGGGGCCACTGTCATGCGGCTCTACTGTTAACTCACCTACAGGTTGGCCACGAGAGGTTAGTCCGAAGTTTTGGCAACTCCCATTTTCAGTGCAAAAAACGGGGTTCTTACATGGGTACAACCCCATTATCGGCGTAAAAACGCGGTTTTCCAAGAACTTCGGGTTAGTTTGTGACTCCAAGCAAGCGGCCGATCCCGAAGGACCGGCCGGTTGGGTTGGCGACGATAGGATGGTGTGCTGGCAGATTCGACTGTTTCGCAAATGTGCTGGCGATGCCCATCAAGCCTTGAGGGGGCGGGCGGAACGGAATTGACGCAGGGGGAGCCCGGCCAGCAGCACCAAGCCGCCCCAGGCGGCGGCGGGGGGGAGGTCGAGGAGTTTGGCGAGATGGGCGGGGGGTTGGTTGTTGGGGGCGGAGGGGAGGGGGGGGAGGTGGGCGTAGGAGCTGGCGTGATAGGTGAGCAGAGACCAAGTGGGCCAGAGGGGGGAGTTGGGTTGGCGGGCGATGGGGGATGAAGCGCCGGCGGTGGGGTGAAGTCGGGGGCGGTCCGCGCGGTAGTTGTCGATTAATGAGGAGTGACCCCTTTTCTTTTTCCTGGGGAGCGCACGGTTGCGGCGATTAAGGCCGCAGAAGGGAAACGACTGATGTACAAGACCCCATTGAATGAGGTATCAACCAATATCGAGTCATGAGAGGAATGCGTCAATTGCTTCGATCAGCGGCCTGATTGCCGGAACACGATCACCGAGTTCAAGATACACCGATTCGTAATCCAGTGCATCAACAGTCCGCTGAATGCACTGCGGCTTCTTCTCGTACACACAACCCACCGCCTGATAGATTCTGTGCAAATCTTCGGCGGGGCGTACGCGTGCCTCCATATCGTCTTTAATCGGATCGAAACCAGCGGCCTTTGATACTGTCGTGGGTGTCAGTCCCGGATGGACGCGGGGAAAATGCGTATGCTCAGCCAAGAACCACGCCTCCGTCTCCATGATTGCGAGCACCATCACCGGATTGATTGGCTTTGTGGGCAAGCGATCTCTCAGGTGCAGCTTGACCAAATGAAGCTCAGCATGCGTCTTCGGAATCACATCCTGAATTCCGATGACTGCATCAAACCCATGCTGAGTCAGCGATTTGTAATTCTCAATAAGGTCTCCCTTTACTCGTTCATCTTGTCCGCAATCAATGATCTGGGCGTAATACTTCGCGTCAGCCGAACCATGAGGAATGCCAACCCATGTGGATGCCGATCTAGTTCGAGGGCCGCCACGTCGCCCGCCTCGGAATCTCTGTTTCCGAATCTGTATCCGCCGTTCACCCCCTACCGCCAACAACAACTTCTCTGCAAAAGCCTGTTCCGTACCTCCCTCGGCAAAGATCGCCAATTTCTTCATCCCTCCGCCTCCTCCTCGGTCTTCTCGCCACTGCCCTCCCCTTCGACGAAATCCATCGCCAGAAAGTCGAAGTTGTTAAGTCCCATGTACTGGAATTCATCAAAGATAGACTTTGAGTTGATGTAGTTGAAGACCTTAACTAGATGCCCCCTTCTCTTCAGAATCGTCCACGCTTTCAAGGGAACCGCGTTCATCACAAAGCGGTCGTTCGTAGACATGATTAGTTGAACCTTGCTGCACGAGGTTTTTTCCATCAAGAGTTCGATCAGTTTGCATGATCGCTCGAAGTCCAGACCCTCGCCACTATCATCAATTACAACACAGGCGGCCCTTCCAGTCATGATCGCATAGTTCACTTGGATGAGAAGTGAGAGGGCGCAAAACATCCCGTCCGACATTTCAAACTGCTCCGTCGGCGCAATGAGGTCACTCTCCTTGGCACTTAGACCGACAATGCCCGCTACAGGAACACCTTGAAACCTGATCGCTATCGGCGGCGCAACGGTGATTTTGTCGATTGGATAATCTAATCGCGCCATGTCACTAAGGATCATCCTCTCGAATTCCCCGGGAAAACGCTTCTCACCATCAACCCAGATAACTACAACTCTATCCGTCTGCCACGACATCACTTCATCCGCAACATCCTCTTTCTTCACGACCCCAGCATAAGAACTCTGCCCCAGGTTACCGCCGAATGAATAGTGATAGAGGGATCTCGCCCAGCTATGTAGCGGCTCAAGAAAACTGTGCTGGATCGTGTCCCCTTTGCGCGCACACACAGCAAGAACCGAGTCTTCGTGCTGAAACTCTTGCATCTCCCCGCTCGCCTTCTCAAAGGCGATCTTCCCTCTCCCTTCAGCACCCCTCTCTAACAATACCTTGTTGTTCTTGATGAATGATTCCTGAGTGACCTTAAACCCCGCGTATTTCAGCCGGTACTCGTATGAATCGCTCCCATCCCGAAACTTCGCGACATAATCTCCAGAGTCAAACAGTTCACGAATGCGACCAGAAATCAATCTCGCCAGATTGTGGATGATGTTCAGGGTCCGCGTCTTGCCGCAAGCGTTACGACCTACCACTAGATTGGTTTCCCCAAGGGCCAATTCCTCCAAGGTCCAGACACGGGGCCCGCCCTCATACTGTATGAATTTGATAGACTGCAATCTCATTGTGATACTCTATTCAAGGCGATATAGGCCACCGCACTAAATGCGGTGGCCCTCTAGGGCATACGCCCCACAACACTGAGCGTGTACAGTTGATATCGACCGGCGCGCCCGGGGAACCAACCGGAATCATTTAGAGAAGGTGCGGCGGACGGGTCTCGAACCCGCACAACACGCTCAGTGTTAAGGGATTCGAAATCCCTCGCGTCTTCCGATTTCCACCACCGCCGCGCGGAACCCTTCACTTTGAAGCCAGTTCCAACCTCTCGGGCGGAAAACTATCGGACGCTTCGCGCTGATACGCCTTGCGTGGCTCGCGTGAGCTGACAGGATCATACCCCTACGGCACCCATCATGTCAAAAACTACCCATGGGCCTTCTTTCTGTGCTAGAATCGCTTTATGCCGAAGAAGACCAAACCTAAACCCGCGAAGTCCAAGACCAAGCCCGGCCCAAAACCAGAAGTCCTCAAGCCTAAGGGTAACTGGGAGGACGCCGTCAAAAAGGGGCTGACAGCAAAGCCGTCGAAGAAGAAGCTTGGGAAGGGTCACTAGTCCGCCCATTGCGTCAAGTTCCCCATCTTGCCATCCTTACGCTAAGTAGATACTTCCGTTTCTTTTTCAGGGCCGGCGTGGTGGGGCTGGCGCCAGTCTTGGTCAAGCAGGCGCAGGCGATGCGCGTCATCGTAGCCAATCGGTCGTGTCATGAACATGAACTGGAGGCACTTTCCAGTGCCTCCAGTTCTATTCCGAGCACAAGACTCGTTCTATTCCGAACACAGAACTCGAACCGCTCCAGGATCGATCGATCCGGTGCGGCTAGAACACGGGGTCGGTCGAGAACAACTGGGCCAGGACCGACGGCTCGGCATCGCGTTTCGGCTGCGGCTGGCGGACAGCGGCCATGGCCGGATCGTCGGCCGGCTGCCCAACGGCCAGGGGGCCGGTCTGGCCAATGAACGCGGAGTCGATCAGGAAATAGTCGTCGGCGTTGATGACGCCGTCATAGTTGAAGTCCCCGTTCTGATAGGCGGCGACCTGGGTGATGTAGCCGGAGTCGATCAGGAAATAGTCGTCGGCGTTCACAACGCCGTCACCATTGGCGTCGCCGTCCCAGGTGTACTTTACACGGATGGAATCCCCGGCAGCGAGCAGCGCCAGGCCAGTAAAGGGTTGTGACTTGGCGGTGGTGCTGACCAGGCCCGGGCCGGTCCAGTCGCCGTTGGCGCGGCCGGACTTGACGTAAGCAAACAGCGTGGCCAGGTCCGCCGACTGGGTGTAGGGACTGGTCTGGAGGATGAGTGTATTGTCGGCCAGGTCCAGCGTCGCCAGCGGCGCGATGCTGAGCTTTCGCAGGTTCAGCAGTGTGCCGCCGTCGCGGTGCAGTGCCACGCTGGCAGCACCGGCGAGCGTCAGATCGCCGAATTCGGCGACGTTCCCGGCTTCGCCAAGCTCGATGCGAGTGTTGCCGAAGCCGATGGAGCGGGTGCCGGACGTCAATTGCCCATCGCTGAAGAGAAGATTGTCAGCAGAGCTTGTGCCGACGATCTTCAGAAGATTATCCCCCTCGCCGCCGGCAAAAAGGAACCCGGCCGCGGGGATGGGGTTGCTGTTGGAGAAGTCAATGCGGAGTTCATCGTCGCCGGCCAGTCCGTTCAGGGCAACGGATTCGCTCTGGAGCGTCGGGATGCTGATGGCTTGGCCGTTGAGGATCAACTGGATGGCTCCGCCCGCGTCGCGGATCAACTGGTAATCGTCGGGGGAGGAGGTTCCAAGCAGGACCTCTGGTCCGGCGCCAGGCGAGCCGGTGGCGGGTCCGGTGATCCAAGCGGCGGGGTCGTTGCCGTAGCGGAGCAGGAAAGGATGCACAAGGGACGGTCCGCCGCCGTCGGGGTTGGCGGGCCACGGTGTAGTGGGGCCGTAATCCACACGATCGACGACGATCCAGGGGATGGTGCCGTCGGGGTCGGGACCGCCGGGCCTGCTGAGAATGATCTCTTCGCCGCCATTGCTCAGCGCGCTGCCGTTGGCGAAAGGCCCGAAGACGGGCACCGCGTCGGGGATGTTGTACGCGCTACGGAAATCCGCCGGATCGATCGAGACGACCAGGGCGTAGCCGAAGGCAGGGATCATGCTCCGGGGCGGGAAAGCGAACTCGATGCCGCCGCTGAAGCGCCAGTTGTTCTGCGGGTGAAGCGTGTCGAAGAGAGGCACGGGCACGCCGGTGATGTTCCTCAGCTCCAGGTACTCGGCACCCTTGTTGTCGAAGGGATGGTACATGATCTCGCTGATGACAACGGGACCGATGAGGGGGTAGGCATTGGGCTCGGCGGGCGTGGGGAAGCTCATCGCGGGGTATTCCACAAGGCCGGTGCTGTTGGTGAACCGGCCGAACGAGACCCCGGTGGCGGCAGCGCCGAATACGATGCGGTGGCGGTAGCCGGTGAAATTGCCGGCGGAATCGGTGGCCGAGAGATAGACCTCATCGCCCAGCTCGCTCAGGGCAAAGGGGACGATGGCGTTGGGATTGGCAAGGTTTCCGAAGTGCTCGGCCTCGTCAAAGACAACATAGGCGTTCGCGGCGATGCTGACGCCGGCGGGAATGCGGAATTTGCGGAGGTTGTCGGGCGAATCGCTCAGATACCAGCCGCCGATGTCGATCGGTTGTCGGGTGGTGTTGTACAGCTCGATCCAATCCGCGGCGGGGGCATGGCTGTGGCTGAGAACCTCGTTGATGACAACGGTATCCGCGGCAATCTGCGGCTCGGTCATGCCGGGACTGCCCAGAATAAAGCGACTGGGAACCCAACTGGCGGAGCTGCTCCATGTGGATGGGTCGGCGTATGGGTTGACGATCGCCAGCGTGTAGCCGCCGCCATCGGTCGTCGGGTACCACGTGTCGCTGTAGGCAAAATCCTGCATGATCGAGCCGGCGGAATCGACCAGTCGAAGCTCCTCGCCATCATTGCTCAGTGCATCGATGTAGGGGCCAGCAATGCGGACCCCGCTGCCATAGCGGGCGGTGAAGGCCGCCGGGTTCTTGACGACGGCGATGCGTTCGCCGGGCGCCAGGGTGATGTCGGGGAAGGTGAAGGTAATGCCGGCGGCAAACCGAACGCCCTTCAGATTAACCGCTGCGGAGCCCGTATTGCTGATCTCGACGAACTGATAATCGTCGCCACCGAGCGGATTGTAGTTGATCTCGGTGATCCGCAACGGCGGAGGCAGCGGCGCGGTGCGAATCGTCGCATCGAGTATCACCGCAAATCCGGCGTCGTTACTCCCCGATTTTTGATGCACCTCGACCGCCAGGACATTTTCGCCAGGCACCAGGAAGCTCTTGTCGATGGTGAAGGGACCCTCAAGGGTGGTTTCCCATGTGCCCGGTCGGTTGGAGAGGGTGGAGTAGGTGATCGCACCTTGGGCCATGGCGATCCACTGGACGGGATGGCCATTGAGGTAGACGACCGCGCCATCGTCTACCGCCGTGGACAGTGTGAGCAACACGACCTGCGCGGGGTCTGCGATTGTGAAATGTTTTCGGAAGTAGTGGGTGGTGCGGTTCACGCCGAGGTTCGTGTTCCGTGGGATGCCGGCGGGGAACGGGTCGGCGTCGGTATAGAAGGCGGCTCGCCCGCCGCTGGACCAGCCGGCTTCGCCGGCACTGCTCTGCGCCCAAGCGTCGGTGGTGAAAGCGACGGTGGAGTTGTAGAACCACTGGGCGGCGTCGATGGCAATCAGGTGCACGACCTGCGTTTCGCTGGACGCATACGGATTGCTGACGCCGGGGCTGGGTTGCGTGAAGAATACGAACGCGCCGGCGCCGTCGGGAGCGCGGCCTTCCGAGCTCCCCAGGCGCTGCGAGCGATAGAGAACCGCGTCGGTGCGATCGCCGTCGCGGTCGAACAGGCCGATCATGCCCTGCTCGTAAGCCAGGCGGAAGTTGGTGTGATCGGCGCCCTGCTCCGGATCGCTGTCGGCCTGGAACGCCATGAAGCCGCCAGCGGGCACGAAACTCAGCGAAGGGATGGCATAACGATCTGGCCAGCCGTTGGGGTTGTCGGTCAGATAGAGGCCCGAGAGGTCCACGGGCAGCGGTTCGGGGTTGTAGATCTCGATAAAATCGTTGCTGAAGGGCGGTACTCCCGAGGCAAGCCATTCGTTGATCTTGAGCAAAGCAGGATCGCCGGCTCTCTGGAGGATGTTGGCAGAGCCGAACGTCGGCTGCGTGAGCGCCCAGCCGCCGTCGAGAAGGCGGCCGATGGACCGATCGGGAATCTGACGGCCGAAGGCAATCGAGTCAATCCGGTTGCCGTCGGGGTCAAACAAATACACGCCTTCGCCGCTGGCACTCAGCGCAAAACCGAGGTGAATCGCGTCGTTGCCGGCGCGGTCGTCGGCCAGAAGAACCAGGTATTGGCCCACGTCCAGCGTGATATCGGCAAAGACAAACTTTTTGGGGTCCAGCGGATCATCGGAGATGCTCATCCCCGCCAGGTCGATCGGGCCAGGGCCCTCGTTGTAAAGCTCAATAAGGTCCGGGTAATTGCCGTTGTAGGCGACGGCAGTGTTGTTGATGGCGAGAATCTCGTTGATGCGCAGACCGCTTCTCGCGGCATTGACGGTCCAGGTGCGCGAGGCGGTGGCGCGCGACTCCTCCTGCCAGACCCTCGCGATGTTCTTGCCCAGGACATAGACCGTGTAATCGCCATCGGCGAGGTCGGTTAGCTCGATGAGGGTGCTGACGGGACGTTCGGCGCTCCACGGGCCACTGTTGACGCGGTACCTGTAATGCGTAATGCCCGGCCCGGCAACCGCGAGCGATGCGCCGTTGCGATTGGTCAGGACGGGCGGTTCGCCGAAGATGGAAACGCCCGCGGGAACCGTTGCGCCCATGTCCAAGCCATTGAAGCCGGCGCCGCCAGCCGGCGATCCGGGGCGAAGGCCAAAATCACCGTTGGCCGGGTCCACCAGGCGCGGATCGAGGGCGAGATTCCCCACGCCGCGGCTCACATCCGCGGCCAGAACGATCGAACGGTTGACGGTAATCTGCGTCTGGGCGGTGAAACTCGCAAAAAGCACCGGAACATCTTCGAAGATGTTGCCATCCAGAGCAGCACCGCGGCCATGGGTGCCCGCCCCGTCCGGCCGAAGGAAATAGATGGCGGGATAGGCGGCGCCGACCACCGTGTTGTTCTCGAAGGTGAGGAACGCATTGTCCTTGACCTGGGCGACGTGGTCCACATCGAGGAACACGTTGCGGAACACGCTGTAGTTTCGCCCGCTGCCCAGGGACATGCCGTTGGAATTGCCGGCGGCGGTGTTGTACTGGTCCTTGCGGATGTGCAGGAACGTGTTGCCTTCGATGTAGGCATCGGTTTCGAGATCCAGGGCATCATCCCCGGAACCCTCGAAGCGATTGTTGAGAATCTGCGGGATCGGGACGGTGCCGGCGGCCGTGTCGAAGTCGATGGCGTCATTGTGGCCCTTCACCGCACCGAAGACGTTGTTCTCGACGATGAAATGCCCGCCGGCAGGGATGCCGCCGCCCCAGATGTGCTCCGACAGATTGTCGGTGGTGGGCGCCTGCGTGCCCGGGAAGATCTCCGTGAACACCGAATTCCGGACGATCAGCGACGAGTTCTCAGAGCGGATGCGGCGGCGGTCGGTGTGGTCGAAGGTGACCTGGTCGAGCACGAGATTGGACCCGGTCAAGCCGACCATGCCATTGTTGGTCGTCAAGCCGCCGTATTCGACAATCGCATAGGCGATGCGGTTGTCGAGCATCGTATTGAGCAGTTGAATGCCTGCCCACGGGTTCGTACTGCCAATGGTGCGGGTAAAGCGGATCTGCGCAAACTCGGTGCCCTCGGCCAGCAACCGGCCGCCGTCGATGGTGATTCCGGCACTGGCATCGAAAAAGAGAGTGGTGCCGGGCAGGATGGTGAGCGTCTTGCCGGGCCCAACCTGGACGACGCCGGTCACGTGGTAAGGACCGCCCCCCGGCGTCAATATCATGTCATTGCTGATAGACCCTCCGGGGATCGTCGGGCCGGCAAGGGAGCCGGACAGGCCGTTCAGATACCGGCCCTGGTCGGCGCGCGAGCCGTCCGGGTCATTCACCGAGGCCGGGTTTCCGGCATTGACGCCCGGCGAACCCGGCTGGAGATAGAAGTTGTACTTGACGCGGTCAGCAAAGAGCGGGTCGGTGTTGAGGTTGCCCTGGCCGGTGACGTTCTCGCCGAATGTGTTCGTGTAGGTGATCGCGAAATTGGCCGTGATCGGATAGGTCGGATCAATCTGGATCGGATCGGTCGCGCTGATAATGGAATTGGTGACGACGTAGTTGACTGTGTCGTTGTCGGTGTTGTACTTGTCCTTGGCCTGGATGCCGATGGTGGCAGAGACGATCGTCGTGTGATCGATGTTGACGGTGGCAACATTGCCGGCGGTGGACTTGGCGGAGATGGCGGTGCTGGCGCCGTCCTCGGGCATCAGGCCATTGTCCACGAACAGCGAGCCTTTGACGTAGACGGTCCCATCGTAGGCACTCAACCCCTTGTCCTTGGTGTCGCGGACGATGACATCGTCGATCGTCACCGTCGAGGCCAGCGTGTCGATGCCGTCATCATCCACCAGGCCGATCATGCCGCCCTTGAGCAACACGGTCTGCCCGGCCTTCTGGCTGTGAATGTAGATGCCGTCGCCGTCATCGGGGTTGCGCATCTCGAAGATGAACGAATCCTGGAAGAGCAGCGAGGAGCCGGCGATCTCCGGACCCATGACCGATCGCGCAAAGTGTGCGCCCAGGAAGGTCAGGTCGGAATTGTCGGCCTGCATGATCTTGCCGGCATTGTCGGTCAGGGCGGCATGGTCGAAAGTGATCTTGGAGTTGTTCGTGCGGATCAGCGGGCCGGTGTTGGAATGCCCCCCGCGAGGCGAATTGCCTGCCAGCGTGAGAATCGTGTTCTGATAGAGTGAGGCGGCGGCGTTGTTGTGGTGAATTTCCCCCCATCGCCTGGCTGGATCGTAGGCGGTAAACACAACGGGGTGATCAGTCGATCCCAGCGACTGGATGGAGCCTTCGACGTCGATGTCGATCCCCGTGTCGCCGGATGCGACACCATCGATCAGCACCAGGGTGCCCGGCTGGAGGGTAAGGATATGGCCGACGGGGATTCGCAGGTCGCCGGTGACGTGGATGATGCCGGTCCAGGTCGTTGAAGGGCCGGAAAGTGTCCCGGAGACGTTCGCAATGGTGGTGCCCGCGAGGCTGGCCAGCGTCCGCGTCGCCTTGACCGCGCCCAACGTTGCCGTGATCGTAACCGACCCCGTGCCAGTGCCCGTGACATTCGCCAGGACGCTGCCCAGGCCGTTGCGCAACGTCACTTGCGTCGCTGAGAGCGTGATATCCGTGCGATCGGTCGCAAGCGTGACGATGGCGTTCCACAGGTCGCGCTGGACGTGCCCCGCGCTATCGATCGCGGAAACCTGAATCAGGATCGGCGTCCCCGGGCGATAGCTGTCGGGGACAAAGAGGCCAAGGCTCTGCACCTGCGGCTGCGGCGGCGCCCAGGGAATCCCGCTGCCGTCGTAAAGAATGTCGATGAAGCCTTCGTGGACGACCGCGCCGGCGCCGCCAGGCCCGTCATAGGCGCCAACGAGCACGCGATTGATGCCGGGGTTGAGTGAAATGCCGTCGGCGGACCACGTCCCGGCGCGCCCGGACCACGCCGCCACTTGGCCGTTCACCCGCACTGAGCGCGTTCGCACGACGTCGGCCGTTCCGGTGAGTATCGCAGTGGCCGTGGTCGTTCGGCGGAAGCCGCTGACCATGGGCAGCGAACTGGCGATCGTGAACTGCCGAGGGATCTGTAGAAGCACGTCCCTGGTCCGATCGACGACGAATTGCTTGACCGAAACAACCCGGTCCGCCGCAGCCCAGCCCCCCAGCATCTGATCGATCAGCGGATTGAGGACCTGCGGGTTGAATGTAGCATCAATGACCTCAATGAAGGCCTGATAGAAGAGCGGAACGATGTCAGGATGATTCAGAAAACGGCTCAGTCCATCCACGCCAGTGAAGTTGAAGATGCTGGTGGTGGTGGCTGGGACGCTGTTGCCCTGACCCATCACGGTGTCCAGGTCGCGGGGAAGCAAGATAAAGCGCGGATCTTTCACCCCGCGATATAAGGTGTAATCGTCGCCGATGCCGCGGTCGAGCCCGGTCTCCCAATTCAGGAGCAGAGCATCGACCGCGAGATATCGCAGCCACTGTTCGACATTGATGACCTTGCTGACCTCCTGAAGATAAGCGGCATCGGGCGCATTATTCAGGACATCGGTCATGTGGATGAGGTCAGAGAAGTCGTCGGCCTCGGTGTTGGTGTCCTTGAAGTAGCGGTTGCGGTAGGTGTCGGGGTTGGTGCCCTCATAGCGGAGGTCGGCCTCGGGCACGCCAGCGGGATCGAGTCGAAAAGCCGAGTAAAGGTTCCCCTGCGAGTCCTGCGGGAAATGGTTGTCGGCAAAGTCGGAGTTGGTTTCCTCGACGAGGGCATACGAGCCGTACATGTTGGCCTGGCCCGCCGCCAGATCCGCGCCGTTGACGCGGAGCTGGACGGGGAGGGTATCGGACGCCGCCAGTCCGGCCATGCGATACACGGCGCTGCCGATGACCTGCGAAGGCGTGTAGCGGCAGTTGAAGTTCAGTGCACTCAGATCATTCCAGGTTCGGTCGCTGGGAATATTGACGCGGAAGTTGTTGGGCGGGCCGTGACGCGTGCCGTGCCCACGATTTCGCACGCCCGCGTTGTAGCGGATCTGCGTGGATACCGAATCGGCACTGATGAACGTCGCGTTCATCTGCGCTCCGGAATCCTCTTCGCTGACGCCGTCGCCCGGATCGGAGCCGATGTCGGCCAGCTCGGCGCGCTCCGCCTCGCTCATGATGATGCGATAGACCGGCTGAGTGCCGTTGTAGGTCGAGTTGTCCACCTGGTAGAGCAGATTGGCGCCCTGGATGATCCCCGCGCTGTCGGTGGGTCCCGGCCAGGTGCGCGTGTTGGTTCCATCAGATGCCCAGACGTAGAACTCCACGGCCGCGCGATCGGCCTGGGGAGGGAGGACACCGATCCATACGCCATCCCCGGCCACGCCATCGCCCCCGGCGCCGTCGTCGCGCATGGCAATGCTGGTGAAAGGAGGCGGGCTGGCGGCATCCACGCGATAATAGAGCCTGGCGGTCTTTGCGGTGCCGAGCTCATCAATGATGCGCGTGGTGATGGTCACCGGATCGGTGGACCTGGGGATGATCGGCGTCTGGCGAAGATCCAGAATCATCGGCGGGATGTCGCTGGCCGCGACGGAATTGGGCTGGCCCGGCGTGCCATTCACCACCGAACTCGATCGCCAGTTTTGTCCCTCGTTGTTGGTCAGCCGAAGATTCACCAGTTCCAGCGAGTTCCCTCCCCCGTCGGCGGCCTGCTCCCACACCCAGCCCTGATGCCCCCGATCCACAGGTCCACGCCGCCGGACGGCCCAATCGCCTTCGTCAGCATACGTGACGCTGTCCATCGCCTGACCCGGCGAGTCTTCCAGCTCAATCTCCTCCTGGGAATTGCTCAATCGGCCAGTCCACCCCCCTACCGCGTTGGCGACTCCGGGGTACTTGGCCTGGAATCGCGCAAGATCCCCGGCAACCACAACATAGTCCCCCGCCCCAAGAACCACGTCTCCGAACGTGTAATCCACGCCCTTGGAGAATCTCCAGCCGTTCAGATTCGCCGGGGCATCCCCGCGATTGTGCAGCTCGATGTACTCCGCCCCAGGGTCATACGGGATCGGGTGATGCATGATCTCAGTGATGATCACGTCCGCCGCCAGCAGCCGCCGCGGCTCCAGCAACTGCAAGTGGCTGGATTCGATTGCAGATTGAAGTTTTCGAACCGTCCTCTGCGTGGCGGAATGATGTCGCATATCATCTCCCTCGTGTCCCGCGTGGGCACAGGTCAGCGTTAAAGACGAGGTGCCGCTTGCAGCCCTGTCCGTCCCTTGCAGCAGCTCCAGCATCTGCCGCCTCCAGCAGAATCCTCGTGGCCCATTGGCCCTAAGTCACTACCTCGAAAGATGTTACGCGGCAACATCACGTGCAGGATATATCGTCTGCAGAAGATCAATGGTTGCGGAGAACCCGACGGCGCCATGGCAACGCCAACGGTTGTTCGCGCGATCGGATCCTCACGGTCCCGCGCGATGAAATCACAAGGCACTTGAGTCTGCAATCCGCAACCGCTTGGATACGAAAAGGCCCAGAATCCTCAAGATGACATTATACCATAAACGCTCGTTCCCGCAACAAGAATCGCGCGGTTCCGTGCTGTGCCGTACAATCTTCGACTTCACTTTGTGGAACCCTGAACGAGAGTCTTTACCGATTCTCTTTGTGTGCGAAGAAACGCACAGATATGCGCCGCGGGGCAATGAGGCCGCATTTCAGCCGACCAAACGAGCCATTGCCAGGATGGCCAAAGAGGGACGGAAATACGGTGTCGGGTGAATGCTGGTCACCCAACGTCCCTCCGAACTCTCCGAAACGATCCTCTCACAATGCAACACCATCATTGCGCTCAGGATGAGCAACGAACAGGACCAGAACTTCGTTAGGCGTGCCCTCCCCGATACCGTGCGTAGTATGGTCGACGTCTTGCCAGCATTGCGGTCCAAGGAGGCATTGGTGGTCGGAGAGGGAACGAGCGTTCCGGTTCGCCTCATCTTCGACATCAACCCCGCTCGTCGCTCCGCCGTCACCCCAGGTGCCAAGGGCTCAATGACTTCCACTGCTTCTCGACTCGAACAGCATCTCGCTCCGAGCAGATGCTGTCATTCATACCTCGATCGGGTTTCGGCCAGACCGTGCAGGCCGAGGTCGGCGGGATGGGCCGGCCAGTGACGGGCGTGCTCAAGCCTCCGGCATCGGACGGATCGTTGGTCTACCTCGGACACCTGAACGTGCCGGAGCCAGTGATGCCTCTGCCCGCCAACTGGACGAGCATGACGGAAGGTGAGAGGCATCGCTATGCACAGAAATGGGACCGAACACCGGAAGGCAAGGCACTGAAGCAGAGGCGGGCTGGCTTCTATGTGGGCAGCCCAACTGTCTCATGCCCCATATTGCGAAATCGATATCGTGGAGCGACAATAGGCAACGTGATCATTGTGGACCTCGAAGACCTGCAATGGATCGAGTTGTACAATTCGGGCAAAGAGGCCGTCGATCTGAGCGGCTGGTCGCTGGCCCGTGGCGTCACCTTCGCCATTCCGGCGGGGACTGAGATCAAGCCAGATGGCTACCTGGTCGTCGCGCGCAAACCGACCTTGTTCGGGCAGCACTATAGGGTGCAGGCCATCGGCGGATTCGATTCGGCGCTCAAGCACGGCGCTTCCTACATTGAACTGCTCGATGCCAAGGGCCAGGTGATTGACATGGCGCGCTACAAGGACCGCGACCCGTGGCCCTTGAGCCCCGACGGATACTCCTCTTCGGTAGAGCGCATCTGTCCCACAGCTTCGGGCGAGAAGGCCGAGAACTGGGCCCCCTCGCCTTTGCCTGCCAACGTGGCGAAGCCCTCGGGCACGCCAGGGGCGCGCAACTCCTGTTACAGCGAGAACCTCCCGCCGACGATCACAAAAGTGACCTGTACTCCCGGCGATC
>JAPLNB010000146.1:47522-49603 GCA_026693085.1 Planctomycetota bacterium | reverse complement strand
ATGCCTGGGCGCCGCGCAGGGAGAAGCCGACGACCTGCGTCTCGGGGGCCCCGGTGGCGTCGGGCGTCTTGGCGTTGTCGACGATCGGAGCGGGCGGGGCCTTGACGGATGGCGCAGGGGGCGAAGCTGAAGGCGGGGAATGAGGCGATTGACGATAAGAAGCTGGGGCATTTTGTGCCGACGGTGGCGGATTGGAATGGGGATGGGAAGAAGGATTTGATTGTGGGGTCGTTTACGGGGGAGCCTGGGAATGTGAGGTTGTTTTTGAATGTGGGGACGGATGCGGAGCCGAAGTTTGATAAGGCGGTGTTTATGGAGGCGGGGGGTGTGCCGATCAAATTAAGTGGTGGCTGATGCGTTGGGGCTTATCCACAGGCTGTGGATTTCAATAACGACGGATTGAAGGATCTGGTAGCGGGGGATACAGAGGGGAACATTTGGTTTTTTAAGAATATTGGGACGGCGAAGGAGCCGAAGCTGGCGGCGGGGGTGAAGATGGAGGCGGGGGGGAAAGTGATCAAGGGGGTTGGCATCAAGGTTGAGAAGGGGGCGGATGGGAACTACCGGGCGGTGCCGAACAAGAAAGAGGTGATCGGGACCTATTCCAAGCTTCACGTGACGGATTGGGATGGGGACGGGCTGCTGGATGTATTGGTGGGGCAGGACAGTCCCGGGGGGCAGAGCAATATCTTGTTTTATCGGAATGTGGGGACGGCGAAGGAGCCGAAGCTGGCGGAGCCGGCGATGTTGGACATTTTGAAGCAGCGGATGTCGCGGCCGTCGCCGTACGTGGTGGATTGGGATGGCGACGGGAAGCAGGATGTTCTGCTGGGGACAGACGCGAATGAGGTGATGTTCCTGAAGAACAATGGGACGAACGAGAAGCCGGAGTTTGCGGCGGCGGAGAAGATCGAGCTGCCGGGGTTCGACCCGAAGTGTTACCGATGCCGGATTGCGGTGGTGGATTGGAATAACGACGGCAAGCTGGATCTGCTGGTGGGGACGTTTTTTTCGGAAGGGCAGAACAAGATGGGGGGGAATGTGTGGTTGTTCTTGAGGAAATGAAGAGTTGCCAGGTGTCAGTTGTTAGTTGCGAGCAGATCACGGCACGGGCGTTTTTGCCCGTGCCGTTTTTTTGGGGGGTTTGGCATGGTTGAGGTTGAAGTGCGGCGTGGGGGCGGGGATGATGGGCGGGCGGACGATTTGGAATTGTGGTCGGGATTTGAGCAATAAGGAGCGATGATGCTTCTGACCAAGCAAGAGGGTGCGACGTTTGAGAACCAGACGGTGTATATCAGCGGGCAGGCGTTTATACGATGCAAGTTTGTGAACTGCACGCTGGTTTTGCGGGAGACGGTGCATCACCTGGAAGGGTGCACGTTCGAGCGGTGCAACTGGCATGTGGACTGGATGCTGTTGTGGGGCAGCCCGGAATCGCTGCGGGAAGTGAAAGGGTTGCTCAACTTGCTGGAGCAGGCGCAGCAGCAGCTTCCGGCGACGCCGCCCGGCGGTGCGGAGGTTGCGGCAACGCAGGGATCGCCGTCGGGGCAGTAAGGGTAATGGCGTGTGAGATGCGGTTGTTGAAACGGAAGCGGCAAGGTCTATCGTTTGTGGGGTGCGTGCGCGGGCTGGTGATAGCGGCGTGCGTGGGGTTGTTGTTGGTTTCGCGGGTCTGGGCGCTGGAGCCGGATGAGATTCTGCTGGTGGTGAACCAGAAAGTGCCGGAGAGCAGGCCGCTGGCGGAGTTTTACCGGGCGGCGCGGTCGATACCGATGGGTCGGATCGTTTCGCTGAATCTGCCGGGGACTGAGGAGATGGGGTTTGGGGTTTATGAGCGGGAGGTGGTTTTTCCGATTCGGCAGTTTCTGCGGAAGAACGAGCTGCAGAATAAGGTGAAGTGCATCGTGACGTTTTATGGGGTGCCGCTACGGCTGGGGGTGAGAACGGTTACGGCGGAGGAGAGGGCGGAAGCGGCGGAGCTTCAGACGGAGCAGGTGCGGGTGTTGGAGCAGGTGCGGAAAGCGGTGGTGGCGTTGGAAGGTGAGGCGGGGCGGTTTGACAAGCAGTTCAAGGCGGGTCGG
>JAPLNB010000146.1:0-47499 GCA_026693085.1 Planctomycetota bacterium | reverse complement strand
ATCTGCTGAGTCGGCAGGTTGGGGGGCTGCGCGATCAGGAGGGGCGTGGGCAGGGATTGAAGGCGATCGTGGAGTCGGTGCGGCAGCTTCATGGGCGGGCGGGATTGATCCGGGTGATTGGGGGCGGGGATGAAGCGGCGGCGCCTGGTGAGCGGTCGGGGGTGACGTTGAAGGACTTGCGTAAGGAGATTGGTGCTGCGGCGGCGGAGTTGACGGGGATGCAGGACCGGTTGTTTGAGGCTGAAGCGAGGGGGCGGATGCGGAAGCTGGTGGCGGAGTCGTTTGGATCGCTGGAGTTGGCGCGGCTGCTACAGGTGCAGTTGGAGTACTTGTCGGCGGGGACCACGGTAACGGCGTTGGACAGCGAGCTGGCGCTGCTGTGGTGGGATTCGCATGGGCGGAATGGGTGGCAGGTGAATCCGCTGCATTACCAGTTGGTGCAGGCGGCGAGCGGGCCGCGGGTGATGATGGTGATGCGGCTGGATGCGCCGCAGTCGGGGCAGGTTCGGGATATTATCCTGAGTTCGCTGAAGGCGGAGCGGGACGGGCTGAAGGGTATGGTAGTGCTGGACAGCCGCGGGCTGCGGAGCCGGCCGGAGAATATCAAGTTTGGCAGTTATGTTTGGTACGATCAGGGGATTCGGAACCTGGCCGAGCTGATCCGTACGAAGACCAAGCTGTCGCTTCTGCATGACGAATCGCCTGGGGTATTGCCGGCGGATTCAGCAACGGAGGTGTCGTTGTATTGTGGGTGGTACAGCGTTCGGAACTACGTGCCGAGTTGCCGGTTGAATGGAGGAGCGATTGGGTATCACGTGGCGAGTTTCGAGTTGGTGAGCTTGAAGAATCCGACTGAGAAGGGGTGGTGCGCGGGGTTGTTGAACGAAGGGGCGGCGGCAACGTTGGGTCCGGTTGCTGAGCCGTATCTGTCGGCATTTCCAGCGGCTGACGACTTTTTTCCGCTGTTGATGACGGGGAAGCTGAGTTTGGCGGAGGTGTATTGGAGGACGGCCACGACGACGGGGTGGATGATGACGGTGATCGGGGACCCGCTGTATAGGCCTTTTAAGGCGAATCCGGCGTTGCGGGTGGAGGATGTACCGGCGCGAGTGAGGGGTGTTTTGACGGGCGGGAGCACGCGTCCCAGCACTGGCAGGGCACAGTGAAGGTCCGAAAAAATCTTGCTGGGGGATCGGGTTCTTCGATCACATCGTTTCTGCCGACGGTATAATGGAATTGTCAAACCAAGAGGTGCGCGATGAAATCGAGATGGTTGGTTAAGAGGACATTGGTGGCGGCGATTGGGGCGTTGCCGCTGTTGTCATTGCATCGCGCCTACGGACAGTATCCGGTGGGGCAGAGCGGGCAGGCGTTGGACGCGAATCCGCGGGTGGGGAGCGGGGGTGTGAACCAGACGAACAGCCCGCAGTTACAGAACAGCGGGGTGACGGGCAACCGGATCGTTACGGGGAACGTGACGGGCGGTCAGGGGTTTCGGGGGGGCGTGCCGTATACGGACCCACGGGAGTTCCGTGGGAACGTAGCGGGCAGCAACGTTGACAACTTTATCCGGGACTCAGCGGGTTCGGGCGGGGTGTACCAGGGTCCGCGCGCGGCGTGGCAGAGGGAGGGTTTTTATGGGAGCGCTCGGCTGGCGGAGCCTCCGCCGCCGGGGTTTGCAGAGCGGGGTCTTTCGGGTACGTATACGGCTGCGGGGCAGGCGGTGCGTCCGTCGTTGCTGGATGGGACGACGGGGCCGTTGGGGACATCGTCGTTGCTGTACACGCCGGGCAGCAGCGACCTGCTATTGCAGGGTCCGACCGACTCGCTGACGAATCAGCCGACGTTCTTGACGGCTTCGCCGCTGTTGGGGTTTCGGCAGTGGAATGCGGTGCAGTTGCCGGACTGGGCGTCGCTGAGTGGGACTGGCGGGGGTTTTGGGAACAACAACCCGAACAGTGTGCAGCAGCAGAACCCGCTGGATCGGCTGCGGATGGATCCGCGTTCGATTCGGCAGATGCAAGAGGAGTTGTACAAGTCGTCTGGGGAAGGGACCACTGGCCAGAGGCCTGGAGGTGCGAACGAGGCATCCACGAGCGGGAATCTGGCCAAGCCGCTGCCGCGGCCGTTTGATGCGCCGGAGAACACATCGCTGAGCGGGCGGGCGTTGGATTCATCGGTGGGCAGTACTGCAATAGTGGGTCAGGTGCGGCTCGATCAGAGCTATGGTGATCGGCTTGCGGTGCCGCCGACGCAGCAGAGCAGCCAGTATGCGGAGTTGCAGCGTCGTCTGGACCGATATTACACGTCGCGATTGGAGACGGACGAGGACCGGCACCGTGATTTTCTGAAGCAACTTCGGGCGAAAGAAGCGGCGGACAAGGCGGCGGCGAAGGTGCCGACGGATACAGAGCCGGGTCCGGGGACTACTGGGCAGCAGGGGATAACGTTGCCGGGGCAGGGGGCGACGGGGGGGGGAGTGGGCGTGCCGGATTATGCGAAGATCGGGCATGAGTTGTTGACGGGTCCGCCGAGGACGGGCATGCGCGGTGCGCAGACGCAGCCGGTGAATAAGCCTCAGCCGGTGCAGGTTACGTCGCTGGCGGAGGGGGTGAAAGCGCAGGGGTTGTCGAATGTGCTGCGGAATGCGGAGGATTTGATGAAACAGGGCAAATATTTGTCTGCCCTGGACCAGTATACGCTGGCTGAGCGAGTGGCGCCGAACAACCCGCTGGTGTGGCTGGGGCGGGCGCATTCGGAGGTGGCGGGGGCATATTATCGGCGAGCGGAGCAGGATCTGCGGCGGGCGTTGACGCGTGACCCGACGCTGATGATGGGGCGGTATGACCTGAAGGCGATGATCGGGCAGGAGCGATTGGAGGTGTTGGTCAAGGATTTGAAGGACGTGGCGAAGCGGCAGGAGAAGGATCCGGGGCCGGTGTTTTTGCTGGCGTACCTGGCGTACAACACGGGGAACCAATCGTCGTCGGCGATGTATTTAGATGAGGCGGAGAAGCGGGCGGGTGGGAGGGACGATTTCTACAGGCTGGTGCGGTTGCATTGGACATTGGGTGACGAGCAGACAGGGGGTGGTGGGGCGGCGGTTTCGACGATGGCGTTGAGCGATGTGCTCAAGCAGTTTGAGGAAGGGAATGTGCTGTCAGCGACGTTAAGCAAGACCGAGTTGAGCGGGGCATTTCGGAATGCGGTGTCTGCGGAGGGAGGAAAGGCTGCGACGAAGACGTTCCGGACGCAGTTGCCGCCTGGCGCGGCGTCTGGGCCATTGAGCAAGTGGATCCGGGAGCATCGGCAGGGGGCGGAGGTGAAGATTGAGACTGGGGAGGCGACGACGCAGCCGAGCCAGTAGCATGGGGTTATTTGTTATTGGTTATTGGTTATTTGTTATTTGTCAGGTGTCAGTGGCAGGGTGTCGTCTGCGGCGAGCTGCGGCGAATGACGAGTGACAAATGACAGAGTAGCAGGCGGAATACGGAAGGTCTCGGGGTTGCTGAATAGAGCCAACATGAATCGAAAGTGGAAGCAGCACTGGCTGACCAGGAGCCGGTGGCAGGCGAGACAGGGGGCACTTTCGTATTTTCGCGGACTTATTTAGCGCGGTGCGCAGGCGAGTGTAGCGGGGGGGCGGACGCGGGGAAACGCGCTCCGCACGCGGGGCGGCTAAACGGGGCGGCGGGGACAGATCGGGTCGATTGCTACCGCGATACGACAGCGGGCCTAGCTTGGGCAGGGGGAACGCATTTGGCAGAACGGCTGGTCTTGGGCGGGCGAGTATGCCTCACCTTTATACACATCTTCTCAGACCGCTTTTGACGCTGCGGTTACGCCGCTTGAGCTCGGTTGGCTCAACAGGCCTGGCGACCGCGCCAAGGGCGTTGTGCCGAGATGTGTATAAAGGTGAGGCGAGTATGCCCGCCACTCGACCCGCCGTGTCGGACAAGAGTGTCCGACCTACCGAAGACCGTGGGACAGGAGTGTCCGACTTACTGTCAGAAAGCCTAAATGAGTTTTCCCTGCTGGCTTTGGGGGTGTTGTGTGCTTGATGGTGATGAGCGCGCAAAAAGTGAGCCGCGGACGGGGGGGATCCGCGGCTCGTATTCCCCAACTAGGGGGAAGTCGACCGGGCGGGGGGAACCCGGTCGGATCAGGGCAAAAAAGTGTCGGGGGTTGAAGAAGGAGGGGGGGAACCTTCTTCGGGGAGTACCCCCGACAAAAAAGGCTCCGACACTTTACCAGCACCGGAACCATCATCGGTTCAAATGTTACCCCTGGCACCTTCGACAAGGGAAGAACACCACTGCTGACAAAGAATAATACCCGTAATCTGCCGAAATTCAAGTCCGTAAGCGTTTTTTTTTGGCCAATTGACTGGAACGGCGGCGGACAGGTTATATGCGGCCGTGCGAATGAATTGATATAAGCGTAAGTGATTGTTTTATATAATTTTAGACTCGGCAAGAGAAACGATGTGTTGTTGGGAAGGCGGTGGGTGCGGCTGTGGATTACCTGTCACTTGCGCGAGTTGGGAGGGTTACTTGGGGTAGTTTGGCTGTTGCTGCCAGTCAAGCTCGACGGAGGCTGGGATGCCGTGGTACTCGCGGGGGAAGACGTAGTCCTTGCGGAGGGGATGGCCGACCCAGTCTTCGGGGCAGAGGATGCGGCGGAGGTCGGGGTGGTTGTCGAAGATGATGCCGAACAAGTCGAAGGCTTCGCGTTCGTGCCAATTGGCGGCGTGCCAGAGGTTGGAGACGGTGGGGACGTGGGGATTGGCGCGGGGGCAGAAGGCCTTGACGGCGAAGGTGTGGCGGAGTTCGAAGCTGTAAAGGTCGTAGACAACGGCCATTTTGTCATCGGCGACGTAATCGACGCCACTGAGGTTGGCCAGCCAGTCGAACTGGAGGGCGGGGTCGTTTCGGAGATATTCGGCGACGGGTCGCCAGTGGGAAGCGTCGAGGTGGACGCGGGGATGCTTAGCTTGGGGATGTGCCTCGATGATCTGAGAGGGGAACCGGGACTGTAGTTCTTCGACGATCTGTTGGGGTGTCATGGCGGAGGCAGTATAGGGATTGGCGGGGGTGGTGGGAAGTTGTCGGGGGATCAATTGTCGTTGGTCTGGGCCGGTGTTTCTGGGCGGGAGGCTTTATAATGGGATTGGCTGAATGCCAGGAGCGAGTCGCATGTCATTGGAATTGCAGCAGCTCAAGAAGCAGTACAGGGCGCCGGATGGGAGCGTGGTGCCGGTCATTGATGTGGAGTCGCTGTATATAGGGGGTGGGGAGCAGGTGGCGTTGATCGGGTCGAGCGGTTCGGGGAAGACGACGCTGCTGCATCTGATTGCGGGGATATTGGCGGCGGACAGCGGACGTGTTTTGTATGATTTCGGGGAAGGGAGCGGGCCCGGGGCAGCGCGGATGCCGGCGGATGGGGTGCTTTCCTACAAGGTCCCGGGGGGTGTGGTGAATCTGGCGGAATTGAGCGAGGCGGCGCGGGATGTGTTTCGGGGGCGGAATGTGGGGTACATTTTTCAGACGCATCATCTGCTGAGCGGGTTTACGGCGTTGGAGAATGTGCTGCTGGGGATGAGTTTTACCGGGCGGAAACATGATCGGGAGTGGGCGAGGCATTTGTTGGAGCAGGTGGGGCTGTCGCAACGGTTGGATTACCGGCCCCAGAAGCTGTCGCTGGGGCAGCAGCAGCGAGTGGCGGTGGCGAGGGCGCTGGCGAATCGGCCGAAGCTGGTGCTGGCGGATGAGCCGACGGGGTCGCTGGATGCGGGCAATGCGCAGCAGGTGTTGAAATTGGTGAGGGGACTGTGCGAAGAAGTGGGGGCGATGCTGCTGGTGGTGAGCCATGATCCGGCGATCACGGGGCAGTTTGGGAAGGTTCTGCGGCTGGCGGACATCAACCAGGCGAAGCAACCTGCGAATCTGCACCCGCAACTGACCTAGCAACGGGCAACGAACTATGAACTTACTGCAACTGGTCATCAAGCAGATGAGGCAACGGGCGCTTTCGACGTGGCTGACGTTGTTGTCGGTCATGTTGGGGGTGGGGTTGGCGGTGGCGATCATGATCTTTCGGCGGGAGGGGGAGAAGCTGTTCGGGCAGAGCGATTATGGGTATGACCTGATCGTGGGGGCGAAGGCTTCGAAGCTGCAACTGGTGTTGAATACGGTGTATCACCTGGATGTGAGTCCGGGGAATATTCCGTATTCGATGTATCGGGAGTTGGCGGCGAAGGACCAGACGATGGTGTGGTGGGCGTTGCCGATGGCGGTGGGGGATGAGTACAACGGGTATCGGGTGGTGGCGACGGGGCCGAACGTGTTTCCGACGGATCATGAGGGGAAGGGGATTAAGGCGGGGCAGGTGTTTGAGTATCGGCTGGGGCGGAGCTTTGAATTTGCGCAAGGGCGGGCGTTTCATCCGGAGAAGTTCGAGGCGGTGCTGGGGAGCGAGGTGGCGGCGAAGACGGATTTGCGGAACGGGGGCTCGTTCAAGGCGCAGCATGGGATCGCCGATGCGCGGCGGGCGGGGGATATCCATGAAGAGAAGTGGACGGTGGTGGGGGTATTGAAGCCGACGCAGACGGCGGCGGATCGGGCGATTTATATACCGCTGATCACTTTCTATGCGGTTGGGGAGCATGAGAAGGGGCTGGAGGAGATGTCGGAGCTGGAGCATGGGCAGGCGCCGGGGACGACGCGGCCGGCAACCGGGCCGGCGACGGCCCGTGCGGATGAACACGAGGCGCACCCTCATGCGTATGAGTTGAAGGCGGACGGAACGATCGAACTGGAGTTGCCGCAGGAGAAGTGGAAGGTGTCGGCGATTCTGGTGCGGACGCGCGGGGGGTTTGAGAGTTCGAGTCTGGCGTGGCAGATCAACAATCTACCTCACGCGATGGCGGTGAGTCCGGCAGTGGTGATGCGTGAGTTTTATGACACATTTTTGAAGGGCAGCGCGCGGCTGCTGTTGTTTGTGTCGCTGCTGGTGACGGTGGTGGCGGCGGTGTCGATATTGGTGAGCATCTATAACGCGGTATCGGCGAGATTGCGGGAGATTGCGATATTGCGGGCGCTGGGGGCGACGCGGCAGCGGGTGCTGGTGTTGATTTGTCTGGAGGCGGGGTTGGTGGGATTGGTGGGGGGTGTGGCGGGGCTGATTGTGGGACATCTGCTTGGGGCGGGCGGGTCGTTTTTCCTTGAGCGGCTGGTGGGGCAGAGGATCGGGTGGCTGGGCACGGATGTGATGGAGTGGCTATACTTGGTTGTGGTGGTGATGTTGGCGGTGATTGCCGGGTTGGTGCCGGCGATGAAGGCGTATCGGACGCCGGTGGCGACGCACCTGGTGGCGGAGTGAACGATAATCTTACCCCGCATGCGGGGCGGCTAAACGAATCAGCAATGACTACTACTGCGATGAAAGTATCTTGGAGTCAGCGGATCAACTTTCGGCTGGTCTTGTTCATTGGACTGGTGGCGGGTGTTGTCGGCTGGGTGATGTGGAAGTTCGTGCAGGTCCAGTTGACGGGCGGGATCATCGATAAAGGGGGGTATCTGGACGTGGATCTGAAGGCCATCAGTTCGTTTGAGATGGACCCGATTGATGCGACGGATGAGAGCGTGCCGCGGAAGTTTCGGGAGCTGGAGGGCAAGCGGGTGCTGTTGGTAGGGGAGATGTATCAGCCGTACTCGGTTGGCGGGCGAGTGAGCGAGTTTGATCTGGTGTATTCGATAGCTAAGTGCTGTGTGACGAGTTCGCCGAAGATTCAGCACTTTGTGAAGTCGAAGGTATTGCCGGGGAAGGAAGTCGAGTACTTCGGGGGTTTGGTGGAGGTGATGGGGCGATTTCACGTGGGGGTGGAGAAGGCGAATGGGCGGGTGAGGAGCGTGTATCGGATTGAGGTGGAGAGTGTGAAGCCGGGATAGGGGCGGGTGTTCAGCGGAGGTGGGGGGTGCCGACGGTGAGGGCGGTGGCGGCGGAGATGCCTGTAAATGTCACCGTCAGTATCCTGGTTTTGTCTTCGATGGCGGTTGAAAGAACGTCCACGAGAAGACGGGAGTTCACCGCAGCAGCAGGAGCAGGACGACGGTCACAATACCGGCGGTGAGGCAGATGACGGCGTCGGCCGGCTCGAGGGTTGCCAAGCAAAACCAGGGGGACATGACAAGCTCCTCTGAAACATAAGAGGACCCGCAAACAGCGACGGCTCCGCGGCGATGCCCCATTCTGTGCTGCCGGAACAAACAGTCCGGCTGATCTAATCTCGCATTTGGACGGGCGTGGGGCAAATGAAATGTGTGGAGATGGTTGATAATGCGAGTGTGCAGCGGGGGTGGGGGCGTGATAGCGTGGGAAAAGAGCGGCCCCCCGACTTGGGGTCGGGGGGCCGGAGACTGTCGAACAACAACAGAGTCAAAGGGGATCAGGCCTTGCGGCGTCGGGCGGCGAGGCCGAGGACGCCGAGTGCGAGGAGGCCGAAGGTGGCGGGCTCGGGGACGAGGGCGAGGCCGCCATTGGCGACATCACCGACGAGTTGCCAGTTGGCGTACTTGGTCCATCCGCCTTGATCGTAGTCGAACCAGGGCCAATCGCCCTTGGCGGCGAAGAGTTCGAGGGAGGAGCCGCCGCCGCCTTCCCAGTAGATCATCTGGATGGGGTGTGCGCCTGCGGTGAGGTAGGTGGCTGGGAGGACGATATCGTTGGCGCCTTTGCCGTAGTCGGCCTTACCGACGATCTTGGCGTCGATGGAGAGCTCGAAGCCATCATCGCTGGGGATGACGAAGGTGTAGGGGCCGGGGTCGGTGACCCAGAGGACGCCGCGAGCGACGACGGCGAGGTTCTCAACCTCGCCTTTGTTCTTGAGGCCGGCGGTGACGACGCCGAAGGTGGCGTCGTTGCCGAAGCGGCCGTTGCTGTCGCTGTCGTGGAAGTTGAGGACTGGGGCCTGGTAATCGATGCTGGGGGGATTGGAATTGAGGGCGGCGACGGTGCTGGCGATGTTGCCAGGGAGGTCGGTGGGGGAGAGGGATTCGCGGACGGAGAAGGAGTTCATGCCGCCGATGCCGCCGCCGTTGACTACGGACGCGGCTTCCCAGCGGTCCCAGATCTGTGGGGCGGTGGTGCTGCTGATGGCGACGTTGGTGAACTCGGCGGTCTCGGTGCGGCTGTTGTCGTGAGAGGTGACAGCCAGGCCGACGTAGGCGGTGCTGTTCATCTTGAGGTAGCGTTGGCCGATCTTTTCGAGGCCGGCGCCGGTGTCAAGGAAGCCTTCGGTGAGGTACCACTGGCCGTCGGGCATGAGGGTGCGTTGGACGGCGACCTTGGTGGGTTGGATGCCGACCTTTTCGTAGTTGAACATTGGGAACTTGCCCTGGAGGAAGCGGCCCTGGAAGGCGCCGCGAGGGTTGGGGACCGACTTCTGAGCGGCATCATCCCAATACGTGCGGAAGGGGTCGGTGACGGCGGTGAAGGCGTTCATCGCCATTTCGTTGCCGGCGCCGGTGTTGATGTCGTTGCGGATGGCAACGCCGGCCTTGGCCCAGTCGTTGGCGGGGTCGCCGAGGATTTTGACGTTGGCTTCGATGCGGACGTTTCCGGTGATGGTGCTATAGAGGAAATGGGCGCGTTCGCCGTCCCATTCCCACCAGTCGGTGCCGCCGCCGGTGACGGTGTAGGTGCCTTGCTGGTCGTAGCTGACTGAGCCGGGCAGTTTCGGGTTATCGTCCGCGATACCGAGGTCGAGGCTGTTGTTGAAGATCCCGATTTCGCCGTGTGCCCATCCGGCCAGCGCCATGGCGGCGGCGAGTGCTAACGCTCCATTCCACTTCTTCATGATTAAATTCTCCTCTCAAAATGTAGAGACATGATAAGCCCGCACGGGCGGACCCATGCCCAAGTACGTACACACAAGATGTCCGAAACGGCGATAGCGCGTGCCACAGCGCCCTTCTGCAGGCACGCGGCGTCCGAGTTCATTAATAGCACAGGTTTGGAGGGATCGGCACGCGATTATCAGATGAATCCCTCCTTTAATGTCTGTTTATTGCCAGATGTGAGGCTGGATGGTAAGCCAGCCAAAATAATACGGATGTGATGAGGCGCCGATTTGACGATCGGAACCCGTACGCCGGGCGAACTTGGCTATGATGGAGCTTCCCGAAGTGCCGGTTTGTCGATTACTTCCAGCGGCCGGCACATCCCTGTTATTTGAGTCCCATAATCAGCACGACGAGGTCGATGATGAAGAGCAGGACGATGGTGATTTCGAGCAGGAGCATCCAGCGGTTATTGTGATCTTGCTGGAGAAGCTGGTACATGTCGTCGAGGGTCTTGAGTTTTTCGTCGATAATGCGGTGCCAGTCGGCGAGGTGAAAACGGGCGGAGATGGTCTGGTAGATGCGGGCGAGGTGCCAGTCGCCGAAGAATTTGGTGATGTTGGAAAGCTCGTCGGAGAGGCGTGCGAGGTCGATGCGGATTTCGGAGAGCTGGCGCATGGTCTGGCGGCGGGTGCGGAGGTGGCGGGCGGAGAGGTCGCGGTAGGAGCGTTCGACGGCTTCGTCGAGGATACGGTCGTAGGCTTCGAGTTCGGCGAGTTGGAGGTTGGCCAGCTCCATGACGTGGACGACCTCGGCGAAATTGGCGGGCTGATCGAGGATCAAGGCGGCGTCCCAGTCGACGACGACGAGGTCGTGGTCGTAGTAACTGAGATAGCGGGCGGTGGATTCGCTGGCTTCCTGCTGGGAGAGGTGGTCGATGTCGGGTTCCTGGGTGAGGAGGGCGGCGATCTCGCGGCGATGCTGGTCGAGCCAGGCTTCGCTGCTGAGATGGGGGTGGCGGTCGGAGGTGGGCATGGGGGCGTTGATGCAGAAGACGGTGTAGGCTTCTTCGTCGGCGAGGCGTTCGGCGGGGCGGATGTAGTAGGCTTGGAGTTCGCGGTGGACGTCTTCGGCGAGTCGGCGGACCTCGTCGTAGAGCGAGCCGTTGGAGAAGCGGAGATCGTGGTAGGCGACGAGTTCGGCGAGGGTATTGACGCGGAAGGGGACATGGACGGTGATGGAGATGGCGCCGACGGGGAGGAGTTTGATGGTGTGTTCGACCCGTACGGGGCCGTTGGGGCCGATGCGTTCGACGGGCGGGAGGCGGACCATCTGCGGGCGGTAGAAGAAGAGTTGGCGGGGGCTGCGTTTGGTGGCATCGACTTCGAACTGTGCGACGGGCTGGCCGAGCAATTGGCGTACGGGCTGTCGGATCATTTCGTAGGCGACGTCGAAGGCGTAGATGTAGACGACTTCGCCGGTGTAGTGGTCGATGGTGGCGGCGGAGCCGTCGGGAGCGGTTTGGGCAGTGCGTGCGGTGGAGCGGGTCATAAGATGATCGAGATTCTATGCTGAAGTGGCGGGGTTGCCCAGAGCGCGCGGTGGATTCGTAACGCTTTTTTGATGCACTTGTTATGATGATGCGAGCGGCGGGTTGATGCTCGTTTGATGCGTGGGGGCGGGACTGGTGAACAGCGTGGCGGATGGTATCGTAACTGGCGGAGGCGACATTAGGGTGTCTGGCATATTACATTGCGAACAGGAAGGTGAAGATGAGATATGGACGGGTGATGGCGGCGCGGGCGGTTGCGGTGGTGTTGTTGATGGCGGTGGCAGGGGTGGCGGTGGAGGGCGTGCGGATGGTGGAGTTGAAGGGGGATGCCGCGCAGATCGGCATGCAGCATGGGAAGCTGATGGGGGAACAGATAAGAATGCTGCATCGGGAATACCTGCGATCGTGTTTTGACGATGAGAGAACCTACAAGCAAGGGTTGGCGGCGGCGGCGGGGTTTGGCCGTCGGCTTCTGCCGGAACACGCCGCGGAGCTGACGGCGCTGGCGCAGGGGGCGGGCATGGACGGGGGCGAGATGCTGCTGGCGAATTGTTTTCTGGATCTGCTGCCGAATATTGCGTGTTCGACGATAACGTTGCCAACGGAGGCGTCGCCGGACGGGGTGGCGAGGTTTGGGAGGAACCTGGATTTTCCGGCGAAGGGGGTTACGGACAAGGCGAGCGTGGTGTTGATGGTTCGTCCGCAGGGCCGGTATGCGTTTGCGAACGTGACGTGGCCGGGGCTGATTGGCGTGCTGTCGGGGATGAACGAGCACGGGTTGTGCGTGGCGAATATGGAGATCAACCGGCCGGTGAGGGCGGCGGCGGCGATGCCGTACATACTGCTGTATCGGATGGTTCTGGAGCGGTGCAAGACGGTGGATGAGGCGGTGGAACTGTTGAAGAAGACGCCGCGGCAGTCGGCGAACAACCTGATGCTGATGGACGCGGCGGGGAATCGGGCGGTGGCGGAGATTACGCCGGCGGGCGTGGTGGTCAGGAAGGGCGGCGCGGGAGCGGCGCTGATCAGCACGAATCACCAGCGGGGGCAGGATCAGAACGGGGGGGGCAAGTGCTGGCGGTACGATCGGCTGAGCACGGCGGCGGGGAAGGATTTCGGGAAGATCGATGCGGCGGCGGTGGAGAAGATGTTGGATACGGTGAGTATTAAGGGGTTGACGATGCAGTCGATGGTGTTTGAGCCGGCGAAGAGGGTGATGTGGCTGGCGGTGGGATCGGAAGCGACCCAGCGGGATTATGAGCGGGTAGACCTGGGCAAGTTGTTTGCGAATGGCCAGCGGTAGGGTGTGGGGCGCTGGCGTGGGTGGTGGTGGGGGAGTAAGGTGATGAGGAAGCGCCGGATGTGCATCCGGGGTTTGGGTTGAGTGGAAGCAGAGGCGAGATGAGTGATTCATTGACGAAGCTGGAGCCGGGCGGGGCGGTGCTGCTGGTGGTGGATATCCAGGAAAAGCTGCTGCCGGCGATAGACAATGCGGAAGCGTGCGTGGCGGCGGCGAAGAGGATGATCGAGGCGGCGCGGGTGCTGGTGGTGCCGACGGTAGTGACGGAGCAGTATCCGGCGGGGCTTGGGACGACGTGCGCGGCGGTCAAAGAGGCGTTGGGGGATGCGCCGGTGGCGGAGAAGGTGCGGTTCAGCGCGTGCGTGGACAGCGTGATGCGGGCACTGGCGCAGTTGAGCCGGCGGCAGGTGATCGTGGTGGGGATCGAGGCGCACGTGTGTGTGCAGCAGACGGTGCTGGACTTGCTGCGGGCGGGGTATCTGCCGTATGTATGTGCGGATGCGGTCAGTTCGCGGCAGCCGCTGGATCGGGAAACGGCGATTGCGCGGATGCGGCAGGCTGGGGCGATTATTACGACGACGGAAAGTGTGATTTTCGAGCTGCTGGGGCAGGCGGGGACGCAGCAGTTCAAGCAGATTCTGCGGATTGTGAAGTAAGGAGACGATATGAACGAGAATACGATACTGGAACGGCTTTGGAAGCTTGAGCGGTCGAATCGGCGGTTGAAGGTGGCGATGGCGGTGTGCGGGGCGGCGCTGGTGTGTGCGGTGGTGATCGGGGCGGAGCGGGCGACGCCGCTGGTGACGACGGAATACATCCGGCTGGTGGATACGGAGGGAAAGCTGCGGGCGGCATTGGGGTCGGACAAGGATGGGACGTTTTTCTTCATCAACGACCCGAACGGGAAGATGCGGGCGAGCATCGCGGCGCAGCGGGAGGCCTCGTATTTCAGCCTGAAGGATCCCGAAGGCAAGACGCGAGCGATGATGACGTTTGACGAGGCTGGGCCGGCGGTTCGGTTGAAGGACGAGGGGGGCGGGAACATGGCGGTGTTTTCGACGGACCAGGACGGGGCGTGGGTGGAGGTAAGGGACGGCGGGGGGCGATCGCGTGTGCTGTCGACGCTATCGGATACGGTGGCGGAGCCGAAGAATGCGGCGGCTGCGCCTGCGCCGCCGCCCGCGCCGGGTGGTGCGGCACCTGCGCCGGCGCCGGGCGGAGCGGGGCCGAGGTTGACGCCGCTGCCGCCGGGGGCGCCGCGGAAGTATGACAATTAGCTGAGCGATGTGAACCGATACGCACCGACACGGAGTGACACCAGCGTTGCGACGGTGTGCTCCGTGTCTGTGCGTTTTCACCACGAACACCAGCCGGTGTTCTGGCGGCAATGGCGAGAGTACCGACAGAGGGGGAAAAACCGTCCCCGTCCCGGTTTTTATTCCATTTCAATGTCGGGCAAGTAGATTGTTTGTTTGATGGATCAGGCGGAGGGGGCGGGGGCGCGGAGGAGGAGGATCCAGCCGTCGACGTTCTTTTCCCGCTCGGTGCGGAGGACTTTGCGGGAGATGCTCAGCTCGGCGAAGTTGTGGGTTTTCGCAAGGGTTTGGAGGTATCGGAGCGAGTGGGCGTAGCGGCGAGTGCGGTGGAGGATGTAAGTGTCGGTTTGCTCGTCGACCTCGACGGAGAAGGCAAAGAGGCCGTTGGGGCGGAGGGCGGCGGCGGCGGCGCGGAAGGTGGGGGCCAGGTCGCCGATGTAGACGAAGACGTCGGAGGCGACGATGACGTCGAACTGGCGGGCGAGGGATTGCATGGCGGAGGTGAGGTCGGCTACAAGCAGCTCATCGTAGACCTTACGTTCGCGGGCCTTGTCGATCATCCTGGAGGAGAGGTCTACGCCGGTGAGGGAGGCGGCGAGTTTGCGGAGGGCGCCGCCGAGGAGGCCGGTGCCGCAGCCGAGGTCGAGGATGTCGAGCTTGCGGTCGGGGGCGACGGCGGAGATGGCTTCGTACATGAGCTGCGGGGCGCGGTACTTCAGGGCGCCGGTCAGGTGCATGTCGAATGACGGGGCGTAGTTGTCGAAGAGGAGTTTGACGTAGTCGGGCGGGGCGGTGGGTGGGGCGTCTTTCTGGGTGACGGCGGCGAGGTAATAGCGGGCTTCCTGCGAATCGGGTCGGCAGCGGAGTGCCTGTCGGTAGGCTTCGGCGGCTTTGGGCTGGTCGTCGAGGCGTTCATGAAGGGCGGCCAGGTGCCGGTAGGCTTGGTAATGGTTGGGGCTGTAGCGAAGTGCGCGGCGGCAGCATTCGATGGCGTTGGCGTATGAGCCTTGCACGCCGAGCGCGAAGGCGAGATTGCTGTAGGCGTCGGCGTAGTCGGCTTTGAGTTCGAGGGCTTTTTGGTAGGCGGCGACGGCTTCGCTGACGAGGGCTTTGGCCATCAGGGCCGTGCCGAGATTGTTGTAGGCTTCGGGGAAGTTGGGTTGGAGCGCGATGGCTTTGCGGTAGAGGTCGATGGCTTCGCTCACGTCGCCGCGTTTCTGGAGGACCATGCCGAGGTTGTTGTGGGGGTCGGAGAAGTTGGGTTGGAGCGTGATGGCTTGGCGGTAGGCTTTTTCGGCCAGGTCGAGTTGGTTGACGGAGCGGTGGGCTTCGCCGAGGTTGTTGTGATAGCCGGGGAAGGTGGCGTCGGAAGCGATAGCGCGGGAGATGAGTTGGATGGCTTTGTGATGGTCGTTGCGCTGTTGGGCGATGACGCCGAGCAGGTGGAGTGCGTCGGGGTTGTTGGGTTCGAGCCGGAGAATCTGGTTGTAGATGGCCTGAGCCTGGTCGAGGCGGCCGGCGGCGTGGTGGTCGAGGGCGGCGTCGATGAGATCGGGGATGGTTGAGTCGTTGGTGGTGGAATCCATAGTGCGCTTTGGCGGGGGATTATACGAAAGCGGAGACGAAATAACCCCATGGGAGACGATGCAATGCGCTCGTCGGTCCCATGGGGCGATGGTTGAACCGGGCATTCCGAAGGCGCCCCGCGGCGGGGCGGCTCGAAATTCGTTGTTGGGAGGGTTATTCGGTTTTCACGCCGATGGCTTTGGAGTCCTTGTCGGTGAAGCGGAGGTAGAAGTTCCAGTCGAGGACGACATCGACACATTTGACGACGACGCGGTTGAGGCCCTTTTTGAGGGCGATGTTGGAGACGACGTCCTGGTCGGGTTCGCCGGCGCGGCGTTCGGTCTTGTAGGTGTGGACGAGTTTGCCATTAATCCAGACCTTGACGTAGTCGTCGCTGCCGATGAGGAGCTTGGCGTCATTCATCTCCTGTGGGCAATTGATCCAGGCGACGGCGTAGGCGGCGGCATGGTCGGGGGTGTTGTAGAAAGAGTCGAGGTCGATCATGCCGGCGGTGGAGCCGCTCTTGAAATCGTTGACCTTCCAAGCGGCTTTGGAGCCGGTGGGGGGGGCTTGCGTGCCGTCGAGGGCGGCTTCGTTGGGCACGAATTCTTTGTCGGTGGCGGCGGTCTGAGGGTCGCCGCCGAAGTCGGTTTCGGCGAAGCTGAAGGGGCCGAGGACGGTCCATTTGGTGACGAAGCGCGAGTCGCCGAAGGGGATGGTGACATTGGGGTTGGGGAGGATGAGGGTGCTGCTGGCGGAGGGGGCGACGGCGGGACGGTCGTTCATCGCGCCGGAGTCTTTGGCACAGCCGGTGAGGGAGAGTGCTGTGAAGAGCGTGACGGCGGAGATTGTGAAGACGTGTTTCATGGTTCCTTCTTTCGTTGAATTGGATTAAGACTTGCATAGTATATTGGCAGGGAGCGAATTGTGCAAAAAAGACCGATTGAGTGAAAGGGCATTTCTGGTCGCGGGCTTGGTGACTGGTGAAATCGGATGGACGTGTTGTTGGCCAGAACTGATTCTTTGCCGAGCGGGCAGGGGGCCGGCCTATAATGTTGCCAGGCTGGGATGTGAAGAGAACCGGACGATGTGCGGGTGGGACAGAAACAAAGGAGCTGCATATGCGATACACGTTGGCGTGGAGTGTGGTAGTGATGGGCGTGGCGTTGTTGGTGGGGTGCGATCAGAAGGAGGAGAAGAAGTCGGCTCCGCCGAGCCAGCCGCCGGCGGCGCCGAAGACGGATGGCGCCGCGGTGGAGTCGTCGAAGGTACAGACGCCAGCTGCGCCGACGCCAGATGCGCTGACGCCGGCTGTGCCCACGACAATGCCGGCCACTCCGGCGATGCCGGCGGCGGGCGCTATCACGCCGACAACCCCTCCTGCCAAGACACCGGTGGATGCCGCGGCGAGTTCGGCGGCAGTAACGGCCGAGGCGTTGGGCAAAGACGCCAACAGCAAGTTGGAGCAGGTGCTGAACTACGTCAAGGAGAAGAAGTTCGACCTGGCCGACGAGCTGCTTAAGAAGCTGGAGGCGAACAAGGCATCGTTGCCGGCGGCGATCCAGTCGAAGATCGATGCCGTGCGAACGGGGCTGAATGCGGCCAAGGCAATGGGCGACGGGAAGCTGCCGGCGATCCCGGGGTTCGGCAAGTAGGAAACTGGGATCGCGAGCAGATCGCCGATTTGGCAAATCAATAGGGCGGGTGCCTTCTTAGGAGAAGCTCTATGAAGCTGTTGCAGGAATTCAAGGCGTTCGCATTCAAGGGGAACATGATCGACCTGGCGGTTGCCGTGGTGATTGGCGGCGCGTTTGGGTCTGTGGTGAACTCGCTGGTCAAGCACGTCATCATGCCGATCGTTGGGTACGTGCTGCCAAGCAAGGGCGGGTACACGGAGTGGAAGATCGGCCAGGTGATGATCGGTGCGTTCCTGGGAGATGTGGTCAACTTCCTGATCATCGGCCTGGCGGTCTTCATCATGATGGTGAAGGTCCTGGGGTATCTGATGAAGATGCGAAATGCAGAGGCGGCGCCGGCGGCGCCGACGACGAAGGAATGCCCGCTGTGCTGCTCGACGATTCCGATCAAGGCCAAGAAGTGCGCCCACTGCACGGCTGAGCTGCCGGCGTGATCGGCGAGCTTGACGTCATGGTCCGCTTCCCGCGGAGGGTCATGGACGGCGCGGGGGGCGAGCGTGTACGCTTGTGGGCCTATGGCGATCTCGATCATTTTGGCGCACCCGACTCCGGGCAGTTTCAACCATGCTATTGCGGACGTGGCGGCCAAGACGCTGCGAGCGAGCGGGCATGACGTTCATTTTCACGATCTGTATGCCGAGCGGTTTGATCCAATGCTGCCTGGTGAGGAGATTCCCAAGGATGCGCCGCTGCCGCCGGCGATCGAGCAGCATTGCCGGGAGATCGTGGCGGCGGAGGGGATCGTGGTGGTGCATCCGAACTGGTGGGGCCAGCCGCCGGCCGTTCTTAAGGGCTGGTTGGATCGGGTGATACGCCAGGGCGTCGCGTACAAGTTCGGCACCAACGACCAGGGCGAAGGCGTTCCGATCGGGCTGATGAAGGCCAAGCGGGCGGTGGTGTTTAACACGGCCAATACGCCGGCGGATCGCGAGCGGGAGCTGTTTGGCGACCCGCTGGAGAATCTGTGGAAGACGTGCGTTTTTGACTTCTGCGGCGTGAAGAGTTTTGTCAGGCGGTTGTATGCGGTGGTGGTGATCAGCACGGCGGAACAGCGATGCGAGTGGCTGAAGGATGCGGAGAATACGATCAGGGAGTGCTTCCCGGCATGAGCGCGATCCGGCGGCGGCCGCTAGCGGAGCTTGGCAGGCGTACGCTCGGGCTCTATTACCGCGACTTTTTGGCATGTTAAGCGCGTGACGGGCACGCCCAATGCGTTTGGGGTGGCGATCTGCCACACTTGACTATGTTCGGCGTGGCAGGTAACTATCCCCGTTCTGCTCTCCGGGCGGCCTGAATGGTGCGTGGATGCCTGGGATTATGGGATGGTTTCCGGCCTTGCGGGCTTCAGAATGGAGAAGACCCTTGGGTTATGACTCGATTGTATGCGTAAAACAGGTTCCGGACACGTCTAACATCACCGGCGAGGCGATGAAGGCTGACGGCACCGTAAATCGCGCGGCATTGCCGGCGGTGTTTAATCCCGATGACTTGCATGCTCTGGAGGCGGCGCTTCAGGTTCGCGACCGCTTCGGCGGAAGTGTGACGGTGCTGACGATGGGCCCGCCGGCCGCGTGCGAGGTGCTGCGGGAGTGCCTGTATCGCGGCGCGGATCGGGTGATCATCCTTTCCGACCGTCGCGCGGCGGCCAGCGATACGCTGGCGACCAGCTATATTCTGAGCCAGGCGGTTCGGAAGTTGGCGCGGTATGACCTGGTGTTTTGCGGACGGCAGGCGATCGACGGCGACACCGCGCAGGTCGGGCCGCAGCTTGCGGAAAAGCTTGGGATTTCGCAGGTGACCTATTACGAGCAACTGGTTGACCTGTCGGGCAGGACGATCCGGGTGCGGCGGAACGTCGGCAATGGCTGGGAGATCGTCGAGGGGCGGCTGCCGATGCTCTTGACGGTGCTGGATACGGCCAACGAGGCGCGGCCGGCGGCGGCGAAGCGCGTCATGCGCTACAAGCGGGCGAGGGCGCCGATGGAGCTCGGCGCGGAGTTGGCCAAGGCCATGCCCGATGCGGCGCCGGGGCAGAAGGAAGCCGAGCAGGCGAGGCGATTGGAGCCGCTGAAGGCCAAAGGCCTTTGCATCGAGCAGTGGGACCTGGATGACATCGACGCCGACCTGCAATGGTGCGGCGTGACGGGTTCGCCGACCAAGGTCCATCGCGTGCAATCCATCGTGCTGACCAAGGAAGGCTTCACCGCGATTGCGCCCACGGAAGAGGGCATCCGCGGGATGATCCGCGATCTGATCGTTGACCATACGCTTGGGTAAGAACAGTTGCCAGTGACCCGTTGCCAGTTGCCCGTGAAGGCGGATGGCATCGAGGAACTGGCAACCGGCAACTAACAACTGGCAACCATGATTGATCCGAATCCAAGAGGCGAAGTATGGGTTTTTGCCGAACAGGAAGATGAGCACCTGAGCGATACGTCGCTGGAACTGTGCGGCAAGGCGCGGGAGCTGGCCGATCGGCTTGGGGTGCAGGTCGGCGCGGTGCTGGCCGGCTGGAATGTCCGTGAGCTGTCGTATCGGCTGATCGCGCATGGCGTGGACCAGGTTTACCACGTACACGACACTCGGCTGGAGTATTATCGGACGCTGCCGTATGCCCGAGTGCTCTGCCGGATGATCAGCAAGCACAAGCCGCAGATCGTGATGTATGGCGCTACGCCGCTGGGGCGAGATCTGGCGCCGCGAGTGGCGTCGGAGATGCGCGCGGGGCTGACGGCGGACTGCACCGACCTGCAGATCGGCCGATACACCGATCCGCGGACGAAGACTGTTTATGACAACCTGCTGATGCAGATCCGGCCGGCGTTCGGCGGGAATATCATCGCGACGATCATCAACTTTGATCGCTGGCCGCAGATGGCGACCGTTCGCGAAGGCGTGATGCGTCTGGGCGAAGGGGATCCCAAGCGGACCGGGCAGATCATCGATGAGAAGATTGCGTTCAACGACTTTGACCAGGCCGTCAAGCTCATCGAACGCCACCGCGAGGGTCGCAAGGTCAATCTGAAGGGCGCGCGGATTATCGTGGCCGGCGGTGGGGGGGTCGGATCGAAGGACAACTTCAAGCTGGTGCATGAACTGGCCGGCGTGCTCGGCGGGGCGGTGGGCGCTTCGCGTGCGGCGGTGGATAGCGGGTTCATCGGCAAGGAACACCAGATCGGGCAGACCGGCACCACCGTGCGGCCGGCGTTGTACGTCGCCTGCGGCATCAGTGGCGCCGTGCAGCACCGGGCAGGCATGGAAGAATCGGCCAAGATCATCGCCATCAACTGGGACAAAGACGCCCCGATTTTCGGCGTGGCCCACTACGGAATCGTCGGGGATCTGAACAAGATCATTCCGACCCTGATCAAAGCGATCAGGGAACGGGGCTGAGAGTTGCCAGTAAGGACGGCAATCGGCGGCTTGTGACTGGCAACTGGCAACTGACAACTGGCAACTACTATGGCCAACTTCTTTACCGATAACGACGACATCCAGTTCCTCTTCAACCACTTGGATCTGGCTGAGATTGCCGCGGCGCAGGAGGACGACTTCACGCAGCCGGAGGGGCGGGACTATGCGCCGGTGGACGCGGCCGATGCGATCGACAACTACAAGCGCATCTTGAGCATCATCGGCGACGTGGCGGCCAATCTGATTGCACCGCGGGCCGAGCAGATCGACCACGAAGGCAACACGCTCAACGAGGACGGCACCGTGACGCTGAATCCGCTGGTGCGGCGGAACCTGGACGACCTGGCGAAGGCCGACCTCATGGGCTTCACGCTGCCGCGGAAGTTCGGCGGGCTGAATTGTCCGAGCCTGATTTACACGATGGCCACAGAGATCGTCAGCCGAGCCGATACGTCGCTGATGAACCTGTTCGGGCTCCAGGGCATCGCCGAGACGATCAATGCCTTTGCGGATGATCCCATTCGAAATGAGTATCTGCCGCGGTTCTCTACCGGCGAGTTGACCGGCGCGATGGTGCTGACCGAGCCGGATGCGGGGTCGGACCTGCAGGCGGTTGGGATGCGGGCGTGGCAGGATGATGACGGACAGTGGCGGCTCACGGGCGTCAAGCGGTTCATCACCAACGGGTGCGGCGAGATCCTGCTGACGTTGGCGCGGTCCGAGCCGGAGATCAAGGATGGCCGCGGTTTGTCGCTGTTCCTGGCTGAACGGTCGCCGCGGATTCGCGTGCGCCATTTGGAGGAGAAGCTCGGCATTCACGGGTCGCCGACGTGTGAATTGGTTTACGACGACGCTCCCGCGAAGCTGATTGGCGAGCGGCAGCGCGGGTTGGTGCCGTATGTGATGTCGCTGATGAACGGCGCCCGCGTGGGCATCGCGGCGCAGTCGCTGGGCGTGGCCGAGGCGGCGTTCCGCGTCGCCCGGCGGTATGCGTACACCCGCAAGCAGTTTGGCGTGTCGATCGAGCGGCTGCCGGCGGTGGCGGAGATGGTCACGGAGATGAAGATCCACATCGAGGCCGCCCGCACGCTGACCTATGAAACCAGCCGTGTGTGCGACCTCGAATACAACAACCTCCGCGTGCTCGAACTCAATCCGCCGAAGGACGCGGCGGTGCTGAAGAAGCGTAAGGACCGCTCTCGCGCTCTCAAACGCCTCAACGGCATGCTCACGCCGATGAGCAAGTACTATTCAAGCGAAATGTGCGTGAAAGTCGCGTCGGATGCGATCCAAGTGCTCGGCGGATCGGGGTATATGAAGGATTACCCCTCGGAACGATACCTCCGCGACGCGCGAATCACGACGATTTACGAGGGCACCAGCCAACTCCAGATCGTCGCGGCGGTCCGCGGCGTCTGCTCCGGCGCCTTTGAGAAGCGGATCGACGAACTGGAGCAGGCGAACTACACCGACGAGCTGCTGGGCACGCTCAAGGCCAAGCTGATCGAAGCCAGGCAACTGGTTTTCAAGGCCATCGTGTTCGTAAAGGAAAAGGGCGTCGAGTACACGGACCTGCAGGGCCGACGGCTGGTCGATTCCGCCATCGCGATTCTGGTTGGGCATTTGTTCCTCAGCCAGGCGATGAAGAACGATCACAAGAAGGCGATCACCCGCCATTTCATCGAGACGCGGCTGCCGGAGATCCACGCGAACGTCGAGCGGATCCTCAGCGGTGATCGCAGCGCCTTGGACGAGTATGCGATGCTGGCGGGGCCGCTGCCGACGGTATAGCTCCTGAGGGCCTACCCTATTAGTGGTACAGCTATCGTGAGTGTCTGCTTAAGCATGGCCGCTTACTCAAGATGAACGTGTTGCCGCTTGGTTCTAAAGTGGTTTTACTTGACAGAAGGTAATATCTAGTGTAAAGTTCTAAACTACCGATAAAGGTAGTAGTCCAGTGCCGCATGTCGGCTCGATAGGGTTCGCCCCGCTGGACATCAGAAATTAACAGCCTCAGCTGCTAACAGCTGAGGCTTTTTCTTTTTCGAACTGCTCAACCAAAGGTATCAGTGGGCTCCCAGGCGGAAAAACGTAGAGCCCAGAGAAGGGCCTGGCTGGCGGGCGCATCCGTTTCGACGTAGACCATATTGCAGGGGCAATGCGCTGGAAGAACGGATACTTCAGGTCATTGTTCTTGAAGGCGCGATAGATATTATACCCGCAGAGATCTGCCAATTGGACGCCGTTTGACAATTCGCTGCGGACGAACATGGGCATTTCGCACAAGTGCCGCAGCCAAGTGTCATGTGCAGTCCCTTGGTCCATGATGTAGGCATGCTTCATGGCCAGCGAGCGGTTCATCTCCTTTGCCACATCATCGACAACCATAATCGCTTGATGTCGGCCGTGCATTGCACGCATGAATCGCTCGATCTGTTCCATCAATAACTCCCACGATTTGCGATGAAGTTTTTCCTGATCCATATACCTGTGTAGGTGCCGTTTGTCGACGAGCACCGAAAAAACATACATATTATGGTGATCGAGCTGGCGGTAGTAGAGCTCAATCAAGTCGATCAACTCCCTTTCGGTAAGGTTGCCCAAAAACGGACGCGATGCTCTTTCGGCCGGCTGCCTAATCCAGTTTGACTTGACCTCGCAGTCGGCAAGCTCTAACTGGAGCCCACGATCGTGGTGGATGCGTTGAGTTAGACTGCTCTTTTGGCGGTTCAATGTCTTTTCAAATCCGTGCCATTTCGATTCGAATAAGCTGACGGCAGTGAGTACGTACAGCCAGTCCCCGGCAATGCACGTCCCATCTTTCCGCGGGATCTGTAGGCGTGGATCACGGTTGCCCGTCTCATCAATGTAAAACAGGTACATAGCCCCAGTTTACTATGGCAGAGCTTCTCGCACCAGTATCGTAGGATATACTTGTTGCACCAACTATGAGAATTACGCCGACCTCTTAGATCATCATCCTCACCACCACATAGACCACCAGCACCGCGACCGCCATGCCGCCGTAGATCAGGAGTTTTCTGCGACGCTCCTGCTGGAGGCGGCCTTCTTCCTCGGCGGCGGCGATCCGGGCGGCGGCGCGCTTGGCGGCCAGGCGCAGTCTCTCGGCGCAGACCTTGCACAATTGCTTGCCTTCAAAGTCCACCAGGTCGCCCCGGGTGAGTTGCGCGTTGCATTCGGCGCAGGCGGCGGGTTCTTTGCGTAAGGTGTCTTCCTTGGCGCAGGTCGGGCACCAGTAGTGGCCGTCGTGGTCCTTGAACCGTTCTTTGCCGACCAGGTCGTCGCTGCAGACGCAGCAGAGCTTGAGTTTCCTGCCGCTGGCGGTTGTGTGTCCGCTGGGGAAGCTGTCCGCCATAGGATTGGATCCGCTCGTACCCGATTTGCCGGTAGGGCCGACGTGATTCATAGCCCTTTCCCTTTCACAAAGTGCCCCGAGACATTAGAAATGCACGATTAGTATACCACAGACCCGGGAAAAGGCACAGGGAGTTCCGCCTGGAGTTTCCCCCCTTTTGCGGAGGGCGCAAACTATCCATGTCGCAGGCGGTTGGTCTGCGGGCATGGGGTCTGAGGCCGCGAATCATCCCACGAGCTTCGACGCGGTTCGACGTCCTTTCCGTTGTTTGCACGCGTCCTTGCGTGCCGCGATGGAGTAGTACACCCCCCTTTTGCGACTTTCGCCGACAACGGCAACAACAAATAACCAGTAACAACTAACGAACGACCAAACCAGGAGTTCATATGCCGCGTCTCTTCATCGTTATCGCCACACTTCTCGCGATCTCAACACTCACCTTCGCCGCCGATTTCCTCATCAAAAACGGCGCCGAGTTCGCCAAACTCCTCCCCCAGGACGCCAAAGTCCAGAAACTCGCCACCGGCTTCAAATTCCTCGAAGGCCCCACCTGGCTCGCCTGGGACGGCGGCTTCCTCGTCTTCTCCGACATCCCCGCCAACCACATCAAGAAATGGACCGCCAAAGACGGCATCACCGTCTTCCGCGACAACTCCAACGCCGCCAACGGCAACACCACCGACCGCAACGGCAACCTTTTCACCTGCGAACACACCGCCCGCCGCCTCACCCTCACCACCAAAGACGGCTCCACCACCGTCCTCACCGACAAATCCGCCGATGGCAACCGCTACAGCTCCCCCAACGACCTCGTTGTCCACTCCAATGGTTCCGTCTATTTCACCGATCCCCCCTACGGCCTTCCCCGCACCGAGAAAAAAGAGCAGCCCGGCAACTACGTCTTCCGCTACGACCCCAAGACCAAACAATCCACCCCCGTCGTCAAAGACTTCGATATGCCCAACGGCGTCGCCTTCTCCCCCGACGAAAAGAAGATCTACATCGCCGACTCCGGCCGCCCCCACCACATCCGCGTCTTCGACGTGAACGACGACGGCTCCCTCTCCAACGGCAAAATCTTCGCCGTCATCGACAAAGGCGGCCCCGACGGCATCCGCACCGACTCCGCCGGCCGCCTCTGGTCCAGCGCCGCCGACGGCGTCCACATCTTCGCCCCCACGGGTGAACTGATCGGCAAAATCCTCGTCCCCGAATCCCCCGCGAACCTCTGCTTCGGCGGCCCCACCGGCACAACCCTCTTCATCACCGCCCGAACCAGCCTCTACTCCATCCAAACCAATGTCGCCGGGACAGTGAAGTAGCCCTCTCCGGCTACACGCGGAATATCGCCCCCATCCTCTTCCCCAACACCGCATTCGCCGACAAGATCGTCAGCGTCAGCAGTGCCATCGCCCACACCCCCAACGCGCACGCGATATAAGGCCCGTCCCCCAGCCTCTGGAACAAATCATAAATCGCCTTCGTAATCGGCCAATACGTCGCCCGCTGCGCCAAGATCAACGAATCGCTCACCTCCAACATCGCAAACGCAAACGCCAGCAATGCCCCCGCCACCAGATTCGCCCCAATCAGCGGCACCGTGATCCGCCTCATCGTTGTCAACGTCGATGCCCCCATGTTCTTCGCCGCCAACTCCAGATCCACTGGCGTCTGCTCCAGCCCCGCCACCGCGCTCCTCACCACGTACGGCAGTCGCCTCATCGCATACGCCAGCACCAGCAGCAGCGTCGGATTCTCCTGCACATCCACCAACTCCCGCAGCCACTTCACATCCTTGAACCAACCCTGCAACTGAAAACTGATCGCCAGATACCCAAACGCCAGCACCAACCCCGGCACCGCCAGCGGCAACATCGCCAACCCATCAATCAACCCCCGCCCCGGCAATTTCGACCTCACCACCACCCACGCGATAATCAACCCCAGCACCACGTCGAGCACCATGCTCAAACTCGCAAACGTGACGCTGTTCGCCACCGACGGCACCGTCACATCATGCGTCAATGCCGCGGCATAGTGCTGCATCGTAAACACCTTTGGCAGCATTGACTGATACCAACTCCCCACCCCGCTCACACTCGTCAGAATCACCCCCACATGCGGCAACAACGCCAGCCCAATCACAACCCCAAACACCAACACGACGCCCACATTCCCCCACACCGACAACCTCCTGGCCGACGAAGCCACCGACGCTTTCGTCACCGCCGCATCGTGTCCCCTTCCCAATGCCAGTTTCCCCGCCGCATACAACGCCACACTCCCCAGCATCATCACCACCACCAGTGCATACGGCACCGGCGACCCGCTCACCTGCGTCAATCTGAAAAACACCTGCACCGGCGTCACCCGGTAAAAATCAAACATCAACGGCGTCCCCAGTTCCGTAAAACTCCAGATCAGCACCAGCGTACCCCCCGCAAACAACCCCGGCCGCATCAGCGGCAGCGTGATCTTCCAAAATACTCTCCACCTCGACGCCCCCAAATTCGCCGCCGCCTGCTCCATTGCCGGGTCCACATTCGCCAGCGCCGCCGCTACATTCAAATACACAATCGGATACAGACTCAACGCCTCCACCAAAACCACCCCCAATATCCTCATCCCGCCAAACCACGCCACCGGCACACCCTCCCCCACAATCCCCATTTCCGCCGCCACGCTCGTCAACACCCCAAACCGCCCCAATATCTGCCTCATCCCGATCGCCCCCACAAACGGAGGCAATATCAACGGCACCAACAACAGCCCGCCGATCACCCCCTGCCCCCAGAACTCATACCGCACCGACATCATCGCCAGCGGCACACTGATCACGATGCACACCCCCGTCACCATCACCGCGATCATCAAGCTATTCACCAACCCCGCCCGCAACGTGCTATCCAGGAAAATCTCACTCACATACCGCAGCGTGAACCCGCCCCCCTCCCCAGGCATCCCGAAAAAACCCACCCGAAGCACCCTCCCGATCGGCCACAACAGAAACACCCCAAACACCGCCAATATCATCCCCGCCAACACATACTTTCCCCATCCCACACGCGGCAGGTGGGTCAATCTGTGTCTATCTGCGTTCATGTGTGGTTCCCCTCTCCGCCTGCTGCTTCAACCTCCGATACTCCTCCCGAAATTCCTCCTCCCACCTCCTCTTCACCTCCAACCTCCTCCCCGCCGGAGCCTTCTTCCACTCCTCCAACCTCCGCAGCGCTTCTTTCTGATCAAACGGGAACCGCCCCAGCTTGGCATCCAACTCCTTTGCCCTCGGCGACGCCAATATCGCCTTCCGCGTCTGACTCAACTCCTCCAGCAGACTGATACACGACGCCTCAATCAACTCCCCCAGCACCCCCCAGGTCTTCTCCCTCGCATTCGATTTGTTAAACCCACCCGCCGTCTTATACGGGTTCACCGGGTCCGTGAAATCCCTCATATCCGCAAACACCGACTCCCGTATCGGCAGCCGCCTGATCGCCGTCTGTTTCGGCCCCCCCGGCGCGCCCGGCCACGTGTTCCACAACCGCTGCCCCCGTTCGCTCAACACAAACTGTATGAACCGGATCGCCGTCTCCCGATGCGCCGCCCCCTTCACCACCGCGATCGGGTCCGGATTCATGATTGTCGCCCCTGCCGGCTCCACATACCCCATCCGCGCATCGCCCACCGCCCCCGCCTGCGACCGCCCATAAAAGTCAATCGCCATCCCCGCCCCCGCATCACCCGTGCTCACCATGATCGGCACGATCGACGAGCTTTCCGTGAAAATCCTCGCATTCGCCGCAATCTGCCGAATCAGCCCCATCCCCTCCGCCCATCCCTCGTCCTCGCTCCGCCCCTGCTCCGTCGCATCCGCCATCGCCCGCTCGACAATCACCATGAACGTCTGCTTCGCCGACGAACTCCGCGTCGGGTCCGCCAGCGCCACCCACCCCATCAGCTTCGGATCGCTCAAGTCCCGCCACGTCCTCATCTCACCCACGCCCAGATACTTCAGCACATCCTTGTTATAAACAATCCCAAAACTGTTCAGGCTCGTCCCAAACCATGTCGGCGGCTTCCCCGGGTCGTACAACGCAACCCCACCCAGATCCGCCTTTGGATACACTTCCCGCAAGAACCCCGCCCCAAAATCCACCGCCTCCAAATATCCCGGCCTTTTGAGCTGCTGATCAAACAGGTAATCCCCGCCACCCCAAACCGCATCCACCTTCAACTGCGACCCCGCCGCATCAAAATACTTCACAATCTCCGCCGCCCCGTAGTGCAGGTAATGCACCACCGCCGACTTCCCGTATTTCTCCCGATGCCACTCCGAAAACGCATCCGCAAACTCCCGCCTAATCCCCTCCTGATTCGCGGTAATCACCACCAGCTCCGCCTCGGCCCCACCGCCCGCCAGCTTCGTCTGTTTCCCCGCCACCCACCTCAGCGCAAACGGCAACCCCAGCACCACAAAAAACAACATGAAAAAAACATACTTCCGCATTGCTTCACACGACTCACCGCTGGCAACTGGCAACTACTCACTCAGCACGACCACATCCTCCGCATCAAACTCCACCACCATCTCCCCATCAACCCCAAACATCGGCGGCGTGCAGATCACCCGCAACCTCTCCCCATTCACCTCCACCACATGCTCGCTCGCCTCACCCAAAAACGTGCTCTCCACCACCCTCCCACTCACCCGATTCCTCCCCGCTTTCTCTGTTCCCCTCACCACTCTCATCTGCTCCGGCCTCACACTCACCACCACCGCTTCGGCACCCGCTGACCCCTGACCCCTGTCCACTGTTCCCTTCGCCACAATCACCCCAATCCCCGTCTCCACCCTCACCCCCTCGCCACACCTCCCCACCACCCTGCCCTTCAATAAATTCGTGTGCCCAATGAAATCCGCCACCCAGCTCGTCTTCGGCCCATGGTATAGCTCCCCCGGCGTCCCCACCTGAATCAACTTCCCATCCCTCAACAACCCGATCCGATCCGCCACCGACAACGCCTCCTTTTGATCATGTGTCACATAGATCGTCGTGAACTGGCCGGTCTTACAGATCCGCCTGATCTCGCTTCTCATCTCCTGCCGCAATTTCGCATCCAGATTCGACAACGGCTCATCCAACAACAAACACCGCGGCCGCACCGCCAGTGCCCTCGCTAACGCCACCCGCTGCTGCTGCCCCCCCGACAACTGGTTCGGCCTCCGCTCCGCCAACCCCTCCATCTGCACCAGCCTCAACACCTCGTCCACTCGCCTCGACTGCTCCTCCCTGCCAAATCCACGCACCCCCAGGCCAAACTTCACATTCCCCCTCACCGTCATGTGCGGCCACAACGCGTAGCTCTGAAAACACATCACCGCATTCCGCTGCTGCGTCGCCAACCCCGTCACATCCTCCTCATTAAACCAGATCCTCCCGCCGCTCGGCTCCTGCAAACCCGCGATCAGCCTCAGCAAGGTGCTCTTCCCACACCCGCTCGGCCCCAATAAAAAAAACAGCTCCCCCGCGCAGATCTCCAGATCCACCCCCTCCAGCGCCACCGCCTTCCCAAACCGCTTCGATACATTCTCCAACCGCACTCGCGTCATATTCCCGAATCATACACGCCCCTCAATCCCGCCGCACGACCCCGTCATTCAACTCCGCCGAGTAATCAGCTCCACCAGCGCCCTGTCGTATGGTGTCTCCGTGTAAACCGGGTGGTACTCCATGTCACAATCGCTGCAGCACCGTCGAATGCTCGTCAAATACTCCTGGATGTTCTTCTGATACGCCTCGCGCAGATCCGACGGATTGATCTGAACCTTTTCCCCTGTCTCCAGATCCTGCAGCGTCACCTGCCGATCATAGGGCAGATCAATCTCCGCCTTGTTGAGCAGGTGAAGCACCAGCCCCTGGTGCCGCCGATAACGCAGATGCTGCAACGCCTTGGTAAACTGCGCCGGGTCCAGCCACAGATCGGAAATCAATATCACCAGCGACCGCCGTGGAAGCCGCTCCGCCAATTGATGCAGCCCATCCGCCAGCATCGTGAACCGCCCCGGTTCCACCTTTTCCAGCTCCTTGAACAACCGGTCCAGATGTGCCGGCGACGAAGCGGGGGGAAGCTCCAGACGAATCTGGTCATCGATCGTAACCAGGCCAGCCAGATCCTGTTGGTTGGCCAACAGGTACGCAATGCACGCCGCCAAGTGCCGGCCATAGTCCATCTTCTCAGCAAACTGCATCGACATCGACGTGTCGAGGACCAGGGTTGCGCGCAGGTTGGTTTCCTGTTCATACAACTTGATGTAATAGCGGTCGGAGCGCGCGTAGGCTCGCCAATCGAGATGGCGAAGCTCGTCGCCGGGCACGTATTCGCGGTGCTCGGAGAATTCCACCGAAAACCCTCGATGGGGAGACTTGTGCAAGCCCGTGATAATACCTTCGACGACCTGCCTCGCCATAAATTGCAACTTGGACACCCGCGCGGCATCGGACGGAGAGAAAAACCGGTAGCGATGAATAGGCATGACTCCGAGAATGATAAACGATACACGACAAATGATGAACCAGAACGAGGCAAACAAGGTTGACGGTGGGGGGGGGCGGGCGTACGTTAGCGGCCACTGTTCGGGAACTGTTGGGAGCCGGGGAAGGCGTGTGATATGGGTGACATGCTGGCCGTCGTCGCAGTCGTCGTTGCCGTCATCAACACGGCAATGCTCGTCATGCTGATCCTCCGCAAGCCGCACTCCCTCCGCGACGATATCGAATCGGTTGTCGATCGCGCCGAACGAGGCCTCCGCGAAGAGATGGGCCGCACCCGCGAGGAAAACGCCGCCGCCGCTCGCGCCCTGCGAGAAGAACTCTCCCGATCTCTCAAAGATTTCCTCGATTCGGTCCTGTCGAGAATGACCGAAATCGCCACCCTCCAGAAAAACCAGCTCGATACCTTCTCCGCCAGCCTCGCCGCTCTCACCGACAGCAACGCCAAGAAGCTCGACACGATCCGCGACACCGTCGAGCGCCGCCTCGGCCAATTGGCCGCCGACGCCGGCCAAAACCAGGCCGCTGGACGCGAAGAGATGAGCAAGTCCATCAAAAGCCTGGCCGATTCGATCCTCGCGAGAATGACCGAAATTGCGACCTTGCAGAAAAACCAGTTGGACGTCTTCGGCGCCAGCCTCACCACCCTCACCGCCAGCAATGAACAGAAGCTCGAGCAACTGCGCGCAACAGTCGAGGGAAAACTCGGCGAGCTACAGGCCGACAATTCACAAAAACTCGAACAAATGCGCGCAACCGTCGATGAAAAACTCCACGCCACCCTCGAACATCGCCTCGGCGAATCGTTCAAGATCGTCTCCGAACGCCTCGACGTCGTCTCCCAAGGCCTCGGCGAAATGAAGACCCTCGCTTCCGGCGTCGGCGACCTCAAAAAAGTCCTCACCAACATCAAAACCCGCGGATCATTCGGCGAAATGCAGTTGGGAAATCTCCTGGAAGACCTCCTTACAACAGAGCAGTACGGGGCAAATGTGGCGACCAATCCGCAGAGCCAAGACCGCGTCGAATATGCAATCAAACTTCCCGGAAAGGACACCGTCGGAAAGTGCGTCTGGCTTCCCATAGATGCCAAGTTTCCACAGTCGGCCTATGAACACCTGCTCGAAGCTGAGGAAAAAGGCAATTTGGACGGCATGGAAGAAGCCAGGTGCGCGCTGGAGGGGCGCCTCCGCAACGAAGCCAGGACAATCCGTGAAAAGTACATCTGTCCCCCTCACACGGTCGATTTTGCGATCATGTTCCTCCCAACAGAGGGACTGTTCGCCGAAGCGCTCAAACGCCCGGGCCTCTGCGACGATATCAGGCGGGAGGATCGGGTGATTATCACGGGGCCGACCACGCTGGCGGCGGTGCTCAGCAGTTTGCAGATGGGCTTTCGCACACTCGCCATCGAAAAACGCTCCAGCGAGGTTTGGGAAGTGCTGGGGGCCGTCAAAACCGAGTTCGGCCGCTTTGGAGACGTGCTTGACAAAGTCGGCAAGAAATTGCAGGAAGCCAGCAATACGGTTGACAAAGCGACGCAGCAATCACGCAAGGTCGCCAAGAAACTGCGCGATGTCCACGGCCTGCCGACACATGAGGCGAGCCGGCTCTTGGACACCTCCCAGACGCCCACAGCCGCGTTGAATGGTGAGGCCGATCTGCTGCTGGATTGAACACTCAGACCGCCGGACCCCGGGCGATTTACGCGCTGCCCGCCGACACCAGGAAATCCAACGTCATCGATCCATACCCGCGCGAGTCGTGCGGCAGTAGGGGGGGTAAGCCCAACCTAACCGCCGAGTCGTGCCGAAACACCACCAGCCCCCCAGGCGCCAGATGACCGCTCATAAGGTCCCGCGCCAGCCCCAACAACTCCTCCGCCCGCTCCGTTACGAACCGGTAGGGGGGGTCCAGAAAAACAATTGTTGCCCGCCCCTCTGCCGCCGGAGCATTCGCCGGGTCGGCAAACCAGCGAAAAAGGTCGCTCCGCACGATCCGCGATCGATCCTGCACCCCAATTGTCGAAATATTCCGGCCCAGCCGCGACACAGCCGATGCCTCCGACTCGAAAAACGTCGCAAACGAACACCCCCGGCTCAGCGATTCCAGCCCCATCGACCCGGTCCCCGAAAAACAGTCGTACACGATCGAGTCCGCCAGCACCGGGGTCAGGATGTCGAACAGAGACTGTTTGACACGGTCGGTGATCGGCCGCGTCGCCAAGCCCTCGGGAGCCACCAGCTTTCGCCCGCGGAACACGCCTGCAATGATGCGCATTGCGCTATTCTGCGTCCTGGACTATGTTTTCGCAATCTGGTAAACTACATTACAGTCGGGCGGCGGTGGGATATAGGGGTTGGGTGGATTAGCGGATGGACTTACAGCCGGGAGTCCAACATGGCTGATCGAACGGTCCATTACGAGGCGGCGTTCGAAGCTTATCTACGTGAGCATGGCGTGCCCTATGTCGCGGTGGATGAGGCCAAAAAGGCGCTGTTCAGCAATGCAAGGCTCAAGTCCTTCGATTTTGTGGTGTACAACATGCACGGACGAAACCTGCTGGTCGATGTCAAAGGCCGCCAGGCAAAGGGCAAGGCATCCAGTTCCTCCTTCCAAACCTGGACGACCGAACAGGATGTAGTTGACCTCCTCCAATGGCAGGCAGTCTTCGGCGACGGGTTCACGGCAGTGTTGATGTTCGTCTACTGGATCGATCCGCCGGTGGCGCCCCAGCCCGGAATGTTCATGTATCGCGACCGCTGGTACCTCCTATTGGGCGTCGAGCTATCCGAGTATCAGGAGCACATGAGACGCCGCTCGCTGAAGTGGGAAACGGTCGCCGTGCCACAAGCCGACTTCCGGTCACTTGCCCGGCCAATCGAAGGCTGGTTATGATGTGGGCATGAAGCAACGCTTAATATCCGTGTGGTGCTGGGTGGTGGGCCTGCTGGTGTGCCCTATGGTAGCATTGGCGCAGGACGAGCCTCTGCAGATTGACGCAAAGCTCGAGGGATACGGAAAATCCGTCCGAGTCGGGGACGCATCCTCGACACTCATGTGGGGCCTGTTCATCTTGCTGGCCGCGGTGTGCATAGCCGTGTTGTTCAAGGACGCCAAACGCTCGCACCTGGATTGACCGCTGGCGAACCAGGGGCAACGCGACGTCAACAATCAAGGAGATATATGAGACATTCGAAGCTGCTATGGGGACTGGCGTTTCTCAACGCGGTCCTGGTGATGGTGCTGATGTGGAAGGTCGGCGGCGAAAACACGGCGCTGGCGCAGGTCCGAGGGCGCAGCGACATCATCATCATCCCCACCGACATGCCCGGTGTCACGAACGGCGTGATGTTCATGCTCGACACCCAGAACGGAATTCTGGGCGCCGTCTACTGCGATCCGAGTCAGAAGGCGCTGAACGTGACCCAGCCGATCGACGTGGGCCGCTTGTTTGCCGGGCCTGGCGCAGTCGGCAGATGAGGCTCGCAACGGGAGCACGGTTCGATCGAACTCTGGAAAACAAGAAGGTGAAATATGAAAGCTGAGAAAACGGCAATTCGGATACTGGTGGCAACCGCCGTTCTGCTGATCGCAGCGATTGTAATGCTGCCCAAGCCGGCGACCGGACAGGCGGTGTCGCTGAAACAGGGAGACTACGTGGTCGCGACGCACAAGGTGTCATCCGGCGGCGATGCAATATACATCGTGGATACACGGATTGGAGTCATCGGGTTGTTCGTGCATGATGCCCAGTCGCGATCGGTGCAGTTGAAAGCGCTGCGGCCTTTGGCCGATGCGTTTGATGCCGACAGGTAAAAAGAATGCGGAACGCTGAGTGATGGATGATGAGTCAGGCGCGTTGTCTCTGATTCATCATCCATCATTTCTTTCTTTTCAGGAGGCCTGGTGCAACGTCGTATCGCGGGGTTGGCGGAGAAAGTCCTCGGGGGAGAACTGCTGGGTCAGGAAGAGGCAACCTATCTGACGACGGTGGGGGGGGATGATGTCTACGACCTGTTCTATTGGGCGAATAAGATCCGCATCCGGTTTGTGGGACACGATGTGACATTCTGCGCGATCGTGCCGGCCAAGCTGGGAGGATGCACCGAGGACTGCAAGTTCTGTGCGCAATCCGCGCATTACACCACCACCGTAGGGCCCCAAACCAGATTGAGCGGCGAACAGATCCTCAGCACCGCGGCCAACGCCGCGCAATCAGGCGCAAACCATTTCGGAATCGTCAACAGCGGACGCGCGCCGACGCGATCTGAACTGGAAGATTGGCTGGGGCCGGCAATCAGACGCCTCGCTGCCGAGGGCAAAACCCGCCTCTGCGCCGACCTCGGAACACTCACCGAGGAAACGGCCACGTTCCTCTACGACTGCGGCATCCGCCGGGTCAATCACAACCTCGAAACCTCCGAGCGATTTTATCCGCAAATTGTCACCACACATTCGTACAACGAGCGGGTAAGGACGCTGAAAATCGCCAAGACGGCAGGCCTTGAATTGTGCAGCGGCGGAATTTTCGGCATGGGCGAACACTGGCAAGACCGATTGGATATGGTCTTCACCCTCCGAGAGATCGGGGTGCATGTCATGCCGATCAATTTCCTCAACCCAATCGCGGGAACGCCCCTGCAGGGCACCGACAAACTGCCGCCGATGGAATGCCTCAAAATCATCTCGTTTTGCAGGTTCATGCTTCCGGACAAGGAACTCAAAGTCGCGGGGGGCAGAGAACTGTGTTTGAGGAACCTGCAAAGCTGGATGTTCTACGCCGGAGCCAGCAGCGCCATCATCGGCAATTACCTGACGACCCTCGGACGCACCGTGGAGATGGATCATCAAATGGTGCGAGACCTGGGGATGAATTGGGAAAACGGCGGTGGGGGGGTCGAAAAGGACATTCGAGTCGTCTGAGAAAAGCAAGTCAATGGTGAGCGTGTGATCCATTGATGCGTACTCCGGAGATGGATCAACGGAGTGCGACGGCCCACCCCCAACCCGTGATCGCTGTACAACACCCACAGCCTCGCCGCCGCCGGTTTGGTGGCGGTCGTGACCAACTGGCTGGCGCATCAACATGCCGTGGTGCCGGGAAATGTCCAAACCAGAAACCCTTTGCCGGCACGGCGGGTGAACTTCTCCCAGCAACCCGTTCAGCACCCCATACGCCGGAGCTTTGCGATGGACGCAGGCCTTGCCGGAGCGACGGCAGTCGTCAGTCTGGCTACGATTTGACGGTTTTGCCCCGGTAAATGCGGATTCGCAGCAGTATTCGCCCGGCAATGTCCAACTTAACATAACATAGATTATGGGACGTGGCAGGGGGGTTCAATTGCCTGGAAGCCTCTCCTTGAGAAACAATCGAAAGCTCAGTCGAACGTGACCGACGCCGGGACCGCGTCGAGGCTGTGATATTCGTAGTCGACCCGGTCGGGATAGACTTTCACGATCGTCAGGCCCGACGGGTCTTTGCCCAGCGGTTTGCCGACCGGGCCGGCGGCGAAGACCTGCATTTTCCGGTAGCTGACAGCATTGCAGCGGTGAAGATGACCCGCGAAGACGGCCGCAATGTTGTATTGGCGGCAAAGCTGCAAAAGCTCGGCCCGGCGCGGAGCGGGCACTGTATGGTAATCGTTAGGCTCGTCAGCATTCTTCAGAAATGTCGGGTGGTGTTGGAAAAGGATCGTTTGCGTCGGGTGTTTGGTCGCGGATTGTTCGAGATCGGTGGTCAACCAGGTCCATTGCTCCGCTTCCTGCTGCATGGCTTTCCCGGGCGAATGCATCAGGGTGGTGTTCAGGGCGACGAAATGGCAGCCACCTATGTCGAAGGAGTAATGGTCGGGGCCAAAATGCTGGCGGTAATAGTCGATGCTCGGCCGAGTGGGGACGTTGCCGAGGTCGTGGTTGCCGGCGAGCAGGTGGAGCGGGATGGTTCTGTCGAGCGTGGCGGTGATGCGGAGGAACTCACGCCTCTGGGCGTCGTCGCCAGGCTTGTGAATCAGGTCGCCGGTCATAACGACAAACGCGGGTTTCAGACGGTTGGCGTGAGCGATGGCTTTCTCCAGAAGCTCGGTTTCTTTGGCCGTGTCGGCGTTCTCGGTGAAAAAGCCGAGTTGGGGGTCGGTCATCGTAATGAAGAAGAAGGGGCTTTTCCAAGTGGTGGCAGCCTCAGCGCCAGCGGGGTTATGCGCACAGCCGACGGAGAACGCGGGGATCAGAACCAGTAATGCGAGCAGACAACGATTGGCGAATGTATTTGTGGAACGCATAGGTCAAGGCAGTTTACCGGCTGGTATGCCGTGTGGCTATTGCTCTGTTCGGTCCGATCGAACCCCCCTACCGCATTGATCAACTCAACGTATATGCGATGGCCAGTTGCTCCAGCCGGTCGTCCATGGCTTGGCAGGCTTGGACGGCGTCAAAACGGGTGAGGATGGCGAATAGCTCATCCTTGTACTTGGCCGGCTGCTCGATCCACCAGGAATTCTGGAGTTGCGTAACGAGGCGATCGGCATCGGCGGTGTCGTACAGACAAAGCGGATGCAGCGACTTGGGGAGCAGTTCGGGATAGCAGGCGGCATTCGGGAAAATGGGCCAGCAGCCCAGTAACAGCCCGCGGACGGCGTGGTGGTCGTAGTTGGCGTAAGGACGGCCGGAGACCACGACAAATGCCTCGTGCAGAGCGCGAATCTGGGCAGGCTCATCATCCTCGGCGATGGTGCGGCGAGGCAAGTCGTCGGTGAGGCCCTCGACTGGGCCAACCGTGATCAGCTTGTATTTCTCCCGGCGGTGGAGCATGGTCAGGGCTTCGTTGAGGAGCTTGGTGTTGGCGTTTCGCGTGTCAACGAAGATCGTTCGGGGGTCGCGGACGACGGATTCAGATTGGATGATCTGCTGGGAGAGCGTCTGATCGACCGGCGGAGGCATGAACGCCGCTTTGTCGGTGACCTCGGGGACGGGGTCATGGCCGGCCAACTCCGGAAGCTGCTCGACCAGGGCTTTTGCGCGGCGGAGAAACGTCCGCTTGTGGTAATGGGAGTTGAACCAGACCTCGGTGGCGGCGGCGGCAGTCGAGATGTTGACCACCTGGAGCGGGTTATCGGGGGTTGAGCCGATCGGCGGAAGCTGGTTGTCGTGGAAGTAGACGACCGACGGCTTGGTGGCCAATTCCGGGACAAACCGAAGCAGATCCGCAAGGTTCATCGCCTCCGAGCAGAAGAGGACGTCGATGTGGCCAGACCAGTGGCGGGAAATCTGTTCTCCGAACCAGTGGGCGGCGGCCGCGAGCCGGCGTTCGATGCGGCGAGGCGGGAGCTTCAGCACGGTCCAGCGGTGCCGGCTGAAACGCAGGATGGTCTCCAGCATCGACTTTCTCTCGCCGCCATAGAAGGGCTCAAGGGCAAGGATGTCGAGCTGGGGCATCTGCATCGGGACATTTTCGATTGTGGGTCCCGACTTTTCAAATGGGCGTAGAGGCCCCTGCCGCGGATGGATGCCAGTGACCATTGCTTGTTGGACCCTGTCACCCCCCTACCGCCAAGCCGGATCATGCCGTTAGCCGCTCGATCAGATACCTCAGGATCTGATCCGTCGAAACACGCTCCTGTTTCATGGAATCGCGGTCGCGAATGGTGACGGTCTGGTCCTGCGCGGTTTGGCCGTCGATGGTGAGGCAGAACGGCGTCCCAGCCTCGTCTTGACGACGATATCGCCGCCCTACCGCACCTTTTTCATCGTAGAAGACCGGAAAATGCTTCTGGAGGTCCTTGTAGATGGCCATGGAGCGTTCGGGCATGCCCTCTTTCTTGACCAGGGGGAAGATGGCGGCTTTCACGGGGGCCAGACGCGGATGCAGACGCAGAACCGTGCGGGTTTCCATGACGCCCTTTTCATTGGGCGCCTGATCTTCGGCGAAGGCCTCGCAGAGGAACGCCAGAACCGAGCGGGTGGCGCCGGCGGAGGGTTCGATGACGTGCGGGAGAAACCGTTCCTTGGTTTCGTCGTCGAAGTAGGTCAAGTCTTTGCCGGAAAATTGCTGATGCTGTTTGAGGTCATAGTCCCCGCGGTGGGCGATCCCTTCCAGCTCGCCCCAGCCCCACGGGAACATGTATTCGACGTCGCTGGTGCCGCAGGAGTAGAACGACAGCTCTTCCTTGCCGTGCTCGCGGAGGCGGAGGTTGGAGCCTTTGAGGCCGAGGTCCTGGTACCACTTGAAACGGGCGTCGCGCCAGCGGGCGTACCATTCCTGGCTGGTCTCCGGCTTGCAGAAGAACTCGATTTCCATCTGCTCGAATTCGCGGGAGCGGAAGATGAACTGCTTGGGGGTGATTTCGTTGCGGAACGACTTGCCGATCTGGGCGATGCCTAAGGGGATCTTGATGCGGGTCGAGACTCAAACGTTCTTGAAGTTGACGAAGATGCCCTGGGCGGTTTCCGGGCGGAGGTACACCATCTGGGAATCTTCCTCCACCGGGCCGACGAACGTCTTGAACATGAGATTGAACTTGCGCGCCTCGGTGAGCTGGCACTCATGGTGCTCGCCGGGGTGCTTCGAGGGCTTGCGGGGGCACTGGGACTCCATGATCTGGTCGGCGCGGAAGCGCTCTTTGCAGCATTTGCAGTCGATGAGGGGGTCCGTGAAATTGGACTCGTGGCCGGAGGCTTGCCAGACCGTGCGGGCCATCAGGATCGACGAATCGAGCCCGACAATGTCCTCGCGCGTGGTGACGTTGTCATGCCACCAGGCGTTCTTGATGTTACGGAGGAGCTCGACGCCGAGCGGGCCGTAGTCCCACGTGCCTTTGAGGCCGCCGTAGATCTCGGACCCGGCGAAGATGTAGCCGCGTCGTTTGCAGAGCGAGACGAGTCTTTCCATTACGGTGTTGTCGGCCATGGTCGGATCTCCGGAAAGCAAAATCGGCATTCGGCGGCAAACACTGCTCGGGCGGCGGATGAGACCGCGCGCGATCGAGCGAGTGCCTGAGGCCGAATGCCGGTTGAAGGGATGCCAGACAGAAGTGCCTGCCCCATGATGTAAGGCCGCGATCAGGCTTTCGCGGCCGAGGTACCTGACCCGGTCTTGGCTGCGGCCTTGGCGGCGTTGAGCTGGCGGGTCAGGCGGCTTCGTTTGCGGGAAGCGGTATTCTTGTGGAAGGTACCCTTGGCGGCAACGCGGTCGAGCGCTCGGGTGGTTTTGCGGAGTTCGGTTTCCGCCTTGGCAACATCGCCGGCAGAAAGAGCGGTGACGAACTGTTTCACCTGGGTCCGGAGGTCGGCCTTGCGAGCACGGTTGCGCGCACGCGCCTTGAGGTTCTGACGGATGCGTTTCTTGGCGGAAAGCGAATGAGCCACGTTGGTTACCTTTCTGAAATTCGGCTTTTCTCGGGCGAACAGCGGGTTCGCCGGACAGTATCTTCGCACGCCCCATGTGGGTGGAGCGAAGGGTCAGAGATCATACCTATAGCGGGGGCAAAGTCCAGTGGCAGAGAGTGGTCGCCAAGGGGTCAGCGCCGAGCGGTCACGCGTCAGTTCGCATGAGGACTTGGGAGGCCCCCCCTGCCGGGGTATACTCTTGCCGTACCCCCCCTACCGGGGAATGTAGCGCCTTTGTGTAACCATTGGCACTGGAACGGGATCAAAGACAGCGCAGGACGATACGCCGATGAAGTGCGAAGATCTGCTGCGAGCGATGAACGACTACGTGGACGGGAACGTCGATCCCGGAATCTGCGAGCAGTTCGAGCAGCATCTGGCCGGGTGCAATCCGTGCCAGGTGGTGGTGGATAACATTCGCAAGACCATAACGCTCTATAAGGCGGGGCAGCCGTATGAGATGCCGGCGGCATTTCATCAGCGCCTCAGGGCGGCAATTCGGCAGAAGTGGAAGGCGACGTTCTCGAAGGGGTCGTGACCAGAAAAAACCAAGGCACGCAGACACGCCAGGGGGCATCGCACGACAACTCACGGAATTTGCGCTTGACGCCGGAACGAGCAAGTGCTAATTTATCAGCACATGCTGATAAATTAGCATGTCGGGAAAGCGAGGCGTTGTGGCGGAAGCATCACTACTTCATTTGGGAAAGCGCGAGCGGCAGATTGCCGAAGCGCTGTACAGGCTGGGGGAGGGGTCGGTGGCTGCGGTGCGGGCCGAGCTGGCGGACCCGCACAGCTATTCGTCGGTCCGGGCGATCCTGAATGTGCTCGTGCAGAAGCAGGTGGTGGTGGCGAGGCACGAGGGCAAGCGCTACCTCTACCGGCCGGTGCCGTCGAAGGAAAAGGTGCGCCGGTCGGTGTTGAGGAACTTGGTGCGGACGTTTTTCGGCAGTGCGCCCGTGGACGCGGTGGCGGCCCTATTGGATGGATCGGCGGGGAAGTTGTCGGCGGAAGACTTGAAGCGGGTTCGCGAGATGATTGAGTGTGCGGAAGAGGCCGAGGTTTCAACCAAGGGGTAGTCATGGCTCTTGGAATTGCTTGGGCGTTGAATGGCGTGAACGAAGCGGAGTTTGCGATCCGGGTGGTGTTCGCGGCGACGGTCGCATGGCTGGTGGCGGGGGCGGCGGCGATGGGGCTGCGGAGGTCGCCGGCAGCCCTGCGGCACCGGATTTGGGCCTTAAGCGTGCTGGCGGCGCTGACGCTGCCGGGGGTGGTGTTGATGGTACCGGGGTGGCGCGTTGGGGGGATCAGCGGGGGGGCGGCGAAGGCGGAGCGGCTGGATGCCGAGGTGGGGGAACCTCGGGCCGGGTTTGCCGGACGAGGAGAAGTGGCTGCGGACCTAAGACGAGCGGAAATGGTGGCTGAGGGTACGCGGAGTGGTGCGGAAGGGCTGGCGAATGTTCCGTTGCGCGATGATCCGGGGCGGCGAACGCTCTTGACGGCAGAGGCGGAGCGGCGGCCCGTTGATTGGGGGAGGTGGATGTGGGCGGCGTGGGCCGCGGTGGCGGGTTGGCTGGTGGTGAGGCAGGCGATGGCCTTGCGGGCGGCGCGGCGACTGCTCAGAAGAGCGGTCGGGATCGAAGAAGCGGATGGCGGCGCGTGTTTCGAGCGGTTGAGGGGACGGTTTGGGGTTGAGAGGCGGCCCCGGCTTTGGGAAAGCAAGGAGGTGGGGTCACCGGTGTGTTTGGGGTGGTGGCGGGCGAATATTGTGCTGCCGGACGAGTGGCGCCAGTGGGCGCAGGAAAAGTTGGACGCGGTGCTGACCCACGAGTTGGGGCATGTGGCGCGCCGGGATGTGCTGTGGCAGATTCTGGCGCGCCTGGCGTGTGCGGTGTACTGGTTCTGCCCGCTGGCGTGGGTGGCGGCGTGGCGGGTGAGGGTGGAGCGGGAGTTGGCGTGCGATGACTGGGTGTTGAGGGCCGGGGAGTCGTCCACGCGGTATGCGCGGTGGCTGCTTGAGGTGGCGGAGCTGATGAGAGGGAGATTCCACGCGGCGGACGGGGCGGGGGTGGCGATGGCCGCTCGCAATAGCTTTGAGAAGCGGATTTCGGCGATTCTGGATGTGGGGCGGCGGAGGTTCGGGGTGTCGCGGCGAATGGGTATGTTGCTGGGCGTGTTGGCGATGGGGCTGGTGGGGCTGATCGGCATGCTGAGCCCGCTGACGCCGAAGGAGGTTGTGGCGGCGGAGCAGAAGCCGGTCGCCACCGCATCGCCGACGACCAATCCGGCGGGGAAGACGTTCCGGATCTCGGGACGGGTGGACGATGAGCAAGCGAGGCCGGTACCGGACGTGATGGTGGAGACGTACTCGCCGGGAGCGGACTTTCGCCGCTATGCGGTGCGGACGGCGGCCGACGGGCAGTTCTCGCTGGATGTGGAATCGGAATGGTTTCCCTATTGGGAGCTTCGGGCGAGCACGGGGGATGGATCAAAGCAGGCGTATGACCAGCCATCGGACCTGGTGAAAGATGGGCCGGGGAAGATGCGCCGCCTGGTGATGAAGCCGGCGAGGGAGTTTGCGGTTACTGTGAATGATGAGAAGGGCCAGCCGGTCGGCGGGGCATGGGTTTTGGCGCGCGCGAGCTTTACGCGGGTGGGCGAGGCAACGAGCGACACGGCGGGGAAGGCGGTGCTGCGGGTGCCGGCGGATGCACCGGTGACGGATGTTCTGGCGACGAAGGCGGATGTGGGGTCGGATTATGTGCTGTTCTGGCGGAAGGACGAGCCGAAGACGGACCCGTATCGGCTGGCGCGCGACTATGCGGGGCCACTGGGCTTTGTGCTGAATGGGGTAGCGAAAGTGTCGGTGAGGGTGGTGGATGAGCAGCAGCGGCCGATTGCGGGGGTGACGGTGAACCCGTGGCTGTTTATGAAGCCGAAAAAGGGCAGCGATCTGAACCTGGGCGGCGTAACGGAATTCCGGCGCTTCACCGATGAGCGAGGGACCGCGGAGTTCCGCATGATTCCCGGGGACAACATGAGGGCGATTACCTTGTGGGCACGCAAACCGGGCTACACGGCGCCGAATCGGTGCATGTTCGACCCAAAGTCCGGCAAGACGGAGCTGGAGATGCAACTGGTGCGGCAGCTTCGGGTGACGGGGCGGGTGGTGGATGGGGAGGGGAGGGGAGTGGCGGCAGCGACGATTCGAGTTGGCGGCGACGCGTACAGGATGGACATGTATCGGCAGCAGACTCGCAGTGCCGCGGATGGCAGCTTCCAGATCGATGTGGACCCCGAAACGTACTACGTCTTCGTGGCGGAGAAGGATCAATGGGTATCGCGTGAGCGCTTTGAGATCATCCATAAGGCGGCGCCGGCGGGGCTGATTCAGCTTGTGGTGGAGCGGGGGACGCGGGTACGGGTGCAGGTGACGGCAGAGGCGGACCGAGCGGCGGTGGCGAAGGCGTCGGTGAGCTTGACTCAGCAGAACTACGGCAGTTATTACAGTCTGCCGAAGGATCAGCAGTTTCCTGGGGGAACCACGGGGCGTAAGGGGATTATTCCCGGTGTCTCGCGACACACGGAGGCGGATGTTCGGGGAGTTGCGGAGTTCTATGTCGCGCCCGGTGATTGCATGTACGTCGTTGATGTTTTCAACAATGGGGCGACGCAATCGAAGACGTTCAAGCTATCGGACAACGGCCAGTACACGCTCTACCACTATCCGAACCCTCCCTTGAATGCCGGCCGGACCGAGGAGACGCTGAAGGTATCGGATGAGAAAGGGGTGGAAATTAATCTGCACTTGGAGGAGGCCAGGCCGCAGGAGAAGTTGCTGAAGGGGCGGGTGGTGTTAAGGGAGAAGCCCGAGGTTGGGGTGGCGGAGGCGACTTTGTCCGCCGAATACACGGCTTCTGATGAGAATCTACGGACTGAAGGGACGTCGGATCGCCAAGGCGGATTCTCTGTTCGCCGGGGGAAATCGGAAATGTACCTGCATGTGGTGACGCCGGACCGGAAGCTTCAGGGGATCGTGCGGGTGAAGCCAGAGGAGAACGAGGTGAAGGTGCCCGCGGGGCCGACGGCGTCGGCACGCGGACGGCTGGTGGATGAAAACGGGATCGCGATGGCGAATCGCACGATCGAATATGGCATCCGGATCGATCATGCGGGTGGCTCATTCGGGTACCGGTTTGGCGGGGAGACGAAAACGGGGGAGGATGGGTCGTTCGAGGTGGTGGGGTTGGTTCCGGGGTATGAGTACAGTTTGAACCTGGTGATGACGACTGGCGATGAGGGGCGGCCGAGTAGCTGGCGGACGGTGAGCAAGGCCAAGGCGGATCAGGCGGAGCGAGTTGAGTTGGGCGACGTGAAGGTGCTGCCGCCCTCTCGGCCAAGGCCAAGGCCCAGGCCGTAGTAGAGGCCAAACGCGGTTGATCGCTCTCACTCGAGCGTGGGTATCGGGACCTCGCCCCGGAGTTGGGCTTCGCCGCCTTCCTTTTCGTAGACGCCATAGAACATCGAGGCGCAGTCCAGCCACAGCGTAAGACGGTGCAAATCCTCGTTGCTGAGCTTCACGTCGTAGTGGCCTTTTTCGAGGATCTGGAAGAGCTTTGATGCACGGGCGCCGAACTGGCCAGGATAAGTGCGGAGGTTTTGGCCGTAGTTGTGAAAGGCGTATTTCTGGACCAGGCTGTTGTACGAGGCGAACCACTTGTTCTGGATGGGATCGCGGGCGAGGTTGATCGTTTTTTTCTCCTGGTGGCACGAGATGCAGTTGCGGTCGAGGACCGGCTGGACGAGGCGCGGATAGCTGAACGGATTTGAGCCATCCACATCCGGCGTGGGTCGCGAGGGGGCGCGCCGCAGCGCCAGCGGAATGGTCTTGGTCGGCTGCGGGCTGCGGTGTTTGGGTTCATGGCAGCCGGCGCAGACGAGGCGCTCGCCTTCGTGCAGGTACGTGGCGGATCGCATGGACTGGACTGCCAAGCCGCGTTCATCGACCGCCTGGAAGAACAGTTCGCGGTTGGCGGGGACGACGAAGTTGGCGCTGCCGTCTTCTTCGACCGGAACCGTGCCCAAAACATTGCGGCAGGGGACGACGCTGTCACCGGCCAGCGCGACGCGCAAGCCGGTTTCGTGGGGCGGGCGGCCGGAGGGGACACTCATGGGGAGGACCTGCAGCACGCGCAGTGCTTTGATCTTCGTCTTCGGCGGCCAGGCCATGAGGCTGTCGTACGTGTTCAGGACGACGAGCGTGGCCTCGCCGGGCTTTTGGCCTGGCACAAACTGCTGAGGCTGCTCGGTGCCGGGGGCGTTGCGTGCCGGTTGCGCCAGCGCCGGTGCGGCCGACGGCATCGCCCGCGGACGCAATGGGATCGGGCTTTGGCAGCCGATGTTCGCGTCGCGGTAGATCAGTTCCTTGTTGCCGAAACTGTCCACAAGATAGATGCCGTAATCGTCGCCGCCAGCGCCGGTGTGGCGGGTCGCGCTGTACACGCAGAGGTAATAGTCTTCGCTCAGCGGCCAGGCGGAACCATAGGCCTCGAAGCCGCCTTGGCTTTCGGGGAAGCCGACATCGGGCGTGATGCGGCGCACCGGGCTCATCGCGTCATCGTCGGGTTGCTGGGGGTCGATCAACACGAGCGAGCCGAAGGCCTGCGAATGGTGTGGCGCGGCGGTTGCGATGAACCGATTGGATCCGGGAATCGCGCGGCAGTCGAGTTCCATGTCCGGCCGGGCATTGCGGGGAGCGAAGTTGCCGTGGACGGCGCGGGAGTCGCGGCCGTCGAGCGTGGTGATCCACGGGTGGTGCGCGGTGCACCCGAACCGATCGATGTAGTCCCAGCGGGTGTAGAGGATTCGGCCGTCGTTGCTGACGGACGGGTGCCACTCGTTGGTTTCGTGGGGGCTGAGGCCGGTGATGTCGGAGCCGTCAGCGGCCATGTCGTAGAGGGTGTACGTGGGGCAGGTTCGGCCGCAACGGAGATACCCGCCGCGTCGTTCGGTGATGAAGGCGATTCGGCCATTGGGGAGGAAGCAGGGGTCAAAGTCGTTGAACGTGCCATCCGTCAGCATCGTCAGGTTCGAGCCGTCGGAGTTGACCTTGAAGACGTGGTAGCAGCGGCCTTCCGCCCAGTGGCCCTTGAGCGGATCGGTGTGGAGGCGGTGTCTGGTATCGCCTTGGCATTCGACGTAGGCGAAGGCGATGGTTCTGCCGTCGAAGGAGAGATCGGGGCAGAGGAACGACCCCCCTACCGTGGGTTCGCCGTTTTGATTGCCTTCGCCGTCGAAGGAGATGTTCCATTTGCGCAGTGGGCCGCCGGAGAGTTTTTGGCCTTTGAGCCGGCCGTTAGCGACGGTGGAATTGGCGAGGACGTCGCGAAGCTCTGGGTTGGATGAGAAAGGGTTGGAGAGGATGTAGACCCCCCCGCCGGGGCGTTGGGCCATGCCGTAGTACTGGTCGCACATGTGATCCATGAGGGCGCGATGGCGTTTGATGAAGAGGAGTTGGTCGAAATCCAGGAGAGGGTTGCGGAAGGCGATCTGCCGGCGGAGTTGGCAGATGCGGGTGAAGAGGGCCAATCGCGCGTCGGAGTCGGTGGTGGGGGTTTGGGCGGAGGCGGAGGATAGTTGGGTGAGTTCGCGGTCGAAAGCGGCGGCGCCGGAGGGGGGGAGGGACGGTCTGAGATTGGTCAGCAGGGCGAGAGTGCGGCGGAGGACGATGTCGGTGGGGTCGCGGTCGGTCGCAAGGATCAGCGAATCGCGGCGGAGGGTCTCGGGGGCGACCCGGTCGAAATGAGCGCGGTTGCGGAGGTCGTATTGGAGGGTTTGGTGCTGGCGGCGGAGTTCCTGGGGGAGATCGAGTTGGGCGGAGGCGGGGGCGGCGAAAGCGGCGAGGATCACGAGCATGACAAGGGGGGCTTTGGAGAGGGGTGATGGGTGTTTCATGCGTGCGCGTGCCTCCAGTGAAGGGTGTAGTCTATCTAATGCATACACTGCGAGGGGGCGGGGGTTGTTGGTGGGTGTGGGTAGGGATTCTGCCAGGCCGGACGGGATGCTGCACTGTCGCGTGAGAGGCGCGGGCTTGGTGCGGTGCCGCGGGGCGGAAAGTGCATTTTCACTTTTGTAGCATTTGTAGCATTTTCGCGAGGCTGGTTTGTTGTTAGTTGTTTGAGGTTCGTTGGTTACGGTTTTGGCGGTCATGCACACCCCCCTGTGCGGGTTTTACCTCATTTGGACAGCGGGCGATCAAAAGCGCACCTGTCCCGCTTTCCTGTCGGACATACGCGTCCTTGGTCGCGGTGGCTTTGTTGTGTAGTATTGCGATAATGATTCCCGTCCCCTTATCCTTACCCAACCTGACACCTCGTATGTTCAAAACAGTGACGAATTCTGGTTCAATGACAGATGCGACATCGAAGGCTTCGAAGCGTAGCGAGAAGCCTTCGATGTCGCGGCCGACGTCAGATCGACTGACACCGGGCACCCCTTGGGATGC
>JAPLNB010000145.1 GCA_026693085.1 Planctomycetota bacterium | reverse complement strand
TTGAGAGCACCACGACCAGGGTGACATACACGACCGTCTTCCTCGTACCCAAGACGCCTTGGATCACCAGCATGCTCGGAAGCGACAGCGACGGCCCGGCCAGGAGCAGCGCCAGCGCCGGTCCCTTGCCCATGCCCGAGTCGAGTAGTCCCTGCACAATCGGCACCTCCGTCAGCGTCGCAAAGTACATGAACGCGCCGAACACCGACGCGAAGAAATTCGTCCACAGCGGCCAGATGGCGCGAACCGGCGACTCCCAGCCGCTTCCCATCAACCCCGACGACTGTAGGAACGTGTCGGGCTTCCCTCCGACGAGCATCTGCACGTACTGGCTGGGGATGATCCCTTCATGGCCAACGCGGCCTAGCAGGAATCCGGCGACAAGCACGCCGAAGAACAGCAGGGGCAGAATCTGCTTGGAGAAAGTCCACGTGGCGTTGAACCACTCGCCCGCCTCTCCCTTGTCGGTGGCAGTGATTGCTGACAACCCGACGACTGCCGCTGCGAACGGCAACATGACCAGCAGGCCATCCATCGGCAGGACCAGCGCAAGAACGGCCGGCACTACCGCCGCCGCCGCGACCTTCCACCAGGCAATGCCAAACCAGAAGATCAGGATGAGTCCCAGGCCGGCCGCGCATGCCGAGGTGATTGACCATCTCCATCGCCAGATCGTCGTGGAGATGCCTTCGGTGGGCGATTTGGTTGCGATGTCGTCGGCCTTCAGCGAGATTTCCTGGCCGGCGCTGGGGCCTTCGGTAACCCGGATGCGCAGCGTCGCATCGGCGGCGCTGGCGGCTTCGCTCTCCTGGACGACCGCGCCCACAAAGCTCTTCCCGTCGCGTGTGGAGTAGGAGAACTCGCGCGGCCCACCCCAGTTGGCAAAGACGAGGATGCCTACCAGCGACGCGAAGAACAGGATGTTCTGCCACAGAGGCCGCTGGGCCACCGGCTCGGGCATGGCCATCTGCACCTCGACCTTGGCCTGCTCCTCCTTGCGGTAGATCAGGTGCATGATCAGCCCGATGATCACGCTGAAGGAAACCGCCCCGATGGCGCGGGCAATGCCCAGCTCCGCTCCCATGATGCGGGCGGTCAGCACGATGGCCAGCACACTGATGGCCGGGCCGGAGTACAGGAATGCGATGGCCGGCCCCAGCCCTGCGCCCATGCGGTAGATGCCCATGAACAGCGGGAGGATCGTGCAGGAGCAAACCGCCAGGATCGTGCCCGAGGTCGCCGCCACTCCATAGGCCAGCACCTTATTGGCCCGCGCTCCCAGGTATTTCATGACCGAGGCCTGGCTCACGAACACGCCGATGGCTCCGGCGATGTAGAAGGCCGTCACGAGGCACAGGAGCACGTGCTCGCGAGCGTACCACTTGGTCAGGTGCAGGGCCTCGTTGACCGCCCCATCAAAACGTGGGTTACCGGCAGGCAGGAAGAAGAACACGACAAAAACGGCCACGATGGCGCCCAGCTTCTTCCACTCGGACCATCGGCTCTGCTGCGTCTCCGGGCTGTCCGCCGAATCCGCCGCCTGAATCTCGGCTTCGTCCGGTGGCTCAACCACAATTGCGTGAGTCTGTGAGTCCATAATCACCAAATGGCGGCAAGACACAGCCCGGCAAACGTGCGCGCTGTCCTCTGCCTATCCCTTGATCCTCAATTCGGCCCATCGCGTCGTGGCTTCAACATCAAGCATCCTCGGCTCCGTTTCGCGCAGTCCATCCGCCGACACTTACATGCAGCACAACGCCTGGCGGCTGGCCTCAAGATCGGCCTCGATCACGCCTCGCACGCAGGTGAACACGTTCAAAATGCACGGGGTCTCAAGCCGGTAGAAGACCTGGAGCCCGTCCTTGCGGCTGGACAGAATGCCGACGCTGGTCAGGACCGCCAGGTGCCGGGAAACATTGGACCGCTGCGCGCCGACGGTCTTGGCTATATCATAGACGCAGCGGTCGCCGTCACGGAGGCTCTCCAGGATTGCCAGCCGGATGGGTTGAGCGACGGCCTTCATGATTCGCGCGGTGACGGCGTATCGGTTCCTATTCTTCTGAGCCACGATCGCCTCCGGGCCATTGACTACGTGAGTGCATGCTCACATACTAGCATACAGTCGGGCAAAGTCAATGGTTCAACGGAAGCAGATCGCAATGGCGACAGATTTGACACGATGAACGTTTCTCGGTGCTGGCGCAGCCGACTCTGTGATGGCAACGGGCACGGCAGCGGTTCAGGCGGGCAACGGCATCGAGATCGTGGGCGTCAGTTGCAGCGCTCGCAAGGGCAAGACCACCGCTGCTGGGTCGCAGACATGTTTGGACGCGGCCAAGGAGGACAACCCGAGCGAGGAAACGTGCCGGGAGTTTTGATTCGACCGCATGAAACAACGCCTGTTTCAGAATCGTTTGACGCCACATTTCCCGATCCGACACGATGCACACCTGCTCGATCCCAAAACGCGTCCGCAGGCGCTTCACGATCGGCAGCAATGTCTTCACATCCGTCGCGTTCCCCGGCCACATCTCGCAGCAGATCGGCCTTCCCTCGCCGCTGAGCACCATGCCCACCACTATCTGCTTGAGGTCCGGGCGGTGGTCCTTGTTGTGTCCACGCTGGCCGATGCTCTGGCCACCTTCTCCCTCGAAGTAGAGGCTGGTGGTGTCGAAGAGCGCCAGCGAGAGGCCGGTGAACAGGTCGCGCCGCCGGGCAAACAGCGCCTCCTCGATCTGGTCCTTGGTGCAGCACGGTGAGGAAGATGGCCCGCTCCACCGCGAAGGAGAACTTGCGGTCCTGCAGCGCCTCGGCCAGCACCTCTGACAAGCCGAGCTGTTCCCACAGTCTCCCGAAGACCAGGGCCGGCCCGAGGCTGTGCGTCCAGAGCATCTCGGTCCTGCCGGAGCGATGATTGGCAAGCACGGCCGCGTGACGGGTGAACTTGCCCAGCGAGGCCATCAGCCCGGCCAGGGTGTCGGTACTCTCCAGCAGATCGCGTCGGCCCAGGGTTCCGATGACGCTCTGGCGGACCTTGCCGTCGATGCGTTGGCTGCTGACCAGTTGCAGGTAGTCGTAGTTGCCGTTGTGCTTGACGCGGATGAACATGGCGTGGTCTCCGTGAATTCAGCCACGACGGATCATCTTGCACCGGGTCTAGCAAAACAAGCAATCAATACGCACAAACGTCATTGTGTGGCACTACACACTTTCACAAATGGCCAAAAAACCGCGTTTTTGATAGCGCCAGAGCCGATGTGGCTGGGGGAACTGTAGAAGATGGGCCAAACCGGGTCTGGAGGAAGCCCTGGATGTTGAAGATCGCATCAACGCCGACGGCGCCGGCGTAGAGGACCGCCGCGAGGAACGCGACGATGCTCGCGATGACCGTAAGAACCGCGGACAGCAGGCGGAATGTGGGGTTGAAGCGCCGTTCGAGGAATTCCGGAGCGGAGAAGACTCGCGTGGCCAGCAGGAAGGGGATAAAGATCCAGATGAGGATGGTGAAGGTTCAGAGATTGAGCCATTCCCAGTTGGCGACGCAGATGCGGTAGGTGTAGGCGACGCCGACCATGCCAATAAAGTGCTCGGTGGAAACATTGGAGCCGATGAAGCTGGCGCCAACGGCGTACCAAGGCAGCGATCGCCCGGCAAGGAAATAGTCTTCGGTGGATTCGCGGCGGCCCTTGCCGGTCCAGAAACCCATGACAAGGACCGCCACAATGTACGCCAGGAACACCAGCACATCGATTGTTCCCATCAACGTGCGGCTTGCCTCCTGGTCCGGGGTGAGCCGGCCGGTTGAAATGCCTTTGCCTTCGCTGTGTACGCAGTTTACTCTGTGCGGCAGGCAAACCCAAGGAAGGCAATTCCATGCGACAGTCTCTGATCCTGTCAGTGCTGGTGGGAATCGTGATCGCCGCCAGCCGCTGTATGGCGGCGGACGCTGTGACGTATTACGTCGCACCAAACGGCAACGACACCTGGTCGGGTAAGCTGCCGCAGCCGAACGGCAATGCGACCGACGGGCCGACCGCGAGCCTGCAACGGGCTCGCGATCTCGTTCGCGCCGCGAGACAGGGTGGCCTGACATCGCCGGTGAATGTGGTCGTCGCGGGTGGCGATTACTATGTTGATCACAGCCTGCAACTGACGGCGGAAGACTCGGGCAAGCCGGAATCGCCGGTCACCTACCGGGCACAGGCCGGCCAGCCGGTGCGACTGATCGGCGGGAGGCGAATCGCAGGGTTCAAGGCAATAACCGATCCGGCGATTCTGGCGCGGCTCGCGCCAGCCGCTCGCCGGCAGGTTCTTCAGGCAGATTTGAAAAGTCAGGGCATCGCCGATTTCGGCCAGCTCACCTCGCGAGGCTTTGGCCGACCCATCAGGCCCGCGGCGTTGGAGCTGTTCTTCCGGGACCAGCCCATGACGCTGGCGCGCTGGCCCAATGACGCGTTCGTGAAGATCGCAAGCATTCCGCAGGATCAAACCGAAGGCGACGGCCATGGCGGGAAGCTCGGCAAGCTGCCAGCCGGATTTCATTACGACGGCGATCGCCCTTCCACCTGGAGAAGCCTGAACGACATTCACGTCCATGGCTACTGGGCGTGGGACTGGGCCAATTCCTATGAGCGAATTGCGTCAATCGACCTTCAGACACGCCTGATAAAGACCGCGCCACCACACGGCCTATACGGATTCCGCGCCGGGCAGCGGATTTACTTCCTGAACATTCTCGAGGAACTCGATTCACCCGGCGAGTGGTATCTGGATCGGGATACGGGGCTCCTCTATTTCTGGCCGCCGGCGCCAATCGAACAAGCAAGAGTGCTTGTGTCGCTGGTCCATGAACCGATGATCTCGCTCAAGGGTGTTTCCTACGTCACGATCCGCGGGCTGACGATTGAATGCTCGCGCGGGACCGGAATCGAGATCAGCAACGGTGCGAACAACACGGTGGCGGATTGCACGCTACGAAATCTGGGCAACTATGCCGTGATCGTCCGCGGCGGCAGCGCTCATACGGTCTCGTCCTGCGAAATCTCCCACACCGGGGATGGCGGGATTGATCTGTCCGGCGGCGATCGAAAAGCGATCACCCCGGCAGGGCATCTGGCCTTCAACAACCACATCCATCACGTTGGCCGGTGGTCCAAGTGCTACGTGCCGGCAATTCACATCAACGGCGTGGGTATCCGCGCCGCCAACAACCTCATCCACGATCATCCGCACTGCGCCATCCTCTTTGGCGGAAACGAGCATGTGATTGAGCTGAATGAGATTCATCATGTGTGCCTGGAGACGGGGGATGTGGGGGCGATTTATGCGGGGCGGGATTACAGCTATCGTGGCAATGTCATCAAACACAACTATATTCACGATACGGGCGGGGTGGGGATGGGGTCGATGGGGGTGTACATGGACGACTGCGTGAGCGGGACGCTGATCGAGGGGAATGTGTTTCACAAGGTGCAGCGGGCGGTGTTTTTGGGCGGTGGGCGGGATTTTCGGGTGGAGAACAATGTGTTTGTGGACTGCAATCCGGCGGTGCAGTTGGATGGACGGGGGATGGACAAATCGCCGGTGTGGCACAACATGGTTTATGACTACATGAAGAAGCGGCTGGAGGATGTGAATTGGAAACAGCCCCCCTACCGCAGTCGGTATCCGGAGATGGCGACGCTGGAGAAGTACTACGAAGGTGATCCCGGCATTCCGCCGGAGAATATCCTGGTCGCGAGAAACGTGTGCGTCGGCAAGTGGCTGGACATCGGCTGGCACGCTAAGAAAGAGGCGGTGGAGCTGAAGGACAACCTGGTCGGGGCCGACCCGGGTTTCGTTGATCCTGGCGCAGGGATTTTCCAGCTCAAGGAAGACTCGCCGGCGTACGGCCAGGGGTTTCAGCGGATTCCGTTTGAGCGGATCGGGCTGCTGAAGACGACCCAATGAGGCGAAGCGAGTTTCAACGTTGGGGTATTCGCGCGATAACAGAGTATGGCGAGACGTGTCCGTCGTTCCACATCAGGAGAAGCCCATGATCCGGATCGTGTCGAATTCTGCTGTTCTTGCGATTCTTCTTTCCGTGGCATCCTTCGGTGCTGCACAGAAAAAGGCGGATGTCGAGCCCGCAAAGCCGAATGCGCCGGCGGAGCCGGCAGGAATGGTGAAAATCTTCAATGGCAAAGACCTCAGCAGGTGGGAGGGCAATCCGAAGCTGTGGAGCATCAAGGACGGCGTGATCCGCGGCGAGACAACCAAAGAGAACCCGACAAAGGGGAACACGTTCCTGATATACAAGGGCGGCGAGGTCAAAGATTTTGAACTGCGGCTCTCCGTTCGCATTGACCATGGCAACTCGGGGATTCAGTATCGCAGCAAGCACTATCCCGGTGGAAGCAATGATTGGATCGTTGGTGGGTATCAGGCAGAGGTGGCGAATGAACCGGGTCGGGCGGGGTTCATTTATCATGAGAGAGGGCCCAAGGGTCGCGGGCGGATTTGCCTGGTGGGGCAGAACGTGGTGATTGACAAGGATGCCAAGCAGAATGTGGCGGGAAAGGTGGGTGATGAGAAGGCGATCGCGGCGACCTACAAGCTCGGCGACTGGAACGAGTACATCATCATCGCCAAGGGCAACCGCATCGTGCAGTACATTAACGGCGTGCAGACCGTGGATCTGGTGGATAATGATGAGAAGGGCCGCTGCAACTCGGGGATCATCGCGCTGCAGATCCACGCGGGCGCACCGATGTGGGTTGAGTTTAAGGACATCCGTCTGAGAACCTATGATGACGAGAAGAAGGCAAACTGATCGAGTATGATATTGAGCATCGGCGGGGACAAGTTTCACTCTGGGAGACATTATGCGTCGTATTCTGACTGGCTGTGGCGTTGTGGCATTCGTGTTGTCCACGTGCATAGGGGTCTGCGCCGAGGTCAAGCCGACCGCTCCGCCGGAGCCGGAGGGGATGGAGAAGCTCGCGGCGGGGAATGACCTTTCGAATTGGGAAGGCAACCTGAAGTTGTGGAGCATCAAGGACGGCGTGATCCGCGGCGAGACAACCGCGGAAAACCAGACCAACGGCAACACGTTCCTGATGTGGAAAGGCGGCGAGCTGAAGGATTTTGAATTGCGGCTGTCGTTCCGGATCGATCACGGCAACTCCGGCATCCAGTATCGCAGCAAGCATGTCGCCGATGCCAGGGAAAATAAGTGGGTGGTGGCGGGGTATCAGGCCGAGGTGTGCAATGAACCCGGCGCCGTGGGATTCTTGTATCACGAGCGGGGCCGCGGCGGCCTGGTGAACGTCGGGCAACAGATCGTGATCGACGAAACCGCCAGGAAAAACGTCGCGGGCAAGCTGGGCGAGAAGGCGGAGATTGCGGCGACGTATAAGAAATCGGATTGGAACGACTATGTGATCATCTGCAAGGGCAACCACGTTCAGCAGTATCTGAACGGCATCCAGACGATCGACCTGGTGGACAATGATCCCAAAGGCCGGTGCATGTCGGGGATTCTGGCGCTGCAGATCCACGCCGGGCCGCCGATGTGGGTCGAGTTCAAGGATATTCGAATCACGAAGTATCCGGACGCGGGCGGGGCGAAGTAGCATTGGGGCGGCCTCATCGGCGTCGTGAGACGACGACGGATGAAGCTCGAGAAGCAAGCAAAGAGAGGATGGTTCTGGGTCCGCGAGCGGCAGATCACTCGGCGGGGGTTATTGTGCGCAACGACGGCGGCGGAACAGTTCGTGGGTGATCCAGAGGCGAACCGGATGCGGTCTCGAGGGATGAGAAGTCCATGGCGGTTGTAGAAACCAAACCCCGAGGGCGAGCCTCGCCCTGGCGATTCTTCGCAATGCCGCGGAGTTCCTATTGAGCCTTCACTCGCATCACCGTCACCGAATACGGCGGGAACGTGTGGTCGAATGTGGGTTTGACGTTGTCGAGTTGGCGAGTGGTGGGGGCGACTTTCGTGGGCTCGTCGAGGGAGTTCTCGTCGGTGGGCTTGGCGGAGGTTAGCTCGGTGATGCGAACGGGGCCATCGACTTTGGCGCCGGTGAGGTTGATTTGGGTGGTGTAGGGGTCGGAGGAGGTGTTGACGACCTTGAGGATGACTTCGCCCTTGGCGCTGTGGCGGCTGGCAGCGGCATACAACGGCTGACTGCTGCCATACTCGGCCTCGTGGATAAGCTTGCCGTCGAGGAAGCACTTGACGGTAAGGGCTTTGACCTCGATGCGGATGTCATACCACCGGCTGGTTTCGATTTTGCCCGTGACGGATGAGCCGAGCTGCGTTTTTCCGCCGCCGCTGGCAACCTCAATCGCATGCCGCGAATTGCCCCAGCCGCCGATGTTCCACCAGGCGTAATTGTCGTTGTCCTTGACGTGGAACATGACCAGAAAGCCTTCGGCTCCGGAAAGCTTGCGCGCCTTCAGGGAGTAGGTGATGTCGCCCCACGAAGCGTCGCCAAAGACGCTGCGACGGTCGGTTTGGTTGTCGGTCTGGCGATAGGCGCCGGCTTGGACTTCCCACTTGCCGGCCGTGGGTTTCCAGCCGGTGGCGCTGGTGGCGAAGTCGCACTGGGCGAGGACCTTGTCGCCGGAGGTGATCTTGATGTCCTTGTACTCCGCTTGAGTAGCCCAGGTCCCGACGCCGACAGCGCCCTGCCGCGGCTTGGGTTTGGCGGCGTCGGCTTTGATTTCCAGCGGCAGCACGGCGTCGCCGAGGTTGTTGGCGAACATTTTCTGCACGTAGAAAGAGGGGATGCCGTAGGCGCGGGTGTTGTCGAAGTTGATGAGGTCGGGGTTCCAGCTTCGCGTATCCATGCGGACGAATAGCGGCGCGTACGAAGACATGATGACGATGTCGCTGTTGCGTTCCATGCCGGTCATGAACGCGGCCTCGCCGATCGCGCCCATCAGGCTGCCCTTGCCGGTGCCCTGAGTGACGGCGTATTCGCCGACGTAAATTTTGGGGCCGGTGCGGGGGTATTTGTCGTATTTGTTGGCCTGGCTGATGAAGAACTCGGGGGTGGAGTAGTAGTGTTCATCGACGATTTCGACGGGCCGGCTACCGGGCAGACCACCCCACTCATCGGCGATGATCTGGACGTTGGGGTAGGCCTTCTTGATGGCGTCGTAGAAGACGGCGTAGCGCTCTTCGTAAGCCTTGCCGCCGTTCTCATTGCCGATCTCGATATACTTCAGGTTAAAGGGCGCGGGGTGACCGGCCTTGGCACGAACCGAGCCCCACTTGCTGTCGGCCGGACCATTGGCGTATTCAATGGCATCGAGTGCATCCTGGACCCACGGTTGGAGCTGGTCCATGGGGACGTTTTGTTTGTGGGACATGCCGCAGTTGACGACGAAGAGGGCGACGGCGCCGATGTCTTCGGTCATCTGGAGGTATTCGTGGTAGCCGATGCCGTCGGAGGAGTAATAGCGCCAGAGATTGGGCCGGCCGGGGCGTTCGGAGACGTCGCCGATGGTCTGTTTCCAGCGGTACGAAGTGGCGAGGGTGTCGCCTTCGACGTAGCAGCCGCCGGGGAACCGGTTGAACGCAGGCTTGAGGTCGATGAGCATTTGGAGCAGGTCGGCGCGGAAGCCGTTGGGGCGGCCTTTGTACGTGTCCTTCGGGAATAGCGACACGGTATCGAACCAGATGCTGCCGGGGGCCGTGGTCGAGAGGACGAGGCGCGCGGTGGTATCGGAGTCGTCGGCGGTGAAGGTGGCGGTGTAGCGGGCCCAGGAAGGTTTGATGTTCTCGATCTGGCGTTTGGAGTAGACCTTCGACCCATCCTTGCTTTCGAGGGTGGCCAAGATGGTGCCCTTAAAATCATCGTTGCAGCGTGCGAAGAAGGAGAGAGTGTATTGGGCGCCGGCCTTGAGGGGCATGCCGCCGAAGCCATCGTTGGCGATGCCGGCGCGGGCGGGGCCGGCCTTGGTGATTTCAACGCGTAGCGTATTCGGGCTGTTGGCGCTCACCGGCTGCGATTTGTCCACCGCGATCTGCGCCTCAGCCCCCCCACCGCTCACCACCGACCAGGCCTTGGGCTGCTGAGCATCCTCGAACGAGCGGTTCTGCACCATCTCCGCATAGATGCCGCCATCCACCGAACGGTTGATGTCCTCGAAGAAAATGCCGTACAGGTCCGGGCTGATCTTGTGCCCAGGCTGATCTGCGTTGACTGTCACCGCTGCCGTGCCGGCCGCGATGGCCGATCCGGCGAGCATTCCGATCAACAGCGATCCAGCCGCCGCACTCACGAGTCTGCATAGTCTCATCTTGCCTCCATCCACTATTCGTCCACATCAGCAACGCACCGAAATCCGATTGTTGCACAACGATCCAGCCCTGCCCAGGTCAACAGAAACTTGGCGGCAAAGCTGCATGGCCGAGCGCCGCCGTCCATGTACCAGTCGGAGCCTTTGGCCTGATAGTATGATCCGCCGCGGATAATGCAAAATCGGGTGCGGGGATCGGAGCGCTCGCTTTCGGTTAATTGCCAGACATTGGAGCACATGTCGTAGAGGCCGAAGGGGGATCGGCCGGCGGGGAAGACTTTGACGGGGGTGGTGGCGCGGGTGGAGCCATCGTTGCACATGGCGGGCTTCATTTCGCTGCCCCAGGGGTATTTCAGGGTGTCGGGGCCTTGGGCGGCGTATTGCCATTCTTCTTCGGTGGGCAGGCGTTTGCCGGCCCATTTGGCGTAGGCGCGGGCGTCGTCGAGATCGACGTAGACGACGGGGTGATCTTCGAGGCCGGGGGGTATGGAGTTGCTCTTCCAGTGCTTCAGGAAGTTTTCAGGATGGCGGGGGTGGTAGTTGGTGGACTTGAGGAACTCGGCGAATTGGGCGTTGGTGACGAGGGTTTGGTCAATGGCGAAACGGGAGAGTTTGACGTTGCGCTCGAAGGTGATGGGCTTGTGGAGGCCGCTGATGTTGGCTTGCGATTCGTAGAAGCCGCACTCCCGAACGCGGAACTCGGTTTTCATGTTGAACGCGGCTGGGGCAATCTCGGCCATGCCGGGGGGGATTTGGGTGCGGGGGTATTTGCGGGTGGGGGTGACGGGGATGAGCTTGGTGGAAAGGGCGGGGAACATGGTGGAATTGGCGGCGCGTTGGTTGAGGTTGCGTTGGGATTCGAGGAACGGACGGACTTCATTGCGGCGCATGCCGGAGAGATCGCCAAGAAAAGCAGCGATGCCGCGAGGGGGAATGGATCCGGACAAGACGCCACTCTTCGATGCCCGACCTTCGCGGCCGGAAACCAGGTCGCAGACGGGAGAGTCTTTCCAGATCCCGTCTTTGAGAAGATCGCCCTCGACGCGCTTATCTGAGCGATTGATGAGGGTCCACAGTCGCCAGCAGTTGTAGTCCCATTGGCTGGCGTAGACATTCGGTACCATTGTCTCGACGAGAGGAGTCCATCTTCCTTCGGTGAACACCTCGGTGAATCGGCGTTGGATGGGGAGCATGGATCGGAGGATCGACCGGTCTCGTTCGCTCCACCCCACCCACGTGCCGAAGACGTTTTCCCACACCATCATCCCACTGCCGTTCATCCACGCCACATGCAGCTCGCCGCTATGGTCGCGGTCCCAGCGTTTGATCTGGTGCTGCATGTGGCGGCGTTCGAACCATTTATTCCGCAACACGCCCGGCACTTCGCTGTCGGGGAACCACTGGGCCCAGGACATGTGGTGGTCGTGGATGTCTTGCAGCGGCAGAGCGCCTTCGCCTTCGAGGACGACGCCGGGCCGGGCGGCGTCGAGCTTCTTTCGGAAGTCGGCGGCGCCTTTGTCCATCGTGTCGAGGAAGATGCCGTCGGCGTCGATGTCGCGGACGGTGGCGGCGAGGGCATCGAGATCGGACACGGTCTCTCGGCCAGTGCCGGTGTCCCAGGGGTTGTAGTCGATGAAGACCTTAACCCCCCTACCGTGGCAGGTCTGGCTGAGTTTCTTGAGGCCATCCAACCCGCCAGGCATGTCGCGGTAGAAATCGAACTGGTTGCGGTCATCGAGGCCGATGCGGGGGTAGGCGTGCCAGAGGACGATGGCGTCGTAGCCGCCGAACTCGCGTACGCCGTGGTCGAGGAATGATTCGATCGTGTACTTCGCCTGCTGCGGGCTGTAGAACATCCGGTCGCACATCATCACGAAGCAGCAGGCGTAGCAGGAGCTGACCCAGGCGAATTCGGGGCGATTGTAGAGGGCGTCGTCGTAGTGAAGGCGATCTCTCTCGTCGGCCCGCCACTTCTCCAGCGTCTCGCGGAAATCATTCCACTCTTTCGGGTCTTTGGGGGCGCGAATGATGTTCTCGTTGAAGTTGACCTTGGGCGCCGCGGCCCGGAGCGCAGGTGATCCAGGGAGGAGAACCGATCCGCCCACAGCCGCCATGGTTTTGATGACCTCTCGCCTGCACGGAACTCGCATTGGATCTCCTTCTCATTTCGCCGCCGGGATGCGCACTCGCATCACCGTATACGGATTCACGCTGATGGCCAGCTTCGATCCCTTCACGTCCACCGTAGACTCGACCGGCCGGATCGCCTCAGGTTTTTCGAGCGTATTGGCGGCCCATGGAACATCCGCCGACAGGCTGGTGACGTCGGCCTTGTCCGCAGCCTTGAAACCGTCCACCTCAATCGCCAGCCGCACCGGGTCCGACGTCCCGCGATGCACAATCGAGATCAGCAGGCTGCCGTCCTTCGCCACCGCCGCGAGCGTCGCCACGGTGCTGTAGCGAACCTCTGGCGCAGTCCCTTTCACGTCCGGCAGCACCATCGCCACTCGCTCGCCCGGCGAATCGAGCTGCGCCACAACCGGCGTCGCATCCGCGAATGCCGCGAACATCGTCTGCGCATAGTGGCACGGGGTCGCATACACCCGCTCGCGCTCCTTGCGAAGTCCGCCGCCGTGATTCACGGTCGCCGAATGCGTCACCATCTCCACGAACGGAGCCAGCCGGATGCTCGTGTGATACAGCAGCGTGTCGTACATCGCCTCGGCTTGCGTACCCGGGTTCACCAGGTTCCGGCCAGTGAGCTTGGCGGGAGGATCGTCCTCTTTTCTCCCGCCAACGTGCGCAAAAAGCTGAAGCTCGGTGATCGCAAGCCGCGGCTCCTTGATGCCCGCCTGTTCCATCGACTTGCGCAGCTCGCCCCACTTCCCCTCGAGCACTTCCGGCACACCCATAAAGCTGCGGTAGACATCCAGCGGCTCCGTCACCGGCGAAACCGTGCCGCCGATCAACGGATGATCGGTCGAGCGCTGCAGAATGCCCGCGTTGCCCGTGATCAGTGCATTGTTCCAATCCTTGCCCCACAAGACAGGTGCGCCGCAGCCGTACAGCATGATGCTTCTGTCGGCAGCCAGCATCGTTTCTGAGAACTCGCGATACCGGTCGACGTTGCCTTTCGGCGTCGTCCAGTGCACCTGCCAGCTCCCCCACAACTCATTGCCGACCTCCCAATACCGGACATTGTACGGCTCAGGATGCCCGTTGCGCGCCCGCCTCGCGCCCATCGGCGTCGTCCTCGGACCGTTGCAATACTCGATCCACCTGGCGGCCTCTTCGGGCGTGCCGTCGCCAGCGTTGATACAGATCATCGGCTCGCACCCGACGGCCCGGCAAAACGCAATGAACTCATCCGTGCCGAAAAGGTTTGGCTCGACGCCGCCCCACGCCCAGTTCGGTCGCGTCGGCCGCTTCTCTTTCGCGCCAACGCCGTCCTCCCAGTGATAGCCGCTGACGAAGTTCCCGCCCGGCCACCGCAGAATCGGCAGTCGCGATTCCTTCAGAAACCGCACCACATCCGGATCGGCCCCGCCGATGTGGTCCGCCGGCGACAGCACCAACCGCTCGATCAAAAACTGCCCAGCCGCGTGTGCCGTGATCGCAAACTGATAAAGCGCATCCGTCGGCTCAGACGCGCCGACCTCGATCGCGCCGCGGAATGTCTGCCATTTTCGCGTGATCCCGTCCACCTTCGCCTCTGCCCCCGCTTTCGACCCGTCTGCCGAAAGCGCAATCGCCAGCGACGCCAGATCCGGCGACCGCACCACCATCTCGTATTCGTATTTCCTGGCCCGATGCAGCGGCAGGTACATCAACTGCGCGATGCCCTCGCCCGCCGCTCGCACCTCGACGCGCTGCGCCCGCCCTCCATACGGCCCCGCATCCGCGCTCAGCCGCACCGCTGCCCGCGAGCCCACCCGCAACCACCAGAACGCCAGCCCGTCCTTCCGCGATTCCAGCAACTGCGTAATCTGGCTCTCACTGAAACTCATCCGCGAGCACAGATGTCGGATCGCATCGGCGATCTTCTGGTCCTCCCAGTGGAACATCGTCCGCCCGTCCGGGCTTATCGCGCCGCCCCAGAACGGAAAATCGGCGAACGTCGGGTTCCGCACGATCTGTGCGCTCATCCCGTTATAAATGTTCGAGCCCAGATGCTCGCAGAATTTCCCCGTGATGAACCGGGCGATCGGGTTGGCCCGTCGCTCCGTGGCAACCACCCTCAGCGTCGCGCGCTTCTCCTGTGGCGCCGCGCTCGCGGCCTCCTTCATTGACGCGGCTCCCAGCGCCAACAACACCACAGCCCAAGTCACCATGCTCTGATGCGGCACCATAGTCGTCCTTTCGTTTCGCGGCGCACTCGCTGGCCGCGCCTCCTGCCTTCCCCAATTCTTGATACGCCGCTTCCGCCTTTGCGTTAACCGGCCTGATGTTACAAAGCCTTTACAGACACCGCCGCCACTGTACGGTAGACTTCGACAATCGGATGATACCATTATGGCCAGCCGACGCATCCTCGTGATCGAAGACGACGCTGCCATCCGGCAGGGTATTGTCGATGCGCTCACTTTCCACAGCTTTGCTGCCACACAAGCCGCCGACGGCACCGCCGGCCTCCAAGCCGCCCTCGTCGGCGATTGCGACCTGATCCTCCTCGATCTGATCCTGCCGGGAATGCTCGGGCTTGATATTCTAAAACAGGTCCGCGAGGCCCATCCGACTTTGCCGGTCATCATCCTCACCGCCAAAGGTGAAGAACAGGATCGCGTCACCGGCCTCCGTCTCGGAGCCGACGATTACGTCGTCAAACCCTTCAGCATCAAAGAACTGATCGCCCGCATCGACGCCGTCCTCCGCCGCTCTCCCGAACGCCCCAGCGACATCACCCGCCTCAGCATCCAAGACGCCACGATCGACCTGAGCCGCTCAGAACTCCGCTTTATCGACGGCTCGCGATGCGAACTGTCCGAACGCGAAGTCGAACTGCTCGGCTACCTCGTCCGCAACCGCGGCCGCGCCATCTCCAGCGAGGAATTGCTCTCGCGCGTCTGGCGGCTCGAACCCCGCGGCATCGATACGCGCACCATCGACATGCACATCGCGCGTCTCCGCGAAAAACTGCGCGACAACGCCGCTCAGCCCCAGATCATCCTCACCGTCCGCGGCAAAGGTTATATGTTCGCCTAGAGCACCTGTCATGAAACGCGCCTGGCTACTTTGGCTGATCTTCGCTCTGTTCCTCGCCGTCGGCTTCGTTGCCATGGGATGGATCAGTCTCACCATCCTCCGCCTCGACCGCGCCGAGGCCGACGCCCGCCATCAGGCATTCCTCGAGGAAAACGTCCGCCTGGCGCTTTGGCGCATGGACTCGATGCTCTCGCCCCTCATCGCCCAGGAAATCGCAAGGCCCTACTTCGCCTACACTGCTTTCACCCCCGCCGAACGCGCTTACACGCGTATGTTCAATGAGATCACCTACGGCGACGTCCTCGTCCCCTCACCCCTGCTCAGCTTTGACTCCCCGCTCATCGACCTGCATTTCCAGTTCGCCCCCGATGGCTCGCTCACCAGCCCACAGGTCCCCACGGGCAACATGCGCGACCTCGCCGGCCGACACACCACACGCGACCATATCCGCGCCGCGGCCGCCAAGCTCGAACAACTCCAGACCATCATCACCCGCGACACTCTCCTCGCCGCGCTCCCCACCCAGCCCGACCAAACCGCTTTGACCATCCCAAGCCCACCCGCACCCGTCCAGCAACCGGATTCCGTCCCACCCAACCAGTCCCAACCCCAGCAGCAACAGCAGACCCTCAAAAGTGCCAACGAATATCAGGCCCGCGGCGCCAGCAGCGCCAAGGTCAGCAACTATGAATACCTCGCCAACCGCGCCGCCGTGCAGGCCTCGCCCCAGCCCAACCGCATCAGCGAAGGCGTCATGCGCCCCCTGTGGATCGGCAACACTCTCCTGCTGGCCAGGCGACTCTCAATCAACAACCAGGACTACATCCAGGGCTGCTGGCTGAACTGGCCCGCCATCCGCGCAATGCTCCTCGACAACGTGCGAGATCTGCTTCCCGACTCGCAACTCCAGCCAATCGCCTCCGATTCACAGGACCGGCAGCCGCGCCGTCTGGCGGCACTCCCCGTCAAGCTCACCGCCGGCACCACCACTCTCGACTTCGCCGCACCAGTCTCCCCGATTCGCATGACACTGCTCGTCGCGTGGATCGGCGTCATCATCGCCTGCGCCGCCGTCGGCGCTCTATTATGGGGCGCAATCACGCTCAGCCTCCGCCGCGGCGCTTTCGTCTCCGCCGTCACCCACGAGCTTCGCACGCCGCTCACCACCGTCTCAATGTACGCCGAAATGCTCGAGCAGGGCATGGTCACCGACGAGCCAAAACGCCGCAGATACCTTACCACCCTCCGCGCCGAAGCCGACCGCCTCGGCCACCTCGTCGAAAATGTCCTGGCCTACTCGCGAATCGAACGCGGCAGCGCCAACGGACGCATCCAGACCCTCTCACTCCCAAAGCTCATCGACGACCTCACCGCCCGCCTCTCGACACGCACCGACCACGCCAAGATGCAACTCTGTCTCGAGGTCGCCCCCTGCGCCGACCTGACCGTCCGCGCCGATGCCTCCGCCGTCGAGCAGATCCTGCTCAACCTCGTCGACAACGCCGGAAAATACGCCCGCAACGCCACCGACCGCCGCCTTCATCTGAACGTCGATCGCAATGGCCGCTTCGTCGTAATCCGCCTCCGCGACCATGGCCCCGGAATCTCCACCGCCGACGCCCGCCGCCTCTTTCGACCGTTCTCCAAAAGCGCCCGCGACGCCGCTAATAGTGCCCCCGGCGTCGGCCTCGGCCTTGCTCTCTCCCGCCGCCTCGCCCGCGAAATGCGCGGCGATCTCCGCCTCGATCCTTCCGTCACCGATGGCGCATCCTTCGTCCTGACCCTGCCCCTCGCGACGCCATGAATCCCATCAGCGCCCAGCGAATCACTTCGCCGTCTGCCGCGGCCAATCATCCGTACGAAACGGCGACGCGGGAAGACCTTCCTTGTTATACAGATTGCACTCCGGATCATTCGCCCACGCATACCGCACCGCCACCGGCTGCGAGACGATCCCGCTCGACACCACAACCGTGTCCCCGTCGATCTTCGCATCCGCCCAGACGAACTTCCTGTCCGCCCCGGCAATCGCGAACCCCTTCAGCGTCTGCCCACCCTTGCCAACCAATCCGCCACCGACGTGCTTGAACGTCAGCCGCACCTTACCGCTCTCCACCTTCATCGAATCGACCATCGGCCCCGAGGAGACGATTTTCTGCCCATACGCCACCGACCTCGCCGCCAACGCCAATCGCTTGCCCACGTCCGCCTTGTTCTTCGGGTGAATGTCCTTCGAATCCCCGATGTCGATGATCACCGCCATGCCCGTCTTCGGCGTCGATAGCGTCATCGTCTGCGACTCGCGAAGCCACGCCCAATCCGGATCGCTCGGCTGATCCTCACGCTTCATAAAATTCGCAAGCTGCACAAACAAAAACGGGAAATCGCCCTGGCTCCAATCCTCACGCCAGTTCTTGATCATCGCCGGAAACTGCTTGCGGTAGCGGATCGCGTTGCCGGCGTTCGACTCGCCCTGATACCAGATGGCTCCGCCGATGGCGTAGGGAACGATCGGGCAGATCATGGCGTTGTAGAGAACCGTGGGCTTCCAGCCCGGCCCACCGGGCTTTTTCGGCGCCGGTGGAGCGGCTTTGCCTTCGCTCGTCGCCTTTCCTGCTCGGCCTTGTGCTTCACCGTGGCGGCCTGGTAATCCGCCATCGCCTTGTCAAACACCTGCTGCCGCTGCGCATACTCGGCAAACACCGCCTTCGTATCGCTATCGCCCTGCTGCACCTGCCCGCTCATCCATGCTTCCACCGGCGTCCCGCCCCACGACGTATGAATCAGCCCCACCGGCACGTCCAACGCCGCCTGAACCTCGCGACCGAAGTGGTACCCCACCGCCGAAAAACCCGGCACCGTCTCCGCCGTGCATTCCTGCCACTTCCCTTTGCAGTCGATCTGCGGCGACTCCGCCTGCGCCTTGCTCACCGTGAACAGCCGGATTTTCGGATTCCCCGCCGCCGCAATCGCCTCCTGCGCATTGCTCGTGCCCCTCAGCGACATCTCCATGTTCGACTGCCCACTGCACACCCACACCTCGCCAACCAGCACATTCTTGTACCCAACGCTCGCGCTGTCCCCCACCGTCACCTTCATCTCATACGGCCCCCCTGCCTTCACCGGGTCCAGTTTCACCATCCACTTGCCATCCACGCCCGTGGTCGCCGTCTTCCTCTGACGGGCAAACTCCACACCCACCCGCTGCCCCGCATCCGCGCTGCCCCACACTGGGATCGTCTTCCCCTGCTGCAGCACCATGTTGTCGCCAAAAATGGCCGGCAGCTTCGGCGCCGCTACCGGCGCCGCCGCCTTGTTCTGCACCTCCGCCACCGACGATGGCGTGTTGCTGGAGCACCCGACCAAGGCCACCCAACCGATCAACAATCCGACCGAAAATTTGCGAATGTACATGTGTCTCCTTCCCGTTCGCTACTCGCTAATCTCTACGCAGTCTCTGCGGGAATTCACCCGTAAGCCCAACTTGCCCGACATCGAAATTCCTGAACCCCATTCCCAGCGCCGGCGACGAATCCTTCACGCGGTAATCCCCCCTCGCCGCATCCACAAACTGCGGGTCCGCAACCGCCGAATTCGCGTCCCGGCCCGTTTTCCGCCAATCCTCCAGCATATATGCCTTCTCGCCGCCCCACCCTTCTTTGACCGTCACCTTCCCCGCATCATTGAACAGCACGTTGTGGTTCATCTCATTCAGCCACCCCTGCTGCGCAATAAAGCGATACACCACGTCCTGGTCTTTCGTGTACACAATGTTCCGCACAAAACGGTCGCTGTTGTTCTTATAGATCGCGTGAAACCCCGGCGGCCGCGCGGAAACAAACACGTTGTTCTCCACCGTCCGCCCATCCCCGTCCCGGAGCTTAATGCTCACCCCGACGCACAGGTTGTTGACGATCTGGTAATTCGACGCCCCCGCGTCCAGATCAATCCCCCATCCCCCTCGCTCGCCGTCTACAAACCGATTATTCCGAATGACCGTCGTCGCTCGCTCGTTGGGCCGCGCGATGTTCTTCTCATACCGGTCCCGACCCCACGCATTCAACGGCCCATGGTCGCTGGTCTCTCGCACCGTATCATGCACGTCGTTGTACTCGATCACATGCCCGCCCCAGGTGCCGTCATTGATGCAAATCCCCGCCTGCGGCATGTTGTAGATCAGATTGTGGCTGACGGTGTTTTTTGCACCGATCGACATGAACACCCCCGCCGTCTGCTTCCCAAAAACACCGCAGTCGTGGATCAGATTGTTGGCAACGACACACTCGCGCGGATAGGCGTTGTTCCCCGGACCGATCGCCGCTTCCTTCGCCCCCACCAGGCACACCGCGCTCTCCCCCACCTCGGCAAACTTGTTCCCCGACACCCGAATCCCCCTCGCATAGTGGTTGATGAACACCCCATTTCCCCCAACCGCATCAAAGTGGCAATTCTCCACCGCACAATCCACCGCCCCTTCCAGATACACCGCCCCGCTGCGCGCAATCGCCCAATCGCCTTTCGACGGCGCTTCATACGGATCAAGAAACACCGACGCCGTATGCGCGATCCTCACTCCGCGCAGCGTGACATGATGCACCGGCTGCGATTCGGTCCCCAGAAACTCCACCACCTGCTTCAGCCCCGCCGCCTCAACCGTCGCCTTGCCCAGATCCACCCCCACCGCCGGCAGGTAGTACAGTGCCCCCTCCGCCTTGTTCAGATACCACTCCCCCGGCGCATC
>JAPLNB010000144.1 GCA_026693085.1 Planctomycetota bacterium | reverse complement strand
GCTGCTCGATCGTCACCTTCTTATTGTCGATGACCGGATAAAACAACCGCTCAATGTCCTCAGGCAGAATACGACCGACCGCCTGCTCCTTCGTGATCACCGGCTTCACCGCCATCGCCGCATACTGCTTTGGCAGATACTTCTTCTTCGCCAAGTCATTCGCCTGCTGCTTGGAGAGCAACGGCTTGGTCGCCTGGTCAACGGCAATGGTGAACGCCGCGGCCGGTGAACGCTTGCCCGTCCGGCACTGCAGCATGTACAGCTTGCCTTCTTCGATCGTGAACTCCAGGTCCTGCATCTCGTGGTAATAGCTCTCCAGGATCGCCCGCACCGCTAGCAACTGGTCGTATACCAGCGGCATCTGCTCGTGCAGCGTCGCAAGCTTCAGCGGCGTCCGGATGCCCGCCACCACGTCCTCGCCCTGCGCGTTGATCAGGTAATCGCCGTAGAACTCGTTCGCCCCGCTGTTCGGATCACGCGTGAAACAGACGCCCGTGCCCGAATCATCGCCTTTGTTCCCGAAGATCATCTGCACCACGTTGACCGCCGTGCCCTTCAGGTCGGTGATCTTCTCGACGCGGCGATAGGTGACCGATTTATCCGCTTCCCAGCTATTGAAGACCGCCTTGATCGCGCCCCAAAGCTGCGTCATCGGATCCTGCGGGAAATCTTCGCCCTTGTTCTGCCTGTAAAACGCCTTGAACTGCCCGCACAATTCCTTCAGCTTCTCCGCCGGGATCTCCGGGTCGGTGTTGATCCCAAGCTCATGCTTCATGTGGTGCAGCATGTCTTCCATCGGCTGCTTGCTCAGCCCCATCGCCGTGCTCGCATACATCTGGATGAACCGGCGATACCCGTCATACGCGAACCGCGCGTTGCCCGTTTTGGCCGCCAGACCCTCCACGGTCCTGTCATTCAGCCCCAGGTTCAGAATCGTCTCCAGCATGCCCGGCATCGAGCGGGCCGCACCCGAGCGGACGGAAACGAGCAGCGGATCTTTCGCGTCGCCCAGCTTCTTGCCCGTGCTCTTTTCGAGCTTGGCCAGCGACTCCTTGACCTCGGCTTCCAGCGCCTTGGGCAGCTTCTTCCCGAGCTTATAGTACTCTTCGCACGTCTGAATCGTGACCGTGAACCCCGCCGGCACCGGCAGCCCGATGCTCGTCATTTCCATCAGGCCCAGCCCCTTGCCACCCAGCACACTCTTGCTCAGGGTGTCGCCCTTGGCTTCGGCCTTGCCGCCGCCAAAGAAATACGCGCGCTTCGTCGCTTTGCCCTTCTTGGCGACCTTCTTGACCTGCTTAGACATATTCAACTTCTCCTGTTGCTCCCGGGTTTTGGCCGAGGATCCGTTTGAAAACGCGGGGTGGAAATACGCCGCTGCTTGCGCCGCAGCCCGCCTTGGTCCCGCACACCACGCGGCATCAACACCAGCGACGCCACAGATGGTGGAGCGGGGGAGAATATAGAAGTGACGCTGGCGTGTCAATTTCCTTCGCGTTCCCCTGACGCTCCAAAGCAGCCGAGCCATCAGCAACACGCTTTGACACATCGTGAATATGAATCCTGGACCGATATCCAGATCGATCACACCCGATGCCCTTGCAGATGCTCCAGCCTCGGCATTGTAACTATATGGAAATACTTGACTTGCGCACGCGAGAATCCGCGATTCCGCCCCCATGCTCGCCCCGCTGCCCACGCCGACCTCCGATCTTGGCCCCGTAAAACCGCCCTTCCCAGTCATGCCGCTAACGTCGCGCTATTTTTGCGCCGATACACAGTCAGCATGAAGATGATCCTCATCGTCATTCTCACGTTGGCGTTGCTGGCCGCCGCCTTCATCACCCGGCCCGGCCGGCGCGACTTCGTCCTCTACCTGCTCGACAGCCAGTCGGCCGGCGACGGCTCCTTCAGCCACGCTGCCATCGATCAGGCCGATCGCCTCGCCAAAACCGTCATCATCAAGGACCGCTTCCTCTGGACCGACATCGAAAAAGACGGCAAGGTCCTCTACACCGGCGCCTTTGCCCACTGGTACAACCGCTCCGACTCCGCCGAGAAGTCCCTCCCCAACACCAAGGACCTCGCCAAGATCCTCGCGCAGCATTAACACGCTTCCCGCAACGCATAGGACAATCCAATTGAAAATTGACAATCGCTAATTCTCAATTGTCATTTGTGGCTCCGCCGCGATCTTGCCCTCGCCGCGCACCGCCCTCATCACATACCACGGCATCCACACCCCGCATCGCAGCACCACCGCCATGATCGTCCCCAGCACAATCCCCTTCAGCCCCAACCCCAGGTACTTCACAAACACAACGCTGAACGCCACATTGCTCGCCCCCGCGATCAAAACCGCAATCGTAAACGCCTGAACCTTCCCCATCCCCAGCAGAATCGACCTCCCCACCGCGCTCGAGCCCCCGATGACCGTATGCACCAGCACCAGCGGCAGAATCGCCTGCGTTGCCGGCATCTCATTCCCCAGCCACATCCTGAATACCCACGGCGACAACGCCCACACGCACGCTCCCGCCGCCACGAGCAGCCCGACGCTCGCCAGCGTCCCCCGCACGTAATACTTCCGCACCGCCGCCAAATCCCCCGCCGCATGCGCCACTGCCGACTTCGGCAACAGCACCGCCCCCAACCCCGCCACCAGCACGAGCAGCGCCCCATCAATCTGCACCGCCGGTGCATACGCCGCCAACGCCATCGGGTCCAGTAGCCTGTCGATCAGAATATAATCCGTCGGCGCATACAAATAATCCGCCAACTGCGCCAGAACCACCAAGCTGCCGAATGTAAGCAACCGCCGCAGAGTTGTGCAGTTGATCTGCCCGCGTGCACCCACGCCCGTCTCACCATGCGCAACGGTGAATCTCGCCCCCAGGAGGATCAGATTCGCCACCACAAACGTCCCTCCAACCACTTCCAGGCCCTCTTTCACCCCCCAAAGGGACGTCAGCACCACCCATAGGACGTCCCCGAATGCAAGCAGACAATTATCCGTGACGATGCGCCCCCTCGCTTGGAGCACCGCCCCAGGTGCATCGCTGATGATCCGCAAAACCGTGCCAATTCCAATTGTGACGACCAGTGCCGGAACGTCCCCCTTCAGTGTTGTGATGTGGTGCACAACGCCAAACCACTTTGCGTACACCCAGGTCAGAACCAGCCCAATCGCCCCCGCAGATATGGCAATGATCAGGCCGTTCACATAGGGTTCGCTCGCCGGATCGCGTTTGATCTCCGGCGTCCGATAGGCAAGCACTCCATCCGCGCCCAAGCCCTCGTCCACAGGAATCGCCATCTGTGGTTTGCTCGCCTCCTCCGCGATCAGCCGAATCAACGCCGGCCCCAGTCCCACCGCCGCATAGTTCAGCAGCCCAATCGTCCCCCGAATCAGGGCCAATGCCGCAAACGCCTGCGGCGACAGGTACCGATACACCATCGCCGACATCACCGCCCAGCTCGCGATCTTCGCCCCCGACGCGACGTACGCGCTGACGATATCCCGCCGCATCGATGAAGAATCACCTGCCGCCATTCGCCCCCAACATAACACACCCGCCACATCCCACAAAAAACCGCGGGCCAACGTCCGCGGCGGGCGTCTGGGTGGCCCCGGCCGATTGCTCGGCCGGGGCCACCCAGATGCCCCATCGAACCCCGCCCCACCGCGCATCGCGTATTTACGCCCGCCCTCGCCTCGCGATAATGTCCCCAGACACAAGGACCACCACATGACCAACCCCGCTGCCATGAAAACTTCAATCGCTCTCCTACCGTTCCTCTTCGCCCTCGTCCTCTCCCCTCGCCTCTGCCTGGCCCAAGCCTTCACCCGTGGCCAAGTCCTCTTCCAATCCGACTTCGAATCCCCCGCCACCCTCGCCGCCTGGCATCCCGCCCCAACCCTCGCCGATGGTTTCAACTCCAAACAATCCCTCCTCGTCCAGCTCCCCCCCAACTCCTCACAACCCTCTGCAATCGTCCTCGCCACCCTCCCCGTCGAAAATATGCGAGGCTGCACCCTCTACTGCTCCGCCATGATTCGCGCCCAAGCCGTCACCGACAAACCCAAGCCCTGGCACGGCATCAAGTTCATGGTCCCCATCGACGCCCCCAGCGGCAAATCCTGGCCCCAAGCCGCCCTCGATACCGGCTCCTTCGACTGGAAACACCTCTCCTTCGCCGTCCGCATACCCTCCGACGCCACCGCCGTCTCTCTATGCCTCGGCCTCGAAGCCGTCACCGGCAAAGTCTGGTTCGATGACATCAAAATCACCATCGCCAAAGCCCCAGCCATCCCCCGCACACGCCCGACCACCGGCCCCGTCTACAAAGGCCACTCCCTCCCCCGTCTCCGCGGCACCATGATCAACCCCGCCATCACCCCAGATTCCCTCCGCGTCCTCGGCCAACAATGGAACGCCAACCTCCTCCGCTGGCAGCTCATCCGCTTCGCCCGCCCCGGCCAGACCATCTCCCCGGCCGACTACGACAAATGGCTCGATTCCGAACTCGCCCGCCTCGACGCCGCCATCCCCCTCTGCCAACAATACGGCATCCACGTCGTCATCGACCTCCACTCCCCCCCAGGCGGAAAACCCACCGTCAGCGGCTACGTCGGCTCCGATGACCGCCTCTTTACCGACAAATCCTGTCAAGACCACTTTGTCAATGTCTGGCGAAAAATCGCCACCCGTTACAAAGACACAAAAATCATCTGGGCCTACGATCTCGCCAACGAACCCGTCGAAGACGTCATCCCCGACGACTGCGACGATTGGCAAGCCCTCGCACAACACGCCGCCCTCGCCATTCGCGCCATCGACCCCCTCCGAACCATCATCGTCGAGCCTGCCGATTGGGGCGGTCCCCAAGGCCTCCGTGATTTCTACCCCATCCACGTCCCCAACGTCGTCTACAGCGTCCATATGTACTTACCCATGGAATTCACTCACCAAGGCGTCTTCGGAAATTCCGCGCCCGTCCGCTACCCCGGCCCCATCAACGGCCAACACTGGGACAAAGCCCGCATCGAAGCCGCCCTCAAGCCCGTCATCGATTTCCAGAAATCCTACAACGTCCACATCTACATCGGCGAATTCAGCGCCATCCGCTGGGCCCCTGATAACTCCGCCCATCGCTACCTTACCGACGTCATCGATATCTTCGAGTCCCACAACTGGGACTGGACCTACCACGCCTTCCGCGAATGGCAAGGCTGGAGCGTCGAGCACGGCCAAGACCGCGCCGACACCAAACCCACCACACCACCCACCGACCGCCAGAAACTGCTGCAAGCATGGTTCGCCCAAAACCAAAAAAAAACACCCTGAGCCCCCCTCAATCACCCGACCACAATCCTCACCACGCCCGCTCGCTCGCTCACTCGCAAGATACGCCATCAGCAGTGCTACAAAATTTTTCATATGCCACTTGCAATTGGAGCAATTTGGGTATATAACCGATATTACTAGTGGAGCACCGCTAGAAATGAAACAACCTCCAAGTTGGTTGTGCAACCGCATAATCCAGCTTGGTCTACAGCCCTGAGGGCGAGAGTCTCCCCCGCTAAGGTTCCCCCCGCCTTAGCACCTCTCGCCCTCTTTTTTTGCGCCCATTTTCCACCAACTTCCACAACATTTTCCCCTTGCACCTCCCCACCACCTACTGCCCCACCGCGCAGCCATTGCACGCCACGCACCCGTCAACAACCGCAGCACCCGTTATGCTTCTACACCACACCCACATGCCCCAAAAGAAGAACGGGGCCGGATCACCCCTGTCCGGCCCCGCACGTTGATCGCTATGCAATTCCTCTACATCAGCATCATGACACTGATTCCACCCACCCGTCAATAACCTGTTCAGGCTAACGCTCCATCGCAATATGACGGCAAGCGGAAAATAACTTATAAACTCTCCATCCGCCTTCGACCACGCCTTTCCCCCTCTCCACCAGCATTCAGCATCTGCTCAGGCACAGCCGGCCTGGTCGCAACCCTCTCCATCAACCCATCCCTATGCATCCATGTTCCACGTCCCACGACCCCTTTCCCTTGCACCCCCTCGCCCGGTGAATATCATTACTCGACTTCTGTAGAGCCCCTACCACGGACTACGGACAACGAACACCAACAAGGTACAAAGGACAACACTGACATGGCTACTTTGACAGGCAACGCGATCATCGGGCAATCCGGCGGCCCTACCGCCGTCATCAACCAGTCCCTCGTCGGCGTCATCGAAGAAGCGAAAAAAACAGCCCACATCCAGGAACTCTTCGGCGCCCGACACGGCGTCCGCGGCATCGTCAACGAACAATTCGTCCCCCTCAAAGCCGTCCCCGATGCCCTCCTCGCTCGCATCGCACAAACCCCCGCCGCAGCTCTCGGCTCCACCCGCGAGAAGCCCGATGCCGACTACTGCCACAAAATCTTCCAGGTCTTCGAAAAAAACAACATCCGCTACTTCTTCTACATCGGCGGCAATGACTCCGCCGACACCGCCCGCATCGTCAACGACCTCGCCAAACAGGCCGGCTACCAGCTCCGCACCATCCACATCCCCAAGACCATCGACAACGACCTCCGCGTTCACGACCACACCCCAGGCTTCGGCTCCGCCGCCAAGTTCGTTGCCGCTGCCATGATCGGCGATAACTACGACAATAAATCCCTCCCCGGCGTCAAGGTCAACATCGTCATGGGCCGCAACGCCGGCTTCCTCACCGCCGCCTCCGTACTCGCCCGAAAATCCAAAACCGACGGCCCCCACCTCATCTACGTCCCCGAATCTCCCCTCTCCGAAGAAAAATTCCTCGCCGACGTCGAGCGCGTTTACTCCAAGCTCGGCCGTTGCCTCATCGCCATCTCCGAAGGCGTCGCCGCCCCGGATGGCAAAGCCTGGGCTGAGAAAATGGCCGAAAACCTCGAAGAAGACTCCCACGGCAACATCCAGCTCTCCGGCTCCGGCGCCCTCGGCGACTTCTTCGCCAACCTCATCAAGAAAAAGCTCCCCAACCCCGCCGGCAAAAAGCTCCGCGTCCGCGCCGACACCTACGGCTACCTCCAACGCTCCTTCCCCGGATTCGTCTCCAAAACCGACGCCGCCGAAGCAAGATTGGTCGGTCAAATGGCCGTCAAATACTCCGCCGAGTCCGACATCGACGGCTCCGTCGCCATGCGCCGCACCGACGCCTCCAAGTACCAGATCGAAACCTTCCTCACACCCCTCGAAACCGTCGCCCGCGAAACCAAGCACATGCCCCCTGAGTTCATCGCCGACGGAAACAACATCACAAAAGCCTTCATCAACTACGCCAAACCCCTCGTCGGCCCCCTCCCCAAAGTCGGCTCTTTCGATGAGCTGAAGTAACAGGATGATTGTGTGGAGGTGCGCCTGTCCGGCGCACCTCCTTCCCTTCTCTCGGGGGCGATCTGTCAGATCACCTCAAACCCGATCCCGCCAGTACCCCGGTCGCCGGTGCAGGTGCATCACCGCCAGAATCACGATCTCATCCGGATCATCGCGATATATAACAGCAAAGGGAAAACGCCGGACGAGCCTTCGCCGCGTACGTTCGTCAATCAGCGGCCAGCGCGAGGGATGCTCCTGAATTTCGGCAACGGCATCGCCCACGGATCTGAGGAATGCCTGGCCCAAACCGGCCCGGTGCGATTCGTAAAACCGCGCGGCTTCAGCCATCTCGTCCTGCGCTTCGCCTACAGTGGTCAGCCGTTTCATGTCAGCCGTCGTTTGGCTTCACGCATCGCCTCTTCCCAAGGGATGCCCCGCGCCTGCCCGCTCTTATACGCTTGGTACCGCCGTTCCGCCTCCGCCGCCCACAGTTGCTCAACGTCTCCCGCTTCGCGAGCATCCAAACTCTCCAGAAGTTCCGCGGCCAATTGCGCCCGCTCTGCCGCCGGCAGTCGCAAGGCTTCAGCTTTCAACGCCTCCATCTGCATAATGCCTCCCGTGCAGTCGGCCTCTCTACCATCCTATCTTATGCTCGACCCTTGCCAACGCCAACCAGGCTGAACCGGTGCCCGCTCACGTCCCCAGCGCCCCCTTCGTGCTCGGCACCCCCGTGTTCCTCGCATCCATGCTCACCGCCTGCCGCAACGCCTTCGCCACCGCCTTGAAAATCGCCTCCGCAATATGATGATTATTCTCCCCATACGGCACCGCCACATGCAAATTCAGCTTCGCCGAGTTCGCCAGTGCCCTGAAAAACTCGCTCACCAACTCCACATCAAACGTCCCCACCTTCGGCCCCTTAAACTGCACGTTAAACACAAACGCCGCCCGCCCCGACAAATCAATCGCCACCTGCGCCAAACTCTCATCCATCGGCACCATCGCCCACCCATACCGATAGATCCCCTTCTTATCCCCCAGCGCCTTCTCCAATCCCTGCCCGATCACAATCCCCACATCCTCCACCGTGTGATGCGCATCCACATCCAAATCCCCCTCCGCATGCACATCAATATCAATCAGGCTATGCCGCGACAGCAAATCCAGCATGTGGTTGAAAAACCCCACGCCCGTCTCGATCGACGCCTTTCCCCCCCCATCCAAATCCAGCGACAATTCAATCCGCGTCTCTTTCGTCTGCCGCGAAATCTTTGCTGTCCGATGCTTCATATCATCCTTCACGTATCACGCCGCCTTCGCCGAAAGCGCCCGAATCCCCGCCAACAACGCATTATTCTCCTGGCTCGTCCCAACCGTGATCCGGATCTTGTCCTGCAACCCCGGCTTATCGAAATATCGAACCAGAATACCCTGCGCCTTGAGCCCAAGATACGCGCCCTTCCCATCCCCATCCGGCGCCGCCGCCAAAACAAAATTCGCCCGGCTCGGCAGCACGTTCCACCCCATCGCACCCAATTCCGCCGACAATCGCTCCCGCTCCGATCGAATGTGCTCCCAGGTCTGCTTCGCATAATCCTGGTCCAGCACCGCCGCCGTTGCCGCGCACACCGCGATCGCGTCGCAGTTGTAGCTGTCCTTCACCTTCATCATCTCCGCAATCACCGATGCCTGCCCCATCCCATAACCAAACCGCAACCCCGCCAGCGAATACGCCTTGCTCAGCGTCCGCGAAATCACCAGGTTCTGATGCTCCTGCAACAGTCCAACGCAGTTTTCCACCGCAAAATCCACATACGCCTCGTCGATCAGCACCATCCCCGAAAACCGCGTCAACAACTCCTTGATCTTCGAAATCGCCACAAACGTCCCCGTCGGCGCATTCGGGTTGGCCAGGAATATCCCCTTCGGCTTCAATGCCAATAACGCGTCGATCGGCAGCCCCCACTCCGGCCCCCACGGCACCGTCGCCCACTTCACCTCCCCCAAATCCGCCAGCACCGGATACAGCGAATATGTCGGGGCCGCAAACGCCACCAAATCCCCAGGCCCCAAGAACGTCCGCATCGCAATGCTCAAAACGTCATCGCTACCATTCCCCGCCATGATCATGTCCATCGAGATGCCATGCACCTTCGCCGCCGCCTCCCGAAACCCATCCGCCGTCGGGTTCGGATATCGCCGCAGCATCTCCGCCTCGATCTCATGCACCGCCTGCATCACCTTTGGGCTCGGCGGAAATGGATTCTCATTCGTATTCAACTTCACCACACGCTCGCCGATCGCAGGCTGCTCCCCAGGCGTATACCCGCTCATCTGGCCAACATTGCTGCGTACAAAGCTTGGAACCATGCCCCCGATTATACACATCCGCCCCGTTTGTGAGACCCCAGCGATCAACGCCGATCCACACTCACCCCACCGCGCCCTCGTCACCCCGCCGCCGCCGACTCCGGCAACGCCGCCCGAATCGCCCCGATCAGCTCCCCAATGTCCAACGGCTTGGCCAGCAGCCCGTCCGCACCAAGCCGCTTCACATCCGCCTTCCGCGCGTCCGTCACGTCCCCCGAGACCACCAGCACACACCGCAAACTCGCCGGCTGAATCTCCCTCACTCGCCGCAACACTTCCGTCCCATCCATATCCGGCAACATCAAATCCAACAACAACACCTGCGGATATTCGTGCGCCAACAGTTGCACCGCTTCCCGCCCATTGCTCGCCTGTATGACCGTCGCCCCCTCCGCCACCAGAAGCTGCGCCGTCGCCCGACGTGTCATCTCATGATCTTCCACCAGTAGCACCTGCACCCCCCCCAGCTTCCCGCCCATGGCCGCCGCCGCCTGCCCCTTCTCCGCGCCCGCCGTTTGCCCCGGCCGATCAATCACCAGCCACGCCGGCATCCTCACCGAAAACGTGCTCCCCCTGCCAACCTCGCTCTCAACCACAAGCTCGCACTTCATCACGTCCAGCAGCCGCTTGCAGATCGCCAGACCCAGCCCCGTCCCCTTCGTCCCATCCCGCTCCGGATTCCGCAACTGATAAAACTCATCAAAGATATTCGGCAACTGCTCCTCCGGAATCCCAATCCCCGTGTCCGCAACCCGGACCTCCGCCCGCCCATCTGCCAGCCTCCCGCACAGCACCTGCACGCTCCCCCTTTCCGTAAACTTGATCGCGTTCCCGATCAAATTCCCCACCACCCGCGCCAGTTTCATCCGATCCGCATGCAGCCACACCACCCCCTCCCCCGTCGTAACCGTCAACTGCAGCCCCTTCGACCGCGCCAATGGCATCATCTGCCGAACCTCCGCCTCCACCATCGTGCACACCGCAAACTCGCTCTCCTGCAAATCCAGCTTTCCCGAATCGAACCGCGCCAGATCCAATACGTCGCTCACCAACGCCACCAGCGACATCGCATTCGCCCGCAAATCCCCCGCCAACTGCGGAAGCTGCTTCAACGACGCCACATCATTCGCCGCCCGCACGATCAACTCCGCCATCAGGTTGATCGCGTACACCGGAGTACGAACGTCATGCGAAACCGCCGCCAAAAACCGCGTCTTCCGCACCGACGCCTCTTCCGCTTCCCTCCGCCGCTCCTCCAACTCCCTCTGCAGTGACGCCGACTCCAGCACCAGCGAACTCTGCACCGCCAGCCACTCCATCACCCTGAAATTCTCCTCCGTCCACTCGCACCGATCCTCGCTGTACACCTCCAACGCTCCCACCACCTCCCCCTCCACCCGCAGCGGCGATGCCAACACCGACCGCAACTCCACCCCATTCGCCCGCTGCGGAATCTCCAAGTCCGGCCGAAGTGCCACGTCCGCCAGGTACGCCGTCCTCTCTTGCTTCATCGCCAATGCCGTGAACGACCGCTCAAACCCCCAGTTCCCCCGCACAGGCCCCTCCGCCCCAAATCCATAATGCCCTCGCACCGCAACCTGCCCCCGATCCTCCAACACGACCGCCGCCGCGCACGCATGCCCCTCCATCACCTCCGCCGCTACCTTGCAGATCCGGTTCGTCACCTCCGCCTCCGGCACATCCCATCGCAACCACCGCGAGGTCTCCAGCAGCGTCTGCAACGCCTTCTCACGCCTCCCAACCTCCTGGTTCAACAACTGCAATTCCTCCCCCTGCTGCTCCAACTCCTCCGTCTGCGACTGCAACTCCTCGTTCTGACGCGAAACCTCCTCCTCCCTCGCTGCCAACTCCTCGTTGGTCGCCGTTAACTCGCCGTTCGTCCTCCGTAGCGCCGCGTTCTTTTCCTCCAGCCGATGCCGGGCACCCAGCAGGCAGTGGACGACGATCGCCACGATCCACATATTGAACAGAAGTATGCAAATGTACGCCCACTCCCTCATCTCATCTTTGTACTCGGCTGGCAAAACCCACAACACCTTGTAGACCAACGCAACCGTGAACACCAACACCATCCCCCACAACAGCCGACGACTTCCAACCCATAAGCAGGTCAATAGTGCCACTGCATCCGCCATCGGCACCATGCGATCCTGGTACAGCACCAGCCGCCAATAAAGCGCCAGACCCATCAAACCCATGCAGACGAGCCACGACAGCCATGACCGCCCACGCCGCTCCGTCTCTACCTCGACCGTTGTCTCATTCATCAATGATCCCTCGTCGCCGGTAAATCCCGGAACCAATCCTCGTCAAACCCAGCCATTCCCCAGGCCTTTCCGCTTTGCCAACCACCAACACACCCCCAGCCCGCATCGCCTTCGCCAATAATTCCCAGAGCTCCGCTGCCGCTTCGCCCTGCAAATATATCGCCAAGTTCCGGCAAAAAACCAGGTCCCAGCATCCCACGTCGCCACAGCCAAAAACATCCGCAACTCCCCACTCAACCCTCTCCCGCAGCCCACTCCCCACACGCCACCCATGCCCCTGCACCTCCAGCCACCTCGCACGCAACTCCCTCCCAATGTCCGCTGCCGCCGCTTCGTCAAACACGCCCCGCCGAGCCCGCTCGATCGCCCGCGCCCGGCAGTCCGTCCCCAGCCACCGACCTCTGAATCTCCCCATCTCTCCCAATAGCATCCCCACCGAGTACAACTCCGCTCCGTCCGAACACCCCGCACACCAAATATCAATCCCCACACCCCTCCCCGCCAACTCCGGCAGCACCCGCTGCCGCAAGCACTCGTATACATCCACATCCCGAAAAAAGCCCGTCGTGCCAATCACCAACGCTTCGACCGCCTCGGCCAATAGCCCCGGTCTCCCCTCGATCGCCGCCCTCGCCTCACTCATCGACTCCACCTGCAACGCCCGCATACACGCACCCATCTGCCGCATCAACGGCCCCCATCGATAACGCTTGCCGTCCAGCCCCGCCCGCTCGAATAGCCACAAAAGGAATCCCCGCTCCGCTTCGCTCGGCTGCGGCTCAACCCGCGTTTGCGCCCCGCCTCGCCCCCTGCCTGTCCCACCGATCGCTATGCTCCGCCGCCCCGCAGTCTTCTTTCCTTCAAAGACCACGTGCCCGTACTTCAGATCCAGCGGATTCGGTCGTTCCATAAGTGCACACTGACCAACGCCACCCCGCCAATCCAACGGCACGCCACGCTCGCGGATTGATCATCCGAAGTATAGCTCTGTGCCCATATCTCACCAACGGATAGACCGATCATTTCCCGCGAATCCGCACGCTGGCCGCATGAGCATCCAAGTGCTCCGCTTCCGCCAGTATCGTGATCGCCTTGGCGTCATTGGCCAATCCCGCCTGGCTGTACCTCACAACGCTGCTTCGCTTCAAAAACTCGTAAACGCTGATCCCGCTCGAAAACCGCGCCGTCCTGTTCGTCGGCAGGCAGTGACTTGGACCCGCCACGTAATCGCCCGCCGCCACCGGAGCATACTGCCCCACAAAAACCGCTCCCGCATGCGCAAGACGACTCAGAACCGACGCCTCATCCCTCACTTGTACATTCACGTGCTCCGCCGCAAACCGGTTCGCCAACTCCGTCAGCCGCTCGATCGATGGGTCTACAACGATTGCACTATGATCACGTAACCCCGACTCGATCGCCCCACGACGCTGCCGCTCCTCCATCTGCTTCTTCACCTCCACAACCACCGCCTTCGCCAGCTCCGCCGACGTCGTCAGCAAAAACGCCGACCCAGGATCGTGCTCCGCCTGCGCAATCAGGTCCGCCGCAATGAACTCCGCACGCCCCGTCTCATCCGCGATCACCACGATCTCGCTAGGCCCCAAATAGCCGTCAATCCCAACCACACCCGCAAGCAACCGCTTGGCCAACTGAATGTACGTGTTCCCAGGTCCAACGATCTTGTCCACCTTCGGAATCGTCTCCGTCCCAAACGCCATCGCCGCAATCGCCGCTCCACCCGCTCGGTAGACCTCGCTCAAACCCAGCTCATGCGCCGCCGCTAAAAACAGGTCCGACCGCCCATACTGGCTCGGCGGCGTGCACGCCACCACCCGCTTCACGCCCGCCACCTGCGCCGGCGCCGCCAACATGATCAGGCTCGACGGATACGCCGCATGACCGCCCGGCACATACAGCCCCGCCGAATCCAACGCCGTAAAACGCAGCCCCAGCTCCACCCCCGGCCGCCTCAGCACCTCCGGACTCTTCGGCATGATCCACGACTGATACTCTCTCACCTGCCCAATCGATCGCCGGATCGCATCAAGCTGCTCGCCCGGAACCCGACCTGCCGCCGCTACCATCTCCTCCTGCCTGATCCGAATCTGGTCCGCCGTGAACTGCGGATCATCAAACCGACGATTCGCATCCACCACCGCCGCGTCCCCTCGCTCTGCGACGTCCGCCATGATCTTCCGCACCGCTTCCGTCGCTTCCGCCAGTCTCCCCCGCGACAACGCGATCTCCACCGGGTCCAGCCCCAGCCCCTTCAGCAACGCCTCCACACGCTCTCGGCCGGATTCCGTCTGATACTCAAAAATCGGGATCATCTCGCTTTTCCTGCTCAGTAGGAAACTATCTCAGAACCGCTTTGCCACAGATGGGGCACAGATGGGCTTAGATCAAAAAAATGCGGAAATCACTTGGGATCGGACTCTTCTTGCTCTTTCATCCGTGTTCATCTGTGCCCCATCTGTGGCTAGAGAGAGTTTCGAGATAGTCTCTAAGTCCTCACATTGCTCCGCGCGAGCCAACCTCGCCCGAAACCCCCGCTATCTTACCTCATTTCCCTCCCCGATGAACCCTTCCCCTCCTTCGCCGCCGCGTCTCCCGCTTCGCTTCTGACGAAAACCGGGACGGGGACGGTTTTCGCATCATGACTCATTGCTTATCGCCTACCCCCCTCCCCCCATTTGCTCAATGTCTCATTGCCTCATTCCCCCATTCCCCGCGCACGCACCCCGCAACACCAGCCGAAACGTCGTCCCCTCACCGACCTCCGATTCCGCTTCCAGCCTCGCCCCAAACAACCGCCCCGCATATTGCACGATCATCAACCCGAAGCCCCACTCTCTCTTCTCCAACCGCTGCCGTGGGTCCAGCAACATCGCCAGCCGCTCCCGCGGAATCCCAGGCCCCGAATCGCTGATCGACAATACCCACATCCCCCGCTCACTCTTGCGCGCCGTCAAACGCACCCTCCCCGCCGACGCATGTTTCACCGCATTGTCCGTCAGTTCCCGCACCGACGTCGCCAGCAGAATCCGGTCCGCTTCCACGCTCGCCTCCACCGGAATCTCGATCACCAGTTCGATCCCCTTTTTTCGGGCCGCTTCCGCAAATCCCTCCGCCTCCACCTCCGCCAGTTCTCTCAGCGCGATCCTCTCCTTCTGGACGTGAACCTTCCCCCGCTGCAGCCGATAGAGCAACGCATGCCGCTCCAGCAGATCCGCCATCTCCTGGATCGACTCC
>JAPLNB010000143.1 GCA_026693085.1 Planctomycetota bacterium | reverse complement strand
AAACCCTCTTTTCCTCCTCGCACGCCCTTTGCTACAGCCCGGTTGTGGAGCCAGGTTGGGCGTTGTTCACTTGACCAAACGCCAGTTCTTTCATAGAACCCCCATCCCATGTGTGCTCCACCGCCACCGCCCCGGCCCGGGTGGGTTCTCGATTTCACAGGAGACTGTAATGGGTTGCTCGAATCTACGCCATGAGGCAATTAAGCACATTGCCACCACCACCTACCAACTCAACCGCGTTGACTTCAAGACCGTTCACCTCAAAGAACTCTTCGGCGTCAACGTCTTCTCCGAAGAAGTCCAGCGAGCACGCTTGCCAAAGCCCATCTTCAAGGCCCTCCAGAAAACCATCAAACGCGGCCAGCCTCTCGACCCCACCATCGCCGACGCCGTCGCCAATGCCATGAAAGACTGGGCCATGGAGAAAGGCGCCACACACTTCACACACCAGTTCCAGCCCATGACCGGACTCACCGCCGAAAAACACGACTCCTTCCTCTCCCCCACCGGCACCGGCTCCGCCATCGCCGACTTCTCCGGAAAAGAACTCATCAAAGGCGAGCCCGACGCCTCCAGCTTCCCCTCCGGAGGCATCCGCGCTACCTTCGAAGCCCGCGGCTACACCGCTTGGGACCCCTCCAGCCCCGCCTATATCGTCGAAAACCCCAACGGCGCAACCCTCGTCATCCCCACCGCCTTCCTCTCCTGGACCGGCGAAGCTCTCGATAAGAAAACCCCACTCCTCCGCTCCATCGAAGCCCTCTCCTCTCAGGCACTCCGAATCCTGCACCTCTTCGGAAACCACGACGCCACAAAGGTCTTCTCAACCATGGGCCCCGAACAGGAATACTTCCTCATCGATAAACAGTTCTTCTATGCACGACCCGACCTCCTCAACTGCGGCCGAACCCTCTTCGGCGCCAAACCCCCCAAGGGCCAGGAACTCGAAGATCAATACTTCGGCTCCATCCCCGAACGCGTCCTCGCCTGCATGGCCGAAGGCGAATACGAAATGACCAAGCTCGGAGTCCCCGCCAGAACTCGCCACAACGAGGTCGCCCCCAGCCAGTACGAACTCGCACCACTCTTCGAAGACTCCAACCTCGCCACCGACCACCAGATGCTCACCATGGAGATCCTCCGCAATACCGCCGATAAGTATGGCCTCGCCTGCCTCATGCATGAAAAACCCTTCTCTGGCATCAATGGCTCCGGTAAGCACAACAACTGGTCCATGGCCACCGACGCCGGCGAAAACCTCCTCACCCCAGGCGATACACCCCACGATAACGCCCAGTTCCTCGTCTTCTGCTGCACCGTCATCCGCGCCGTCAATAAATATGCCGAACTCCTCCGCGTCACTGTCGCATCCGCCGCCAACGACCACCGCCTCGGTGCCAACGAAGCCCCTCCCGCTATCGTCTCCATCTTCCTCGGCGACCAGCTCACCGATGTCATCGAACAGATCGAAAACGGCGGACCCAAGTCCTCCAAGGATGCCGGAATCTTCGAAACCGGCGTCTCAATCCTCCCAAAGCTCCCAAAGGACGCCGGCGACCGCAACCGAACCTCCCCTTTCGCCTTCACAGGCAATAAGTTCGAGTTCCGAATGGTCGGCTCATCACAGTCCATCGCAGGACCCAATACCGTCCTCAACCTCATCGTCGCCGAGTCCCTCGACTACGTCGCCTCCAAGCTCGAGGCCGCCGTCAAGGCCGGAATTGACCTCAACAAGGCCATCCAGGAACTCCTCCCTCAGATCATCAAGGAAAACAAACGCATCATCTTCAACGGCGACAACTACACCGAAGAGTGGCACAAGGAAGCCGAAAAACGCGGCCTCGCCAACCTCAAAAACACCGTCGACACCCTCCCCATCATCACCCGCAAAGACACCATCGACCTCTGTACCAAGTACAAAGTCTACACCGAACGCGAACTCCACTCACGCTTCCACATCTTCTCCGAAGGCTACGTCAAAACCATCAACATCGAAGGCCAACTCATGGTCTACATGGGCGGCCGAATGATCTTCCCTGCCTCCCTACGCTACCAGGCCGAAGTCGCCGCCGCCGTCAACGCCACCAAGGCCGCCGGCGTCGATAACGCCCCCCAACTCGAACTCCTCAAAACTCTCACCGCCGCCATCGCCGACTTCCAGAAGGCCCTGGCTAACCTCGAAAAGGCCCTCAGCCACCACACCGAAGCCGACGCCTACGAGCACGCCAAGTACATGCGCGACATGGTTCTCCCCATCATGGCCGAGACCCGCAACCTCGGCGACAAACTCGAAACCCTCGTTGCCGACGATCACTGGCCCCTCCCCACCTACCGGGAAATGCTCTTTATCAAGTGATGCAATAACCCCGATCCTTTTCCCACCAAAACCCCGGGCCTCGTGTCCGGGGGTTTTTCATCCACGAAGAACGGGATGCCAAATCATCCCCATACCGGCTTCTTCTGCCCTGAGGATTCACGCCGGCAGTGCCGACCGCCGGCGTTTGGCGAACGCGGGAGAATGGGCTTGGATCTTGCTGACGGCTTCGGGGCTGTAGACGTGCTCGCCGCAATCGGGGCATGCGTGGAACTGGACGTTGGGGACCTTATAGATCTGGCCATGGCTGGAGCGAGTCAACGTCCGCCGGACCAACTTGATCCGTTTGCTGCCGCAGGTTGGACAGGTCTTGTGCTTCAGCATGCTCTACTCGGCGCGCTTGGCCGACACGAGGAAATAGTACGTCTCGAACCCGCCCTCGGCAACCAGTTTCCCCTTTGAATAGACCGGACGCCCGGCCAGAGTCGTGCTCCAGATGACGTGGAGGTACTCGCGACGACGCCGACGCAACCGGCTGCTTGAGCGGATCGTCTTGTAGATGGCGGCGGCGTTGAGAATGGACTCGGCCACCTCCGGCGGCGTCAGCCCGTCCCGCTCCATCTCCTCGTTCGCCTTCGCGCTGAAGTCGTAACGTCCCGCAAGGACGGCACGTTTGATCCTGATGAGGACATCGCTCACGAGGACAGATGATACCCATCCGGCGGCAAGCGTGCGAGGGGCCGGCGCCGCGAGCAAGTAGACGGGCGGGCCGAGCGGCCCGCCCGCGGGAATGAGTGGGGGGGAAGGTCAGACGGGCCGACGACGGCACATGCCCAGAGTGCGCACCCAAGGAGCCCCGCCAGACCTGGCTTGCGCGTGCCGCAGTGCTCAGGCTGTCCCACGAGCTTGTCTCAGGCCAACAAGCGGCGTCGCTGCGTGAACCGGCATCCGGCCAGGCACGCCAAGGTCAGCAAACTCGTGCAAGCCACACTGGGCAGGGGGACGGCCTGGGTGTCGAGCTTGAAATTGTCCACGTATACCTGCGTATAGGGCGAACCGAAGAAGAATCGCCAATCCGAAAACAATGATACCTGAAGATTCCGCGTGAGCAAGCTTGCTGATGAGTTCTTGCGCCCGAAGCCATGGCAAACGCATCTCGAGCGGAAATGGTGCATGCAACCGCACGTAACACGTTTCCGGCGAAGAGTTTGTGGAATAGATCCCGGGGTCATCGCACCGGCGAGACACACCGTGCCACGCTAGACATCGGATTACCCTCTATCCCCCCTCCGATTCATCCTTCATCCTTCATCGTTCACCAGTTCCCCGACCTACCCCCCCATCCCGCTCTGTTTCACCCGATTGATTGCCGCTACGATCTGCTCCCTCACCTCCCTCGGCCTCGCCACCATCTGCCACGACCCCAGCCCAAACTGCTCATCCGCCGGTATAATCACGATCGACCCGATCCGGCACAGCCGCTCCTTGAACGTCACCTCCAATAGCGCCCTCGCCACCCGCCTCAACGGACAATCAAAAATAGCCACGCTGAACACCCCCGACAGCCGTAAAATCCGCATATCCGTCAAAATGTAATACCGCCCCATCCATTGCAGCACCGCCCACATCAACCGCCCAGCGATCAGAAACACCCCCGGTTCCATCACCCGCCGCAACGGATACCGCACCTCCTCATGGTACATTCCCGCCAAAATCATCCCGATCAGCACGACCGCCAGAAAACGCAAGCTTGACAGCAGAATAAACCACCGCGATGGCCGCAATATCAACAGCACCAGCTCACCATCCCGCAAAATGTGCCCCGACATCAACGCCCCGATCGGCGTCGCCGCCGCGCTCGCCGCCGCCGCTCCCACCTCGCTCGTTCGCACCGGCAAACCCCACGGATTGCTCTCCGTCCGCTCTCGCCTCAGTTGTCCTTCTTCATTCGTCATGTGCTGACCCCTGAACCCCCAACCCTGACCCCTCAATCACATGCCGCTTCAACGTCACGATATCCCGCAGATTACGGTAATAATCGTCGTAATCCAGCCCATAGCCAACCACAAATTCATCCGGAATATCAAACCCGACGTACTCAACCGCCGTCTGCCTCGCCCCCTCCGTCTGTTTCCGCAACAACACGCACACCTTCACGCTCGCCGGCTCATGCCCCATCAGCATCCCCTTCACCAATCGAATCGTATTCCCGCTGTCCAGAATGTCGTCGATCACCAGAACGTGTCGCCCACGCAAATCGCCCGTCCGCTTTGACAGCACACTCGCCCCCTGCGCCCGCACGCTCGCCCCAGCATAACTGCTCACCCCCAGCAGCCCGATCTTCATCCGCATCGGCAACTGCCGCATCAGGTCCGAACAAAAAATCATCGCACCGGTCAGCACCGCAATGATCGTAATCCCTTCCCCATCCGACATCACACCCCGATGGTCCGCTGCGATCTGTTGCGCCAGTTCCCGCACTCGCTGCTCGATCTGCGCATGCGAAATCAGCACCCGCGCAATGTCATCATCCATCAAACCGTTGCTATACGACACCCCCACATCATGCACCCCCAAAGTCCTGGATTCAATCCCCCCCTCACGACAACCCAGAACGCTACGCCGCCTCGCCATCCCCCTTCCCCATTCCAGATCCCTCGACACCCATCCCCTAATCACATACAACCATAGCTCTGACCCATTCTTGGAGCACTCGCCCCCGATGCGCCACACCCGTCCAACTCCTCCGCCACAAAAGACCCGCTGGAGCTTCCACGATTACTCCTGGTTCATCATCAAGAACATCCTCGGCTGGATCTTCATCCTCGGCGCCGGCCCCGTCGGCGCCTTCGTCCCAGGCCCCGGCGGAATACCCCTCTTCATCATCGGCTTCGCCCTCATCACCTTCCCCGGCAAACGCGCCCTCACCGCTCGCGTCCTCCGCGGCATCCCCGTCAACCGCAACAACCGCACCTACCACCTCACCGTCGCACTCGTTGCCATCCTCACACCCGCCGCCCTCATCATCACCTGGCTCCGCGGCCGCTGGTGGCCCCTCGCCGAACCCCACACCATCAATGCCCTCCTCCTCATCGCCACCTACCTCGCCGCCGTTATCGCCATCTGGTGCTTCGGCCTCCTGGGCGCCGACATCATCAACATGCTCCTCGCCTTGATGCCTCGCATCCGCCGCCGCATCCGCCCCTGGATGCGCCGCAAAGGCCTCGACCTCCTCCCCCCTCGTCGCCGACTCCGCCTCCGTCTTCACGACCACACCGAACCCGACATCGAAATCCTCGAAATCCACCAACGCCACCGCGACTCCCTCCTCAACACCTACGCCACCATCAAACCCTGGCTTATCCGAATCCTCCGAATCGCCCTCATCGCCGCCATCTTCTACTGGATGCTCCGCCCCGTCTTCAAGCAGTGGAACCACCCCATCAATGGCCCCCTCGTACGACAACGCATCCTCGCAACCAACTGGTACCTCTTCGCCCTCGCCGCACTCATGTTCTCCCTCTTCCTCTTCCTCTTCCGCGCTACCTCCTGGCGCAGAATCCTCATCGCCTTCGGCCACACCCTCCCCGTCCGCGCCGCCTCGCGCATCTGGTCCTTCTCCGAACTCGCCCGATACATCCCCGGCGTCATCTGGCAGGTCGTCGGACGCGTCTACCTCTCCAAACCCTACGGCGTCCCCGCACACGTCTCCTCCGCAACCCAAATCCTCGAACTCTGCATCTTCATGCTCGCCAACATCCTCGTCGCCTTCATCTGCCTCGTCGCCGCCGGCATCCGACGCATCCCCCCAGAACACCGCCACTGGCTCTTCATCGCCGCCGCATTCATCCCCATCCTCCTCACTCTCCTCCACCCTAAAGTCTTCTACACCCTCCTCAACAAACTCCTCGCACGCCTCCACAAGCACCCCATCGAACCCGCCCTCCGAAAACGCCAACTCACCCTCGTCATCCTCTGGAACATCCTCGGCCTCCTCTGGCAAAGCCTCGCCATCTGGGTCCTCACCTACAGCACCCTCCAACTCCCCATCCAGAAATGCTACCTCCTCGCCGGAGCCTACTGCCTCGCCTGGACCATGGGCTTCTCCGTCGGATTCCTGATGCCCGGAGGCATCGGCGTCCGCGAAGCCGTCTTCATCACCACCCTCCAGTTCGTCCTCCCAAAAAGCTTCATCCGCATCCATTTCCCCGACCTCGCCGTCCTCGCCGCACTCGCAGGATTCCTCGGCGTCCTCCTCCGCCTCTGGGCCATCACCGGCGAACTCCTCTTGGCCTCCCTCCTCTACCTCCTCGATCGCCAACACCCCCCCACCCCCATGCCGCTCACCTCCACCCCAAGCCAAACGATCGCGTAGCACAGCGAAGAGCCCGCCCCGTTCCCCCAACCCAGATTAAAAACCGGAAATCACCCCAACCCCGCTCGTCCCCTGCCTCTGATGCCCCGGATAAACCTTCGCAAAGTGCATCACCAGCAACGCAATAACCCACATCGAAAAGATGATGCTCAGCGTAATCAGCAGCCCCACCCGCCGCTTCAGCGGCTCACCCACACACCCCTCAACCTGCTTGCCCGCCCCTTCACCACTCCCCGCTCGCCCGCGCGAGCTCTGCCGCTTCTTCTTCATATCACCCACCCGATCTGGTACTCCTCTTCCAGTGTCGAAAAATCGTACACGTTCCGGAAGTCCTCCGACGTATCCTCTTCCGTCTTCGTCATATACCCGCTCTCCACCAACGCGAACACGATCCGCCCAAAATCGTCCGTCCGCGTGATGTTCCACCGCCTCAGCACTGCTCGAGCTAGCCGCCCCCACTGCATCAACGCAAACTCGCGCAGACCCTCGCTCAGGTCGCGCCCGTTTATGTGCCGGTTCGCCGTCGGATCCTTTACATCTCCATGGATCGTCTGCACCGTGTACTGCAGGCCCCGCTGCACGAAATCGTAAGCCTCAATCGGATACAGCCCAATTTGCTCAACGACTTCCTCAATCGCTTTCACAGGCCGTGGTTCCTTCGCTGGCATAGTTACAATCTACACGAGTTCTCAACCCAATGCCACATTCCTATTCCACACGCGGGAATAGCGGCTGGCCTTCTCCAAGTTTCTGTCCTGCAGGCACATCCGAACCCAACAGCTCTGCCATATCCTTACCACTTACATCCACCCCCAGTTGCCGGAGCCCTTCAACAGCCTTGTGTGGTAAGATGGGCAAAAAGCCCACGAGGGCCCGGTACACTGCCTGCGCCGAAATGTTCAGCACCGTATCCAGCCGACCAGCCTTCGCGGGGTCCTTCGCCAGTCCAAACGGTGCTGTCGATTCAATATAACCATTTGTAGCACGCGCAAGTTCTAATGGAAGAACCGCGCAGTGGTGCAGCTCACAATTCTCATACGCCTTCCCCAATTCCCCCTCCAATCCCGCCATCCGCGCCAGCAACCCCCGATCAATCTCCTCCAACTCCCCAACCACCGCCGGCAACACTCCCCCACGATACCGCCCAATCATCTTCACCACCCGGTTCAGACAATTCCCCAGAACGTTCGCCAGCTCCCCAAACGCCTTCATAAAGTCCCCGTCGTTCCAGTCCAGGTCGCTCCCAAACGGTGCCGCCCTCAATAGATAATACCGCAGCGAATCCAACCCATACTTCCCCACAATCCCCCTGATCTTCTCCATATCAATGAAATTCCCCAGCGTCTTGCTCATCTTCCGCCCACCGCTCGTCCACCATCCATGCGCAAAAACGCTCTTCGGCAGCTCCGCCCCGATCCCCATCAGAACCGCCGGCCAATACACCGTATGAAACCACAGAATCTCTTTCCCGATCAAATGCACATCCACAGGCCAATACCGCTCAAACCGCGACCGATCCCCCGCCGCATACCCCAATGCCGTAATGTAATTGCTCAACGCGTCGATCCACACATAAATCACATGCCCCGGATCGTTCGGCATCGGAATCCCCCACTTCAAGGTCGCACGGCTGATCGATAAATCATCTACCCCAGCCTTCAACTTGCTCGTCACCTCGTTCCGCCGCGACTCCGGCCTGATAAACCCCGGATTCCTCTCAATATGCTCCAATATCTTCGACGCATACTTCGTCAATCTGAAAAAGTACGTCGGCTCCTTGTACCTCACCAGCCCCCTACCCGTCACCGCCGACTTAAACTCATGATTCTTCGCCTCCGTCTCCGTAACAAACTCCTCCTGGCTCTCATCATACCACCCCTCATAGCTCCCCAGGTAGATATCCCCATTCGCCTGCAATTTCCTCACAATCTCCTGCACCGCCGTCTTATGCCGCCCCTGCGTCGTCCGGATGAAATCATCATGGCTGATATCCAGCTCCTTCCAAACTTCCTGGAACACCGCCGCCACCCGATCCGCCAGCTCGCTCGGCTCGATCTTCAGGTCCGCCGCCGTCTTCACCATCTTGATCCCATGCTCATCCGTCCCCGTCAGAAAAAACGTATCCTCCCCCACCCACCGGTGATACCTCGCCAGCGCATCCGCTGCGATCGTCGTATAGCAATGCCCAAGGTGCGGCTCCCCATTCGGATAATAAATCGGCGTCGTTATATAAAATCGCTTGCTCATTTTTCAGCGCCACGTTTTGCCGCCCCGCATACCGGGCGACTTGACTGATCCCAATAAACACAAAAAACCATCGTCCAGTCCGACCGACCCAACTGCCGAATCAGAGGCCAAAGCGTCCCACTTGGGAAGCTCGCCCCTACCGCATCGGCATCAGTCGGACCATCCAATGGTTCATCCCCCTATTATCAACACCACCAGACCCAATATCAAGTCACTCCCTCTCCCGATTTGTCAGTATCTTTCACCTCCCGACCAAACCCCCTTCCCCAACGATTCATTCCCGCCAGGCTCAGCCCGTTCCCCCTCCCCCCCAAAATCGCCTCATCTTTCCCACGCCCATCGTCCGATAATCGCAAAGGCGAAGCGCAACATTTGCCCAGGCTCCGCGATGTGCGGGCTTGGGCATTGCTCGATCGCCAAGCCAAGGATCCACCATGTTGATCTCCAACATCTCCCCCGTATTTCGTCGCTCGGTCGCTGCCATGGTAACCGCCGGCCTGTTGGCCCTCGCCGGCTGCAGTCAGCCAACCATGTTCGCCAACCCCGACCCGAACCTGCGAAAGAGCGTTTCCGAACTCCAGCAGGACTCCGCCAAACGCTTCCCCTACAAAGTCGATGCACCCCACGTACTCGAGCCCAAGGCCCGCGCACTCGTCGGCTATGACTTGCACCGCGTTGAAGTCGTCAACTTCTCCGATGAAGACTGGTCCGACGTCGAAGTCTGGGTCAACCGCCAATACGTCTGCCATGTCCCCAACATGCAAAGCCGCCAGCTCAAGGAAATCCACTACCCCATGCTCTTCAACGAACTCGGCCAATCCCTGCCCTTCAGCAAGAGCCTCGTCAAAACGGTCGAAATCTATCGCAATGGAACCATGTACCAGATCGCCTCTCACCCGGTGGACTTCTCACTCTCACGCAGCCAGTCCACCCGCTAAAGCATTTCCCGATTGCCTGTACTCCTTCTCTCCCCTCGCCCGGTACTCCGGGAGAGGGTTGGGTGAGGGCTTCCTTTTTTTCCTCGCCAAGCATCCCGAAAACGCGTTAGGTTGAACTCTCCGCGCACCGGGTACACTCAATCGGGAACCGCTACAAATAAGTCCGCGAAAACACGAAAGTGCCCCCGGTCTCGCGCACCCCTGGCTGCTTGCCAGCCAGTGCTCTTTCTGCTTTCGATTCAACTGGCTCCATTTCACGCTCCACGCGCTCTCGCTCTGTCACGCGCCCAACTCCGCACGCCTTCTTGTTTTTTTGCGCAATCTGCCCTTGCAGCATCGTCAATGAAATGCCAAAATACCGATACCGATGAGTGTGGGTGTCTATCCTGGAGGTTGTTCATGATTCGAACAATCGTGCACAGCGACGATATCCCCGACTCCGGCCGCCGCCTGCGCGTTGCCTGCGCCTTTGTGGCGACAGCCATCATCGCTCTGGCTTGGGGAGGGTTTTACTACGTCCTCCGATCCACAATCGAATCCGACCAAACCCGCTCCATGCAGACCCAGACCGGAACCATCGCCCTCGACACCAGCCAGATCCATAGCCCACGCGAATCCCTCGCCGACCGCCTCGCATCCGACCCTCAACCCGATGCCTGGCTCCCCGCGGGCCTCGAATACCGCCCGCCTTCCCAACTCGCCTCGTTCCACTTCGACTCGCCAATTCTGCTCGAAAGGTAGCTTCCCCCGCTCCACCCTCTTCCCCCTCCCCCGCTACTCCATCTCTCCCCTCGCCCGGTACTCCGGGAGAGGGTTGGGTGAGGGCTTCCTTATTTTC
>JAPLNB010000142.1 GCA_026693085.1 Planctomycetota bacterium | reverse complement strand
AGGGGGGGATTTTGTTGGGGGCGGAGGTCGGGGGAAGAGGGGCCGGTGTGGAGGCGGAGGATGTGGTAGTACTGGTCGCGTTGGGCGGGGGTGTAGCCGGCGTCGCGGATTAGGCGGCAGATTTCGCGTTCGTTGAGTTTGTAGGTGGTGCCGGCGGCGGAGACGACGTTTTCTTCCATCATCACGGAGCCCATGTCGTTGGCGCCGAAGAGGAGGGCGAGTTGGCCGATCTTGGGGCCCATGGTGACCCAGGAGGACTGGAGGGAGGGGAAGTTGTCGAGGTAGAGGCGGGCGATGGCGAGGATGCGGAGGTATTCGGAGGCGCCGGCGGTGCGGACGACGCGGCCTTTGAGGATGTCTTCGTTGGTGGAGTCGTCGAAGGGGCCGTGGGTTTCGGGGTCGTATTCTTTGGCGCGGCCTAGGGGGGTGTTTTCGCGTTGGAAGGGCCAGTGGATGAAGGCGGTGTAGGAGCCGGGGTTTTTGATTTTTGATTTTTGATTTTTGATTTTCGAATTGGGGAATACACCCGGCCAGCGTTGCTGCACACGGTCGATGACTTCCGACGGCTCTTCGCTGACCCCTGACCCCTGATCCCTGACCCCACGCAGCGCATGCGCGTAATCCTGCATATCACGGAGGGCGGAGAGGTGGGCGATGCGTTCGCGGACGAACTCGATGTGGCCGATGAGCATGGTGGCGCTGGTGGACATTCCTTCTTCGTGGGCGACGCGCATGACTCGGAGCCAGTCGTCGGCGGAGCATTTGCCTAGGCCGATGCGGCGGCGGACGCGGGGGGCGAAGATTTCACCGCCGCCGCCGGGGATGGTGTCGAGGCCGGCTTTCTGGAATCGGCGGAGGATGTCGCGGACGTCGAGGTTGAAGAAGCGTTCGAATTCGACGAACTCGGGGGGGGAGAAGGCGTGGATGTGGATGGTGGGGAAGGTGGATTTGATGTAGCGGAGGAGGTCTTCGTAGTAGGAGAGGGGGAGGCGGTCGTTCATGCCGCCTTGCATGAGGATCTGGGAGCCATTGATGGAGAGGAGTTCTCGGATTTTTTGGCCGATCTGGTCGTTGGAGAGGGTGTAGGCGTCGGAATCGGAGTGGTCGCGGCGGAAGGCGCAGAAGGTGCAGCGGGCGGTGCAGACGTTGGTGTAGTTGATGTTGCGGTCGATGACGTAGGTGCGGTGGGGCTCGGGGTGGAGGCGTTGGGAGACGGTGTGGGCGAATTGGCCGAGGTCGTGGAGGGAGGCGGAGTGGTAGAGTTCGAGGGCCTGGGCGTCGGTGAGGCGGGCGCGGCCGGCGAGGACGGGGTCGATGTTGAAGGAGCGCGTGGTCATAGCGGACGCGAAAGTGTAGGGCGTTTGGGGTGGTGGGGAAAGGAGGGCCGGGGCTATGGGAGGAGTTTCAGGGGATTTGGAAAGTGTGTTCTGGGGGGATGGGGAGGGGATCATGGACAGTTTTGGGGCACATTTTCGAGAAAAAGGATGGAAATTTCGGGGGCTGGATGGCAGAATGCGGGTACAACAGTGGGCTCGGCTATGCGCATCGAGAATCGACACCCAGGGCAAAAGGCCGTGATTCTGGACTACTCTCGGAGTGGAGTCCGGCGGCGGGAGTTGGCGAGGTGGGTGAGGACGTTCTGGTCGCATCGGGCGAGGCTGGAGTTGGCACAGACGGCATCATTTAAGCAGGCATTGGGGGTTTTGGCGGGGATCTCGGCGTTGGCGGGAGTGCTGAGCACGACGCACGTGTGTGTGAGGTCGTTCATCACACACGCAATGGGAGCGTCCAGCGCGATGGCGGTGCTGAGGCAAGAGGTGGCGGAGTACTGGCCGCTGGCGGTGGGTGGGGCGTTGGCGTTTGTGCCGATCTGTTTTGGGGTGTTGGTGGGTGTGTTGGCGGTGTTGTCGCAGGTGTGGGCGCGGCTGATGCGGCGTCGGGAGCCGTGGTCGGCGACGTTTGCGGTTTTGTCGGTGGGTTGCGTGCCGTTGCTGTGGTTTTTCGTGCTGCTGCAGTTGGAGGGGGTGTCGCCGATCGTGGGCCGGGCGGGGGTGTGGTATGGCATGTGGAACCCGGTGACGAATTATGTGCGGTTTGCGGTGATGATGATCGGGATTGTGCTGCTGGGGGTGTGGATCGTGGACGCGGGGAGGATGTATTTCTCGATGAGGGATCGGATGGGGGCGGGGTAGGGTTCAGGGTTCAGGGGGCAGAGGGCAGGAATTGGGGGCGGGGAAGAAAAAGAAAACCCACGGAACTTGATCCGTGGGTGTTGGGGGTGGTTTGTGGGGGGGGGTTATTTGGGGTTGGGGGTTTTGTCGGGCTTATCGCGGAGCACGGCGAGGACTTTTTCGATCTTGCGGTGGTTGGTCTCGGTGGTGGTGATGATGAGCTTGGCGTTGAAGGGCTTGATGACGTCCTTGCCGCCGTTCTCCAACCAGCAGCTAGGGTCAACGTTAACGGTGATGAGGTCGATGAGCTGATCCATCTTGGTCATGGGCTGCGGTTGGCGGCCTCCGCGGGACATGCCTCCTTCTCTCATCGGCCCACCGGCGGAGGGGTTATCGGCGACTTGTTCGACCAGATCGGCGACGTCGTAGGCTTTGATGACGCCGGCGCCGCCGGATTGCTGATTGGAGATGACGACGATGCCGTTTTCGATGTTGCAGGTGATCTGGGCATTGACGCTGCGGAGGGCCAGTTGCAGGGCATCCCAGGCGGGGACATCTTTGAGCGTCACGTTGACGATGGCATCTGCGGCGATGCCCTGGCTCTCGAGCACCAGCCAATCTACGAAGAAATTGGCGCCGGTGGCATCGCGGATGAAATCAATGGCGTCGCGGAGCGAGACGTTGGTGAAGGCGACGTTGTTGATGGTTTTGCGGAGCAGATCGCGGGTCTTGGCGTTGGCCTTTTCGGATTGCTCATCGGTGGGGAGGACGGGGGCGACGGCGCGCGGGTTTTGGGGGCCGCCGGGCATGGCGGGGCTGCCGGGCGTCATGCCATAGGGACCGGCGGGCAATCTGCCGGAGGGGTTGCCGGTGCCGGCGCGCGGGTCGGAGTAGCCTGGCCGTCGGGGGGTTGGCGCTCCGGAAGAGGAGTCCATGGCGGCCGGACGGACGGTGGGGGGGGCTTTGGCCGGTTTGGTAGTGGGCGTTGTGTTGGCGGCGGGGTTTGCCTGGCCGCGGACGGCGTCGGTCAGAGCGACCGCTGCAAGCAGCATGAGACTGAGAAATGCCAGAGACGACCAGCGGCCGCGAGTGTTGTTGAAACGAGCGATCATGGTGATCCTCCGCGTCAGGTGTGTGCCTTCAAGAATACCAACCATGCCCGGCACAACGTTGCGCCGGGAGAGAGATTGCAGGAGTTTGAGAATGGTCTGGCCATAGGCGTGGCGGTCGTCGTGGGGGGCTTGCTGGAGCACGAGTTCGTCGCAGGCGAGTTCGTGGTCGCCGCGCATGCGCCAGAACGCCAAGTAGAGGATGGGGTTGAAGAAGTGGAGGATCTGGAGGGCGGTGGCGAGCCAGTTGAGGGCGACGTCGTGTCGGCGGATGTGCCCCAGCTCGTGGAGGAAGACCAGGCGCAGTTCGCGGGGATCGAGGGTGGTGAGCAGGTCGGGCGGGATCAGCAGGCGGGGGTGGAGGACGCCCATCAGGGCGGGGACGGAGACGTTGGGGGCGGCGAGGAGTGTGACACGGCGGCGGATGTGCATCTGATCTTTGCAGCGCTGGAGGAGTTGGAGCAGACTGGGGTCGGTGATGGGCGCAAGGCGGCGGACGGTGCTTGAGAGACGGATGGTGGCAAGCACCACGCGGAGCGACAGGAGCACAACAATGGCGAGGTAGAGCAGCGGGAGGGCGGCGGGCCAGGTGAGGGCAAATGGGGATGAGGGTGTGCTTTCGGGGCGGGGTATGAGCTGGGAAGGTGGGGGGAGCACAGCGTTATAGGCAATGTGGATACCCGAGTTCGTCGGCGCGGGTTCGGCCGGATCAGGGGCGGGTGGCTGGGAGAGCGCCAGGTGCTGCGGCATTCGAGCGGTTGGCGGCGGGCTGATTGCGTTCTGCGGGGCAAGCGATTGGGTGTGTGCAGGCTCGGCGGGCATGAGGTGGAGGAGGTTGAAGAGGCTGATGGGGCTGGCGGGGAGAACGGGGATGAGCAGGCGGAGGAGGACGATGAGCCAGAGGTTGGCGCGCCAGCGGGCGGAGAGAAATCGGCCAAATGCCCATTGGAGGAGCAGGACCAGGCCGACGAGAACGGCCGCCTGGAGACTTGCGCGCAGGATCCAGCAGAGCGATGCCGAAGCGCAATCGCCGATGATTTGGGGGTTCATTGTGCCTCCTGGTCGAGGAGTTGCTTGAGGTGTTCGATCTCCTGCGAGGAGAGGTTGGCTTGCTTGATAAAGTGGACCAGGGCGGGAGTGACGGCGCCGTCGAAGACGCGAAAGAGGAAGGAGCGGGATTCCTGGCGGCGGCAGGCTTCGCGGGTGACGCGAGGCTGGTAGAGATGGCGGCGGCCATCAAGCTGAACGCCGATCGCGCCTTTCTTGACGAGGCGGGCGAGGAGGGTCTTGATGGTTCGGGGGGCCCATTTCTGGTCGGTCTGGATCCGCTGGACGGCCTGGCCGGCGGTGAGGGGGTCGGAGTCCCAAAGCACTTTCATGACTTCCCATTCGGCATCGGAGATTTGGGGCAAGGTGGGCATGAGGGCGTTCCTTAATGACTACATCTGTAGTCCATAGTACTACAGGTGTAGTCAGTGTCAAGAAGAAAATGGCGAAATTGATATGGCTGTGATGCTCGCGCTCCAGCGCCGGCGGCCACTGATGCCTCCGGGCGTCCGCTCTGTTACAATTCTGCCATGGATCGGGAAGAAGCCCTCAAGCTCCTCGGCGGCGGGCCCACCGTCCTCTTCGGCAACCTCGCCCCCAATGGCTCCGTCGTCAAAACCGGCGGCGTCGCTCCCTCCATGATGAAGCACAAAGGCCCCGCCGTCCCGATGGACCGAAGGAAGCCCCGGCGGGTGAGGCCGCGCACAAACTCTACCTCAGCGTTAAGTTACACATCGCCTTTGAACCCTCCAACGCTTGTTATCTCCCCCCATACCGCCCCCCCCGATTGTATCGCGCCGGATGGTATGAATACCTTGGATAGACATGTCCCCCGCCCAGCCCATATCCATATCCATACCCATACCCATACCCATACCCCGTCCAATATCCATACCCTGGCCCATTCCCGTAGGTATATCGCCAATACCCTCCACGGTAATCCCCATCGTACCGGCGCTCCCTCGCCCACTGGATCCACTGCTCATCCCCGTCCCATGGCCGATCCACCGCCCTCCCCTGATCCTTTGCCTCTACCGCCTCCGCCTTCACCGGCTCCACCTTTGCTGCCGCTTCAGCCGCCCAAATCTGCTTGCTCAAAATCCGTTTCGTCTGTTCCGCGATCGCATCTTCCATCTCAAACAACTCTCGCACGCTCCCGGTGGCCTTCACCCCTCCCACAAACCGCCCGCTATTCACATCCAACACCTGCCCCGTGATCCGCAGCCCCACTTGCCCCAACTGATACGAGCCATACACCACATAATCCGCCCCCGCCGCCTTCCCTGCCTGCTTCGCTCCCTCGAGATCCATCGCCCCCTTCATGGCCGTCCCCGGCACCAGCGGCTGCAACGTCTTCACCCGGCTCAGATCCGACAACAGGCTCTGCTGCACCGCCTGCCCGATCCATTCCCCTCCTCGCGTTTCCCCCACCGCCGCAAACGGCAACAACAACACCCCTCCTCCCGACGCTTCCGCCCCCCAAGTCCTCCCCGCCACCCCCACAACCACCACCAGCAAAATAGCCACATTTCGCATACTACCACCTCCAGCCCACTCCCTCATTATACACGCGCCCTCATCCCCACACAACAACAAATCACTAACCACTGGCAACTCCCCTATAATGTGCCACAGTACAACAGACTCCTTTTCTTATGAAAGGTATTCACACCTGGTCCTACTGGTCCGTTCCGCTTGAGATTGCGGGTCAGTGGATCGGTTTGCCGATCCTTCTTTCGGGCATGTCGCCCGCGATCAAGGAGCCTCGGCATCAAGAAGTATATCGTCCGGCTGGATGCCGAGGAACGCGCTCGCCTTGAACAACTCATCGGCGTCGGCAAGGCGGCGGCTTATCGCATTCGGCACGCGAACGTCCTGCTGGCGGTCGATGAATCGGACGCGGGGCCGAAGAGGAAGGATGTCGATGCCGCGCGGGCGTTCAACGTCGGCGTGCGATCGATCGAGTTGTTGCGTAAGCGGCTCGTTGAAGAAGGGCTCGACGCGTTCCCGGATGCCCGTCGCATCGCCGGCGCTGAGTTGAGCACCAACGCCATGATGTGCGACTTTCCTCGCCCGCGTTGTCCCAGGAAGACCCGTGGCCGCCCCTACGCTCCCGTGGACACGTCCGCGAGGGCACGCTGGACATCGCTCGTGGGGAAAGTGATGCGCAGCGGCTCCGTGGGTCCTTCTCTCCCCTCGCCCGGTACTCCGGGAGACCACCTCAGCACCCGCCCCGACGGCGTCTAAAGCATTTCCCGATTGCCCGTACGCCTTCTCTCCCCTCGCCCGGTACCCCGGGAGAGGGTTGGGTGAGGGCTTCCCTATTCTCCCCGCCAAGCACTCAGCGATCACGTTGGGTCGAAACCTCCGCGTCCGTGGTACACCCAATCGGGAACCGCTATAGCCACCGCGAAAAGCCGATTAACCCCAGAGCACCGGATTTGCATCCGATGCCTCTCCTTCCCTTGAACCCTTGAACCCTTGAACTCTTGAATCCTTGAACCCTTCCCCGATCATCCCCCCACCTCCCCCAGCACACAATGCCCACCTCCATACAACCCTTGTTACTCCACCTCGATCCTCATTCTGCGGCTGACTTCTTGCAAGGGAAGTACCACAACCCACTTACACAAAATCCCCCCTCTGGCCCGCCCCTTGCTATCCCTCCTCCCATACAAACAAGGAGCCTTCATGACCGCCAACTCATCTTCTCCCGACCGCCTCGACTTCTGGACCGGCCTCTCCGCCCTCCTGACCTTCCACGCCGCCATCATCCTCACCCTCCGCTGGCTCTTCCTCGCCTGACACGTTCCCCCCATGTTTTTGCCAACAAACTTGCGTCAGGTCACGTCCTATGGGAGAATCTCTCCGTTTCAGGGTGGCGATCCTTCACCCTCTCGGGCAGCCGACACACAGCAGCATCGTAATGCGTGAGAAGCGTCGGTCGCCCGTATCGCGACGTGGGGAAGACGCATCATGGGCCACACACGCCTTGGAAAGATTCCAAAGAGTCGTAGATGGGGCGAGGTTGTCGCCACTGTGGCCGGGGGGTTTGGAGGCGCGGGTGCCGGGAAGGCCCTCGCCGATGACATTGACTCCATCGCACAACAGACGCTCGATGCTGCCCAGGGCGGCTTGGCCCGTGCCATATCCGATGCGGGTCTGCGCCATACCTTCTATGTCCTGACGCAAGTAGTCCTTGCTGCGAAACACCCAGATTGGCCATCAAGGCTCGCAGCCATAGGCATCCATGTGCCTTCCGATGGCGGCGTCGTTGAGTTTGCAGCGGCCATCCAGCATGCCATCGACGACCACATTTATGCTCATTGCCGTGCTACCGATATCAGTGAAATGGGCCAAGCGGCGGCGGCCGAAGCCATCGCCACCGTGGCCGGCCCGATGACCCGAACACTCTTTGGCAGCGGCAAAGAGGAACTGGGCCAAGCCCTCCGGGCGCTTTCGACCAAGGCTGGCTTCTCCGATCTGGGGCAGAAGTTCTTCGGTCGGTTCATGTCGCGGTTCCTCAACTTCTATCTCAGCCGCGTAACTGCCGGCCAAGTTGGGGGCCACCGTCTCCAGCAAGTGGGCGACTTGACGGCCTTCAACGATGCGCTGACCCGCCATTGTGAAGAAAGTGCTCGCATCGTTCATGACTTCTGCGGGGAATGGTTTAGCAAGACCGAGTTCAGGGAGGGCATCGACCCGAAGAACACGTCACGGTTCATGGCTGTGGCCCTGAAGAAGCTCAAGGCTGAACTTAATCAGCAGAGGGCCGCATCATGATCGAACCGCGCCTATTCCTATGCAGTGGCGCGAAGATTGGGCCCAAGGACCCCCGCCGGGCCAAGCGGAAGGTCTGCACTTTGGATTCGTTGGGACCGGATCCAAATGTCAATCTTCACTTGGATGATGTGGCTCGCGTCTTGGTGCAGGACCTCACCCCCAGGTTGGTCGATCTCCTCGAAATCGCGGCCTATGTCTTCAGTGCTGATTGCTCAACCATGCGTGGGACGGAGTGGAGCGCGGATGATTCCATCGAACCATGGGACCGTAATTTCCGCATGGTCATTCCCGTTCGAGACTACCAGTTCTGGTCCGATCCGAAAGTCAGCGGTCTTCTTGTCCGGACATTGACTTTCCTTACCAGTGACGAATGGGCCTTTGATTTTGCCCGCATGAAGGGGGATCGTTCCGCTCGGCCCTACTTGGCGTTCCGTGACGACAACTGGCCGTTTCGGGGTGTCGGACGAGTGATGATGTTCTCGGGAGGATTGGATTCCTTGGCTGGCGCCGTTGAAACTGCTTCCGCTGGAGAGCACCTCGTATTGGTCAGTCACCGCTCAAAAGGCATGGTGAACCAGCGCCAGCAGGATCTGGTAGCCGAGCTTAAAGAGCGATACCCCGGCAAGGTCATCCATGTCCCTGTTTGGGTGACGAAGGATCAACGCTTCGGGCGCGAGTATAATCAGCGCAGCCGTTCATTCCTGTACGTGGCATTGGGGGCAGCGGTCGCAACTTCTGTCCAAGCAGGCGGAGTGCGCTTCTTCGAGAACGGTATCGTGAGCATTAACTTACCGCCGGCTGATGAAGTGCAGAGGTCGCGTGCTTCCAGGACGACACATCCACGGACGTTGCACCTGTTTAGCGAGTTGTTGAGCCTCGTTGCGGCCCGGCCATTCGCAGTCGACAACCCGTTCATCAATTGCACCAAGGTCGAGGTAATCCAGAAACTGGCGACTCGGCGCGCTGCGGATCTCATCGGCATGTCGTGCTCGTGCGCCCATGGCCTGTTCCAGTCCAAGTCCCAGTGGCACTGCGGAACGTGCAGCCAGTGCATTGACCGCAGGATTGCCATAGTGGCGGCGGGTCTCGAACAGCATGACCCGGAGACAGATTACGTGTGCGACGTGTTTTGTGGACCGCGAAAACCAGGTTATGAGCAGAACATGGGCGTGAATTTTGCCCATCATGCCATTCTGCTTGATCAGATGAGCGAGGATCAGATCGCCACCCAATTCAATCTGTACTTCACCAGAGCGATCCGAGACGTCCCAGAGGACAAGAAGACCAGTGCCTTTGCCCAGTTAGTCAAGCTGCATAAGCGACACGGCCAAGCCGTCGCCAGCGTGATCCAGCAGCAAATTGCGAAGCACAGCGGACGTGTTGTGGCGGGTGAAGTGGACGACACTTCGCTCCTGGGCATGGTGATGGGCAAAAGGCACTTGGAGCCGTCATGGAGGCGATACTGCGACCGAATCGTAAGCCTGCTCCAAGCTGGCCTGCCGCGCATGTGCCAGACCGAAAGGCCGACAAACGAGAAGCGTCTTCAAGAATTGTGCGATGGCATTCTTGCTGGTAGTAACATGGACTTGGCGCGGGAATTCCCATTCATGCGGTGGTCGGCATCCCTGACGAAACCCGACTGGTCGTCGGATCCACTGCAATTGTGCGTGGAGGCGAAGTACATCCGCAAGAAGGAGCACATTCATCCCATCACGGAAGCCATTGCGGCAGACATCACGAAATACGGAGATAACGGCCAACGCGTTCTTTTTATTGTCTACGACCCTGCCCATCTGGTTCCCGATGACGCCCAGTTCGGGGCTGAGGTAAGCCGGAGGAATCACATGCTCCTTCGATTTATCCGATAGATATGCAGGACTCGCCACCAATCCGTCCGCCCCTCCGTGTCCCCTGTGCCTCCCTTCCCCCTCCCGTCGAAAATTGCCACGTGGGTTCGGTGTGCTGAAGCACACCGCCGCCGATTTCCCCCTCAAGAGCCTAATTCCCAACTGATAGTGTCCCCCACCAACCCCGCCGCAACTCTTCATCTCCCGCACACCCCTCCCGGCTCGGTTGCGGACCATTCCCCTGGTCCGTCAACAACCGACCTCCCCCCCCGCCGCGCCTTGCCCCTCTCGCGCAACACAACAGGGGGTCCGCCGGGGGAGCGGCGGGGGGTTTCAGGGGGGCCGCCGGGGGGTATACGGGGGTCAAACGGGGGTCAAACGGGGGGGAGCGCCACCAATAAATAACAAATAACAAAGAACAAATAACAACTAACAACTCCCCCCCACCTTGACAAACCTCCCCATCCCCCAGACAACAAGATTCACTCATGCGCGCCCTCACCTTCAACCAATCCCTCGCCCTCGACTCTCGCCGCCCCGACCCGCCACTCTCCGACGGCGACACACTCATCCGCGTCCGTCACGCCGGCATCTGCTCCACAGACCTCGAAATCACCAAGGGTTACATGGCCTTCTGTGGCGTCCTTGGCCACGAATTCACCGGCACCGTCCTCGAATCCCCCAACAAAAACCTCCTCAAACAACGCGTCGTCGGCGAAATCAATATCGTCTGTGGCCGCTGTGACTTATGCGTCGCCGGCCTCTCCTCACACTGCCGAAAACGCGCCACCATCGGCATCCACAACCACGACGGCTGTTTCGCCGATCTCCTCCGCCTGCCAGCAGTTAACCTCCACATCCTCCCCGACTCGATCGACGACGACCAAGCCACCTTCATCGAACCCCTCGCCGCCGCCTTCCAAGTCCTTAAGCAGATTAAACTGGATGGCCGCCGCTGGGTCACCGTCCTAGGCGACGGCCGCCTGGGCCTCCTCGTCGCCCAAGTCCTTCAAACCGCCAATTGTCCCGTCCGAGTCATCGGTAAACACCTACAAAACCTAGCGTTATGTGAAAAGTGGTCCATCCGATCCCGGCCCCTGGCCGACATCGTCCCCCGCCACGACCAGGACGTGGTCGTCGATTGCACCGGCTCGCCCGCCGGCTTCGAACTGGCGCTGCAAATGGTCCGCCCCCGCGGAACCATCGTCCTCAAAAGCACTTGCGCCGCCGGCAAACCCCTCAACCTCGCCCCCCTCGTCATCGACGAAATCACCCTCATAGGCTCCCGCTGCGGCCAGTTCAAAGAGGCCATTATCGCCTTAGCCCATAAGCAGATAGACGTCGTCTCCCTCATCCATCGCCGCATCAAACTCGACCAGGCCCTCGAAGCCATGCAAATGGCCGCAAGACCTGGAGTCCTTAAAGTCATATTGACGATGGAGTAACAGCCACCTACGACAAAGGACCCCCGATGGCCAAGGAACTCGCAATCGTCCTGAACAACGGCTCGCTCAACTCCGCGGTCGTCACCACTCTCGCCGCCCAAAAGTACCGCCCCATCTTGGTTTACATCGAATCCGCCGCCGATGGCTCCTCCCGCTCCCACGCCGCCTACGACCAGCAAGTCGACCACTTCAAACCCTACCGCGAGCACACCCTCCGCATGCCCTTCCTAGCCCTGCTCCAACCCCAATCCAGCGCCGCCGCCCATGCCCTCGACCCCCGGCAGAGCAGTTTGTTGGCGCCTCGTTTCACTGACCTGCTTCCTATCGTCAGCATCGGCCTTCGTTTAGCCGTCTACTACCAAGCCGCCGCGGTGTACGTAGGCCTTCGCGTTGGCAGTGGCCCCAACGAGCTCACCGCCGCCACCGAGTTTATCCAGATTTTCAATGAGCTGATCCAACTGCCCTGCCATCAACCCGAGCTGGAAATGACAGCCCCGTTGCTGGAACTAGAGCCTTGGCAAGTGGTTGACGTAGGCTACCAAGTCAGCGCCCCGTTCGATCGAACCTGGAGCTGCCTGGAAGAAAAAGGCGTCCCCTGTCTGGTCTGCACCAACTGCCGCGTCAGAGAAGCCGCCTTCCAACAGGCCGGCAAGATCGACCCACTGCGCAGGCCGGCGAACAAGTCTTAAGATCAGTCGCGAAGGAGTCTTAGGATCAGTCGCGATCATCCAGGTTGCCCGGTTCCAAGGAATCATCGTCCTCGCTTGAGATGCTGAGCGCGACCTCGACCAGTTCTCCGGGGCGAAGACCGCTGAGAGCGGGGGGCATGCGAATGAGGATCGGCAGTCCCCATTCGGCAGCCACGGGGTCTTTGGCATGGCTGTGATGGACAGGAATGGGCGCATAGCGTGGGCCGACCTCTTCCACCTCGGATTCGACGGTTTTGCCGTCGAACCGCGAGCGGATGCGGACTTTCATACCCTTGGCGGGGCGAATGCGCTGGTCTTCGCGGACGTAGCTGATGATGTGGTGACTCTGCTCGTCGGTGATGGTCATGATGGCGTCGCCAGGCTGCACCATCTCGCCGGGATGGCGATGGATGGCGCTGATCTGGCCGTCGAGCGGCGAGATGATCGTGAGCGACTGGATCTGATCCATCAGTTGCTGCACTCTGCGTTCGTGCTCGAGGATTCTGGTGCGAAGGGGCTCCAGGATTTTGTCGATGGCAGTGGTCAGTGCGGAGGGCATGGCGTTCAGCCGCTTGAGGGCAGCGTCGCGTTGGGCCTCGGCCTGGGCGAGGGCGGCTTCGCGGCCGGAAATGCGTTTGGCGGCGGTATCGCGGCGCAACTGCGTTTCCAGCAGTTCGCGTTGTGAGAGTGCCGAGCGATCGGCCAGTTCCTTGGCGCTATCGTAGATGGCGGTGAGCCGCTGGAGTTCGATCTTCTCGATCTCGATCAAAGCCCTGCGATCGAGGACCCTGAGCTTCAGCTCCTCGACTTCGGTGGCCAATCGGCGCGCTTCGATGTCGAGAGCCTGTCGGCGATCATCAGCGGCGATTTGCAGCTCTTCCTGTTTGGCCGCCAATTCCTGGCGTAGCCGGGTGCGTTCCTGATCGAGGACGGCCAGAGCAACTTCTGTCGGGCGAGGATCCAACTGCGCGATGATGGTTTTGTCTTTCACCACGTGGTCGAACAATCCGATCTGAGGCTTCTGATTCAGCGTTGTCAGGACGCCAGCGGTTGGGCTGACGACGTCCCTGGTCTTGACATGCGCCTCGCCGATCATGCTGATAGTGCCCACGCGTCGGTTCCACAGCCAGCCCGTCAAGAGCACGCAGGCGAGCATGCTGACAACCGGAAGAAGCTGATAGCGGATTCTCCGCCACTGCTGTTTCCACGGGGTCCGAATTCGAGGAAGCTCCGCCAAGGTCATACCTCCGATTCATCTTCCCGGTGGTAAAGCGCCACACGGGCAATGCCCTGCGTTTCGCGCAGCTCCGCCAGCAACTCGCGGCTTCGCGAAGGGTCTCGCATCTGAAGACGATAGGACAAATCCAGGTTGTTCTCGTCCAGGTCCCGCTGGCTGGCCAGTTGCGCGCGGGCGGCATGGCGCCGCAGCAACTGCTTCAGTCGGGAGATATTTTCCAGCCCGTCGGTCCATTGGAGCGAGAGGATGACATCGAACCGATGCCGGCCGCCGAACGACACAAACCGCATGTACAGGAAGACCACTGCCAAGAACAGACAGCCGACCAAGGCGGTGCTGTGGCGTTGTGTTCCCACCGCCACGCCCTCGGTGATCGCCCAGAGGATAAACGTGGTGTCCCGCGTATCCTTCAGGACGTTCCTGAATCGGACGATGGCAAATACCGCGAACAGTCCGAACGCGAGCATGATGTTCTGCGACATGAGCAGCATCAGCAGCGCCACCAGGATCGGCAGCGCCAAGAGCGAAGCCGTGTACATCTGCGAGTACGACATTCCGGTGTGGGTCCAGATATATACCCAAGCGACGATGTGCCCGATGCAGAATGCCAGCAGCAGCGCCAGCAGTATTGTTTCGGGGCCTCCTGCGATGCTGCCCGCGTCCCCGCTGAAGAGCATGTCCACGAATTCGTTCATACTGCGCCTTCCAGAACGCCCACGTTCAATTTTTGTTCCCGGGGATGTAGGGCATCGATGCAGGTGACGTACTTGGCCATCGAGCCTCGCTGCAGGCCGAAAACCCGGACCATGTCGCTCATCCAATGCGGGAAACGGTCGGTGAATTTGAGCTCCAAAACTACACCGGGGATATACGGCCTGACACCGCCCAGGAAATCTCCGACTCGCAGTTCTCCTTCAAACCGGGCGGCGACCAGGTTTCGGTCAAAGGTCATTCGTACGCTGTTACTTTCCGGGTGGACCCAGGCCTCCCGGAGGTACGACACAATGCACCGGCCCCGCGCGTGAATCTGGTTGTGCAGTTCCCAGAACCGGTTCAGAACGTCCATCGACTTCTGATCCCCTGGCTTGACCAGGTCGGACGGCTCGGGCCAATACCCCTGCAGCAGCCGCGAAACCGCAATGCGTTTTATCATTGCCCGCGATTTGAGAATCACATCGGTCACCCGCCGCTTGATCTCAAAGAACACCGGGTTCTCAGGCCGATCGTCGTAATACCGGATCCGCATCTTATACCGGTTCTTCACCCCACGGACGGTCCCGTAGTACAGAGGCAACCCCGGCCCATCCAGGTATACGCTGTGAATCGCATACGAGTAGTTGTAATTCGGGTCCGCATGCTCGTCCGGCACGAGATACGGGCGCGCAAAATCACGGAGAGTCCGAGCACATCGTTCTGAAATGATGTACTTGTACTCAAACCGATTGGCCTGCATCTCATTGTGGGACGCCATATATCGCCTGCCACTTCCGACGCATGGGGTGTAACAGCATTGTTGAGGGTCGGGCCGGAATAGCAGCGGCCGGGCTCTTTCGCAATCGTGAGGACGCTCGTTCTCCAGCCATGCTGGAAGCTTTTCTCCTTTGGCTTGATTCCGTAGTGTCGTCCGTTCGATTTTGCAGGACGCTATCGCCACAAATCACGAGCCTGAGTCCTGCTCAAACGTTCGCAGAGTTAACACGGCCACCACAGCGTCACTAACACCATATATATGCCATCGAAGCTGATTTTCAACGCAATGTCAATCTTTTTTCAGACTACTACGCAGTCCTATAAGTCATCTCGCTCGTACTGTGTCCGTTGTCCGGCCACCCGCTCGGGATCGCTGTAACGCTTTACACTAAGCGGCGATAGCACCCAGCTTATAAACTCTATACTCGGCATAAGCCTCGCCGTTTACCTACGCGCCTGGTAATCGGGCCACACCCGTCGAACACCCGGATCGCCGTGATCCGGATCACATCTGCTCCGGATGCTCGATCCCCAACAAGTCCAGGCCCACCGCCATTGTACGCGCTGTCACCTCGCACAAGCCCAGCCGGCTGCTTCGCGTAGGCTCCGGACTTTGTAGTACCGGGCAGTTCTCATAGAAACCACTGAAGTTAGTCGCCAGTTCGTACAAATAGTTGCAGAGATGGTGCGGCTTGAGCTCTCGTCCGACGACCTCGATCACCTCTCCCAGCCGCAGTATGTGCTTGGCCAGCGTCAGTTCATGCGAGGTTTGCAATTGGATCTGTTCATGGTTGCCACGCGGCAGGCCGGCCTTGCGGAAGATGGATCGGATGCGGGCGTAGGCGTATTGCAGGTACGGGGCGGTGTTTCCGTCCATCGCGAGCATCTTTTCCCAGGAGAAGACGTAATCGCCGGTGCGGTCGCGGGCGAGGTCGAAGTACTTGATCCCTCCGATGCCCACCGCGCGGGCGATATCCTGCCGCTGCGACTCAGGCAGTTCGGGGTTTTTCTCGGTCACGAGCGTAAACGCCCGCTGGTGGGCTTCGTCGAGCAGGTCCTTGAGCTTCACGGTTCCGCCGGTGCGCGTCTTGAAGGGTGTGCCATCTTCGCCGAGGATCGAGCCGAAGGTTACGTGTTCGAGATCTACGTCCTTGACCCAATTGGCCTTGCGCGCCGTGAAGAAGACCTGTTTAAAGTGCTGGATTTGTCGCGCGTCGGTGACATAGATGATGCGTCTGGCACCGAGTTGCTGGACGCGGAAGCGGATGGCCGCGAGGTCTGTTGTCGGGTAGCCGAATCCGCCGCCGGATTTTTGGATGATCAGGGGCGATTCAAAGCCCTCGACCCATACGACGACCGCGCCTTGGCTTTCGACGGCAACACGGTTTTGCTTTAACTCATTGACTACTTCGGCCAGGAAGGGGTTGTAGAAGGACTCGCCGCGTTCGTCGGCGCGGGAGAGGTTGATCCCCATACGCAGGTAAAGGGGCTGGAAGTGCTGGCGGCTGGCTTCGACGATCATGTTCCATTTTGCGACAATATCGGCATCTCCAGCTTGCAGCGCGACAACTATCTCGCGAGCCCGGTCGGCGAATGGCGGAACCTTATCGAACTCCACTTTCGCCGCTCTGTAGAACTCCTCGAGATCAGAGATGTGGACTTGAGTCTGCGGGCTTGTGCCGGTGTTTTCGCTTTTGTTGACGCCAAGGGTATCATAGATGTGTACCTCGTAATCAACAGGGGTCTTCCGGTCAGGGCTATCAAGGTACGCGATCAGCATGCCGAATTGGGTTCCCCAGTCGCCGAGGTGGTTTTGGCGGATGACGGGGTTGCCTTGGAACTCGATCGTGCGGGCCAACGCATCGCCGATCAGGGTGGAGCGGATATGGCCAACGTGCATTTCCTTTGCGACGTTCGGGCCGGAGTAATCGACGACAACTTGGCGAGGATTGGCCGTCGTTTCGATTCCCAGCCGCGGGTCGCCGCCGATGGACGCCAGTTGTTTTCGCAGCCAATCGCCCGAAAGCCTCACATTAATAAACCCCGGGCCGGCGATGCTGATCTCGCTGGCGATATCTCCCAGTTCCAGGTTCTCCGTGATCTTTTCCGCCACAGAGCGGGGGTTGGTTTTCTGGCCGGTTTTGGTCGCCAGTTGTTTGGCCAGTCCCATGGCCGCATTGGACTGGTAGTCGCCGAATTTCTCATTGACGGCCTGGGCGATCAGGGGGTCGGCCTGGACTCCGAACGCTTTTGAGATCGCTTTGCGAAACACTGCCTCAAGCTGCACGGTGATCGTCTGCATAATTCCTCATTCCGGACCCAAGGTGCGGCATTCTCCGGTTGTCCCCGGTTTTTATCAATCCGGAGCGCAGTCGAGCAGGCACGATCCATCTCCTCTCATGCCAGGATCTCCTCGATCCGTCCGATGATTTCGGTGCTGAGCTTGATCCCGCTGGCGGCAGCGTTTTCCTCCACCTGAGCCGGCCGGGTTGCGCCGATGATGCAACTGGTGACCTCCGGGCGCCGGAGAATCCATGCCAAAGCCAATTGCGACATGGTGCACCCGACTTCTTTCGCCACCGCCTCAAGCTTCTGCACCTTTTCCAACAGTTGCATATTGCCGATCAATGCGCCCATGAACTGGTTCTGCCGCGGGTCCTGCGCCCGGCTGTCGGCGGGCAGCGCTTTGCCGGGTCGATACTTGCCCGTCAGCACCCCTTGCGCCAATGGCGACCAGACGACCTGCCCGATGCCTGCTTTGTGACAAAGCGGAAAGACCGCCTGCTCCGGCGTTCGGTGCAGGGCACTGTACTGGGGCTGGCTGCTTTTTGGCGGATAGTAGCCGGCGGCGCAGATCTGCAAGCATTCGCCGATCTGGTCCGCGGACCACTCGGAGAATCCCCAGTAGATGATCTTTCCCTGCCTTACCAGATCATCCATCGCCCGCACGGTTTCCTCGAGGGGCGTCTCGGGATCAAAGCGGTGGCACTGGTAAAGGTCCAGGTAATCTGTCCGCAGGCGTTTCAGGCTGCCGTGGCACGACTCGATGATGTGCTTGCGCGACAGTCCGCGATCATTGGGGCCGCTGCCCATCGGAAAGAACACCTTGCTCGCCAGCACGTAGTCGGTTCGGCTGCGGCTTTTGAGCAGATCTCCCCAGACTTCTTCACAGCGCCCGGTTGCATAGGCATCGGCGGTATCGAGGAAATTGATGCCCACTTCGAACGCCTTGTCCATCACCGGCCTTGCCCGCTCGACGTCGATGGCGTTTCCGAACGTCAGCCATCCGCCCAGCCCGATCTCCGACAATTTTATCCCTGCATCACCTAGCCGACGGTATTGCATTTGGCTGCTCCTGTTTAGAACCCGCTGGTGCGACTGTCGATGCGGAAAGATTGTTAAGGATATGCCGGCCGGTCGAATGCGGCAAACTCACAAGCAAAGGAGAATTCTACTGTCGATCATCAATAACCAAGGCAAGCGAAGGGAGATTGTGGATCTGCTCACGTGGGCGTACCGGATGGAGATCGAAACGGTCATAAACTACACGAACGGCCGATTCTTCACTTCAAATTCTCCGGCGGACTCGTGAATCCCGCCCTTACGCAGCAGTATGATCTGCCGCCCTGTCTCCAGAGCCGAGCACACAGATGCCCATTCCTTCAATGCAGCCCGCAACCGATCCGGCAAGGCCATGAAGAACCTCCTTGATCGAAATGGTAGGAGGGGCGCACCGTCCAAGGCGCGGCAGGTGGGGGTTTTGTCTAATCGGTTGGGTCCACAGTGCGGGCTATTTCTCCCGCCGCTACGCCGAGCCTTCCCCCCGCAGGTCCATCAGGATTTTCCAAAGGTGATCCATTAGCCGTTCCAACCCCTGATGGCTGGCTCCCGAAATGGGGAAGACTTCCGTATTCGGCAACTCCCCTCGCAGCTTCTCCAACGCAATGTCATCGACCGCCAGATCCATCTTGTTCGCCGCCACGATCTCGCGCTTCTCCGCCAGTTTCAGGCTGAAGGCCTCGAGTTCGCGGCGGATTTTTCGGTAGTTCTCGGTGGGGTCCGAGCCATCCTGCGGATAGAGATCGAGCATGTGAACGATGATTTTCGTCCGCTCGATATGGCGCAAGAACGCGTCGCCCAAGCCGGCGCCACGGTGCGCCCCTTCGATCAGGCCTGGGATGTCCGCCACCACGATTCGCCGATCGCCGTCCAACTCTACGATCCCCAATTGCGGCTCGAGCGTCGTAAACGGGTAATCTGCCACCTTGGGTCTGGCCGCGGATATCGCCCGCAAGAGCGTGCTCTTGCCCGCGTTGGGCATGCCGACCAGGCCCACATCTGCGATCAGCTTCAACTCCAGCTTCAGCCGCCGCTGCTGGCCCGGGGTGCCCGGCTCGGCATAGCGAGGCGCCTGGTTGGTGGACGACCGGAAATGCCAATTGCCCCGCCCGCCCTTGCCGCCCTGGGCAATCACCACTTGCTTTTGGGGCGCATCGAGATCCGCCAGCAGGATATTGTAATCATCATCATAGATCAGCGTGCCCGGCGGCACGCGAATGACCAGGTTCTGGCCGCTCTTCCCCGCCATCTTCTTGCCCATGCCATGCTCGCCGCAGTCGGCATGCCAATGGTGCCTGCCGGCGAAATCGAGCAGCGTGTTCTTATTCGGGTCAGCCACAAAAAGCACGCTCCCGCCGTCTCCGCCGTCTCCACCGTCCGGGCCGCCCTTGGGGATGTACTTCTCCCGGCGAAATGCGATGGACCCTCCCCCTCCATTGCCCGCCTTCACGTCGATAATGGCTTCGTCAACAAACATATTTCCCTAAATAGCGCGAAGGCACCCAGCGGACTATCTCCCGCTGCGTGCCTCAGCGACCGCCCCTCTGTTCCGCCTGTCTATGCGGTTCGAATGTGGACTTTGCGGCCTTGGAACTCAACCTTGCCGTCCTTCAGCGCAAAGAGCGTGTGATCCGTGCCGATGCCGACGTTAAATCCGGCCATGAACGGGGTGCCACGCTGCCGCAGAATGATGGATCCAGCCGTGACTGCTTGCCCGCCATACGCTTTGACCCCCAGGTACTTGGGGTTGCTGTCGCGGCCGTTCCGAGTGCTGCCCTGTCCTTTTTTATGTGCCATACTTCACCTTCGCAATCCAATTTTGCCGATCCACACAGTTCTCTGGGGCGTGTTATTCTACGCCGGCAGCGCTAACCAAGCTCGCCCAACGGCGCACCGACCCCTGACGCCTTTGCGGTAGGGGGGTCAGAATGTAACTGCAACCGCGCACCAATGCAAGCGTCTATTTGCAGCGAGTGTTGTAAAGAAGTAGAAATGTCACCCTGTTAACGCAAGTAGAAATGTCACCCAGCCTTCCTCTTTCCCGCGTGTAAGTCTCGCGTAGGCGCAGCCGGAGCGAGACTTACACGCGGGACGCCCCGGCCCACCGCAGGCCGATTCCACGGATGGTCCGCCGCCGGTTTGTAACGCCGATTGTTCACG
>JAPLNB010000141.1 GCA_026693085.1 Planctomycetota bacterium | reverse complement strand
GCCCGCCTGGCTTTACCACCCGGGCCTGCTCGCGGAAGGCGCCCGCGTGGTCGCGGCGGATGTGGAGGAGGGTGGTGGCCATGCCGGCAATCTTCTAACCATACTCAGCCTTATTTTGTTTTTTCAGGGTTATTATTGATTGCTAAAGCGTGGGGGGGGGTTATCTTATGGGTTGTGGGTGCGATGCAAATCGGGAAGGACACAATTCGCCAATCCCCCACCTCCGATGTTTCATCGCTGTGGCTTTGCTCTTCTTCAGTCGTCGGGTTATATGTTGCTGAGTCGATGTGCAGTGGGGGTAAAGATCGCATTGAACCACAACGACACGCCGCCACGTCTAAGACCGGGCGAAATGACTCTCTTTCCTTTGTCTACTGTCTACTCCAATCGCCAAACTTATTTTCTGGTTCCGCTATCGACGGTTTTAGTGGAATACCCATTCATCATGTCTTGAAGCAGTCTAAGACTGACGATTCGGCACCTGCAACCATAGGGGCCCTACATGGTCCGTTCTCCGATGAGGAATGGGTCGAGGTCTTTCAGTCCCTGCACATGTCACCGCAGCAATCCCGCATCATCGTGTTACTTGTAGGCGGGCTGGGGGATAAGCAGATTGCCCAACAACTCGGTATCGCAATTCCCACCCTTCGGACCCACATCGGCCGCATCTTCACTCGATTGGGTGTTGCGGATCGCGCGGAACTGGTCCTGCGCATCTTCTGCGAGTTTCGGCGTGGTTGTCGGGATTGTCCCCGTCGTCAGCGCCGATGACATCGAACTTGATGACTGGCAAATCTGTCGTCCGGTTGTCAAACTGCATTCTCGACTCTCGCTTGGTTCTGCCTGCGATATTGTGGGTTCGGCAAAGGGATCTTCATTCAACTGTCTCTCTACGGAGAGAAGGAGTGATCATGAACTCTCGCTTCTCGGTGTGGCGGCAAATACAGAAGGCGGTTCGGGCGGTTAAGGTCTGGACAAGCATTCAGCCCAGGGAGTTTGAGCATCGGCGGTGCTGCACGGAACAGTTGGAGGGGCGGGTAATGCTCGCGGCAACCACAACCGAAATTGCGCAGGCCCTAGACCTGCCCGATGGCGTCGGCGTCACCTACAGTGGTGATTCCCTCGCCATCCGGTCCAAGATTCTGTACACCACCGAGGGGCTCCTGGGCTTCCCCTCCGGCCGCGATGAGGACTTCCTCATGTTCAGCACCGGCGTGGCCGACGACATCGACGTCCTGCCCAACAACTCCGGTTCCCAGGGCACCGACTTGGGCGCGACGGGCGAGGGGGGCGACACCGCCAGCATCTCTTTCGGTCTGACCGTTCCGGCCAGTTCCGAGCCACAGAAGCTCAAGTTCGATTTTCTCTTCCTGTCCGAGGAATATCCGGAGTGGGTCGGCAGCCAGTACAACGACTACTTCTATGCCACAGTCAACGGCACCAATATTGCTAAGGACCAGTTTGGCAATATCGTCGACGTTAACAACGTCTTCTTCGACGGCAGCCTTTCCACGGCCGGCACCTTCTTCGACGGGCGCACCCAGAGTCTGACCGCAAACTACACGATCCCCGCCGGCACCACGACGCTCGACATCGTCTTCACCGTTGCCGACGCCGGCGACGGCATCTATGACTCGGCGGTCTTCCTGGACGATGTCCGCATCGAGAGCCGCCAGAAGGTCTGGGTCAACTTTGAGGGGCAGGCCAATCTTTCTTTCGCAGGCGCAAACTGGACCGTTCCGGCCTTCCAGCCCACGGACCTGGGCTATGCGGACAACAGCTCGCGTGACAGCGTGACCTCCGCCATCCTGTCCAAGGTCGAGTCCCTCTACAACGGCTACGACATCTCGTTCACCACCACCAAGCCCACCAGCGGTGACTTTTCCACCGTCCATATTGGCGGCGTGGATGACCCCCTCAACACCAACCCGGCCACAACCCTCTTTGGCCAGGCCGCCGCCGTTGACATCGGTAACTCCGTTGCCAGCGATATCGCCGTCGTCTTCAGCGGCGAGTTCGGCCCCTTCTACACCGCCACAGGCGATTCCGCCGACACCATCCGGGATCGCATCAGTGTCACCATTACGCACGAGCTGGCCCACAATCTCGGTCTGCGCCACCTCGACAACCAGTACACCGCCGATGTCATGAAGCAAAACTCGCCTCGAGATCCTGCCGCCACGTTCACCAACGATCTGCGCAGCCTCCCCACCGTCGAGACTTGGCCCGACCAAGCCAGCCGGCAGAACGATGTCTACTATCTGACTAGCACTCTTGGCACTCCCGCCAGTCAAAGCGTCCTCACCGTCAGCTGGAAGTGGCTCAAGAACCTGATCAATAAGTGGTTCACCGCCAGCATGGACGAGGGCATCAGCCTCTATAACATTCGCATCGGAACCCTCTCGCCCGGCAGTGAAGGGGAACCAAGCGATATCGCCCCGCAGTTCACCGAGTTCACGCAACTCTCCGGCAAGGAACAGGTTCTGCTACCGAACTTCACCGGCTCGGATGAGTTCTTCATCATCGCCTCCACTACTCCCGACGGGCCGGCCGATGTCACCAGCGGCACCGGCTTTGACTTCTTCTCCGCCGCCACCAACTGGTTCTCTTCCTCAGGCAACCGCATCGAATACTTCACCCTCTACCGCCAGCAAAGCGGTGTCCTCGTTCCCTTCACCCAGATCAGCGTCGACGAAAGCCAATTTGGCGATATCGAGTATTCCACCATCCAGGGTGTCGTCTTCAACGACCTCAATGGCGATGGTGTCCGGGGCGATCCGGCCGTCGAGGCCCCCGTGGCCGGCAGCTTCGTCTACCTCGATGCCAACAACGATGGCCAGTGGCAGAACACCGAAGCCTCTGCGGTGTCCGATGCCTCCGGCGCTTACTTCTTCAGCGGCCTGGTACCGAGCGCCTACATTGTCCGCGTTCAGGCCGTGCTCGGCCTCGACGTGACCGTTCCTTCCGGAGGCTTCTACACGATCGACGTGGGTTCCGGACAGACCGTCTTTGACTGCGACTTTGGATTCCACAGCACCATTTCGATCGTGGTTAATGCCGGCGACGACGCCTCCATCGATGAAGGCGCCCTCTTCAGCCGCACTGCCTCGTTCACGGCCGACCCCTCTGGCTCATGGACTGCCATGGTCGACTGGGGCGACGGTTCTGGCCCGCAGCCCGTTACGGTGGCCCCCGACCAGACGATGCAGCTTGACCACGCCTACGCCGACAATGGCATCAACACCGTCCTCGTCACCGTGAGCAACGGCAGCGGGGCCGAAGGTTCCGACTCCTTTGTCCTGACCGTCAACAACGTCGCGCCCACCGTCAATCCGCTGACGCTCGATGTGCCGATAGTTGACGAGAACGGCAGCGTGACCCTCACTGGCGCGTTCAGTGATGTTGGCACGCTTGACACGCATACGGCCACGATTGACTGGGGCGATGGAACCAGTTCTCCTGCCGTGCTGGACGAGGTTCTGCATACCTTCACCGCAACTCATCTGTATCTTGACGACAACCCAGGCGGAACGTCGCAGGACGTCTACACGATCACCGCGACCGTGACGGACGACGATCTGGGCATCGGTCAGGCTAGTGCGACAGTGAGGGTGAAGAACGTAGCTCCGGTGGTGATAAGCTTTTCGGGCAGCGCCGCTTCCATCGGCCAGGCCAAGGAAGGCGTTGCCATCTCGATCTCCGGGGCCTTCACAGATCCGGGTACGCTCGATACCCATGCCGCACTGATCGACTGGGGTGACGGCACGACCACGCCAGGGGCCGTTGACCAGGCCGGGCGGCTTGTCGTCGGAAGCCATGTTTATATCGTCGGCGGAGTGTATTCGATTCAGATGAACATGACCGACGACGATGGAGGTCAGGCGACTGCTGGGACGACGGCCTACGTTACCGGGGCCGGACTGAAAGACTGCGTGTTGAGGATCGTCGGCACCGCGAGCTGCGATCTTGTGAGCGTAGGCAAAGGTCGCTCCACGCTTGACGTGTTCGCCCAATTTCTCACTGACAGGTGTCGCACCCGGAGCTTCCTGGCCACCGGTGTGCAGCGAATCGAGATGTATCTGGGCAATGGGAACGACATGGGTGTGATTACAGCCTGTATTCGCACGCCCGCCTTGCTTTACGGCGGCGCCGGCAACGACATCCTCATCGGTGGCGGAGGAAATGACACCATTGTCGGCGGTGATGGGAACGATATGCTCTGTGGCATGGCCGGAAATGACATACTGATCGGCGGACGCGGTCACGATGTGTTGTTGGGCGGAGACGGCGACGATCTGCTCATTGCAGGCTACACCCTCTATGACGCAGACGGCGCCGGGCTGGACGCACTCGGGGCCGAATGGACTAGCGGGCGCAGCTATTCGCAGCGGATCGGCGAGTTGACTTCGGGCGGCGGGCTGAACGGCAGCCGCGTCCTGGATGGCTCGAGCGTGTTCGACGATGCCGATGAAGACCTCTTGACCGGCGGCACCGGACAGAATTGGTTCCTGAGCAGTAAAGGCGATTGCCTGTTCGGCAGACACTGCTCCGAGACCGAGACGCGAGTCTGAGGCTCATCGTCAACTTCGGCCTCGGCCGCCGCCGATGAATCGGCAACGCAGTACGATCTGTCGGCGGCGGCACTGTGCATGATGAGGATCTGACGGCGCTGGAAGCCTTGTTGGCCAAGTGGTGCAGCAACACCTCGTTCGATGATCGGGTAGCCCAGCGCTCTGACGGGTGTTCGGGCTGGTTCCACGAAGCCAACACCGATCACGCTTTCTAGGGGCATCAGGAGTGCCCAGGAGAAACTGATCTGATGTCGGCCGCGACAGCGAAGGTTTTTTGCTGCGCTTCGAAGCCTTCGCTGTCGCATCTTATATTGAACCATTAGTTGTCACTTTTTCAAACATACGAGGGATCTAATGCTCAGGCTTGCTCCGCTTGTTGCCGTCGTGCTCGTTTTTGCCAGCATCTGCCGTGCCAGCGATTGGGCAATCCCCAACGTGCTTGTTGCGGCGGAGGGCAGCACGGCGATAGTGATCGCCACGATCACCGCCGCCAGTCCTGTGCCTGGTGAGGCGGTTGGCGGCGTCAAATACCTCGACGTGAAAATCAAGGTCGATGAACTGCTTTTTGGGTCGGCTCCGGCCGAAATCCATGTTCCCAAATTTGACGCGGGCGACCCGCAGGGCATGACGTCTCCCTTCCCGCCGCTGGCGGCACCGCCGGTCGGCCAGAAGCTGTTGCTTTTTCTGAACTCTACCAATAACGAGTTTGCGGTCCTCGTCCGCTACAACATCAAGTCCGATGCGGCCTGTAATGTCTTCATCCAGGGTGAGGAGATCAGCGCCTATCCGCTTGCCTCAATCCGCGCCACGCTCGCCCAGTTCGGTCTGCTTCGCTCCGCTATCCAGACCGCTGCTGCGACCAAATCTCCTGCGCTGGCCCAGGCGGCTGCCCGCACTGCGCTGTGCAGCGAGTACGCCGAGATCATCTGGTACGGTGCCCGCGAGTTCCAGAAATCCCCAATTCCCGCGGGGCTGGCCGATGAGCTGCGCGCTGCGCTGGCCCGCACGAAGGCCAACACCCCCGCTGCCCGCCTGCTCCAAGGCGCCCTACGCAAGGCGGCCGCCAATACCCAGTAGCCGCTGCATCTGCCGCAGGCGCCGGCGCGGGCGCGTGGACTCATGGGGGACTCCCGATCTGGTCGGAAATTGGAGGCTCTGGTGAGTAGTAGCAGTGGGCGAGGGGGAGGTTGAGGTGGGGTGCTTACTTGGCGGAGAGTTCTTTGTGTACTCGGGGCATCCATTGGCGGATGGGGATTTGCTGGGGACATTTGGGTTCGCAGTCGCCACAATCGGCGCAGGATTCGGCGCGATGGCTGGGCGGGAGGAGGCCGTAGAGGGCACGGCTTAATGTGACGGTGTTGCCGGCGAAGACGTGGGCGTTGTTGTAGAGCGAGAAGTTGTTGGGGATCGCGACGCCGTGGGGGCAGGGGGTGCAGTAGCCGCACTGGGTGCAGGGGATGGGGTTGAGCTGTTTGTATTTTTCTTGTGCCTGGGTAATGAGGTCCGATTCGGCTTGTGAGATTGTTCCTATGCCGGAGGCGGTGGCGGCGGCGAGGTTGTGCTGGACCTGTTCGAGGGTGCTCATGCCGCTGAGGACAGTGGCGACCTGTGGTTTGTTCCAGAGCCATCGGAGGGCGGTGGTGACGGGGTCGGCGGGGGCGTTGTGCCAGAGTTGCTGGACGAGGGGTGGTGGCGAGGCCAGAGCGCCGCCGAAGAGGGGTTCCATGATGATGACGGCGAGGCCTTTGTCGGCGGCGTATTGGAGGCCTTGGGTGCCGGCTTGGACGTTTTCGTTGACGTAGTTGTACTGGATCTGGCAGAACTCCCAGCCGTCGTAGGCATCGATGATTTCTTTGAACACGGTGAAGTTGTCGTGGAAGGAGAAACCGATGTGGCTGATGTGGCCTTGGTCGCGGGCTTTTTCGAGCCAGGCGAGGGCGTTGAGTTGGCGCATCTTTGCCCAGGAGTTGGCTTGGAGGTTGTGCAGGAGATAGAAGTCGATGTGTTGGGTTTGGAGGCGCTCGAGTTGCTCGTGGAAGAGGCGGTCGAAGTCTTGGGATTGTTGGACGAGCCAGACGGGCATTTTGGTGGCGATGGCGACTTTTTGGCGGTAGGCGTCGGTGAGGGCTTTGGCGAGGAGTTTTTCGCTGTTGCCGCCGTGATAGGGGTAGGCGGTATCGATGTAGTTGACGCCGGCGTCGATGGCGTGGCGGATCATTTGTATGGCGGCGGGTTCGTTGATGTCTTCGGGTTTGCCGGTGGTGGGGAGTCGCATGCAGCCGAAGCCGAGTGCGGAGACTTTGAAGTTCAGTTTGCCGAATTGGCGGTATTCCATGCTGTGAGTTCCTCGGAAGGGGTAACTGGGGCATGTTCGCCGTGGGGCGGGTGATGTGCAAGGGGGTGAATGGACAAGGGCGGTGAACTGGCCGGAGTTCGAGCGGATGGAGATCGCTCAGAACTGGGTGGTGGTGGTTTGTGTTTTTGGAAAGAGCGCCGCGAGGAGGAGTAGAGTGAGGGCGGCGATGGCGGCCTGGGTCCACCAGAACTGGGAGTAGTCCTGGACTTTGACGCCGTCGGCGAGGTGCGAGAAGCGATCCCAGTACTGGTTGTAGAAGCCCGATAGCACCGGGCCCAATCCCAAGACCACGATCCCGAAGACCGTTTGGACCGAGTGCCTGGCGTCGGGGGGGGCGACGCGTTCGACGTACACATACGCGGCCGCCAGGAAGCATGCGAAGCCAACGCCGTGCAAAGCGATCGCCGCGATCACCAGCGGGCCCGGCCAGCCTACCGCGAAGATGACAAACCGCACCAAGTACGCGGCGATTCCGATCGCCAGCACCACCTTGTATCCCAACCGCTTGAGCAGAAATCCCAAAGCGAGCAGGCAGAAGATCTCGCTGGCCTGGCCAATGGCCATCGCGGAGGTCACGTATTCCTGTTTCACGCCGATGGCATCCTTGAGGAAGGGTGCCATGCGCATGAAAAAGGCACTGTGAATGACGGCAATCGGCAGCGCGAGCAACATGATGACGGCGAATCCGGGGTGACGAAGCAGAGCAAATGCTTCGACAAAAGCGAGTGGATTTCCCCCGTTCTTCTTGGGAGGCGTTTTGGGCAGAAGAACAACGCAGAAGGCCGCGTAGGCAATCGACATCACGCCGGCGACCTTCAGCGAATCCCCGATGCGGGCGGTTTTTTCTACTTCATCCACGCCCCGGAGCCAGACCATCGGAAACAAGATCGTTGCGCCAATGAAACCGACAGTCCCGAGCATCCGGAGCGGTGGAAATCTCCGCTCGGGGTCTTGCAGGTTGGCGAATGCCACGCTGTTGGTGATGGAGAGCGTCGGCTGATACGCGATGGAGCACACGATCGCGAAAATGAGGAACGGCACAAAGGTGGTTTGATAGGCGGTGATGAAATAGCCGATGCCGGACACCAGCAGGAGCAACCCCAACGCACGCTCTCCGTTGAGATAGCGATCGGCAAGCTGGCCGGCAATGAACGGGGCGAGGAAAGCACCGATGGCGCCGGCAAGTGCAAGGATCCATCCGACCTGGGCGCCGGTGAAGCCAAGGCCGCCTTTTTCGGGGCTCGGCAACAGATAGTTGGGCAGCAACGGCATCCACACGCCCTGGACGGCGTATTGGAGAAACATCATTCCGCCCAGAAGTGCCAGAACTCGAGTCGATGAAGATGAAGAGGACGTGGCTGATGTGGTTGTCTGGGTCATGGGTGGTATTGCAACCGGACGGGAGGCGGTTGACAAGAGGGGAGGGCGCCGAAGCGAATATTGGCCAGGGCGAGCGCATTCAGGCAGAACGGCTGGTCTCGGGCGGGCGGGTACGCCCGCCACTGGACCCGCCGTGTCGGACAGGAGTGTCCGACCTAGCGAAGACAGGGACAGGAGTGTCCGAGGTGCTGTCAGAAAGACCTTGGAAAAGTGGCCTGTCCCCTTTCTTTCCCCTCTGCGCAAAGGGGGGCCGCTGTTTTGCACCAGCGGCCCCGTCGTTGAGAAAACCCATCAAAAGCCGATCACTCCGGGAACTTTACGCGTTTCGCCGACGGTGCAGCAGGGCGAGAAGGCCCAGACCAGCGAACAGGGCGGCGGTGGGTTCGGGAACGACACCGGGGATAGAGGCCCCGCCCAAGATCCCCCAACCATCACCTACGGCGGGGTTCTTATCGGAATCAATGAAGTCGAGCGTGTACTCTCTGCCGGGGATGACAAAGGGTGCCAACTCCGCTGCGGTAAAACGCATGTCCGTCCAGGCGTCATAATTCGTGACGCTAAGTCCCCGGCTCAACACATAGGTGTCGTTGGCGACATCGAGCAGGGCCACGCCTATGAAACCGCCGTTAACTGTTGCTGTCGCGGAAATTGCAGAAGGGACCCAGTCCGGTGCGGCGAGCGGCGATGCGCAGCTGAGCAACTGGAAAGTCAAATCTCCCGAACCATCCAGAGTGAACGCCGGGGAACGGCCCAACTGCGTATCCCTGTCTTCCCACCCATCGCCGAGGTGACCGAGGTCCGGCCCAAACCACCAATTATCATAGGATGCCCACAAGGGGCTTCCTACTGTGTCTGTGGGGAGAATTTGTGTCCAACCTTGCATCCCGGTGGTGAAGTCGTAGGTGAGCGCCGCCTGTGCCGTTCCAGCCACGCGCAGAGCAACGGCCAGCGCCAGAAAGCAAATCCAATTTTTCGGAAACATCATAATCATTTCCCTCTGCCACCAGGACAGAAACAAAGTTCGGAAACGTCGGCTGGTCCGGACATCCGGGCCTTGCCCAATCGCCCTCGGTTTCCACAGACAAAGCGGTTTATGCGGTGAGCATAACGGCACTCGCAGGCCTGGCCGCCACGGGGTTATGTTGAAGCACAACCGACGGAGCACCAGACATAAAGAACATACTCCACTCCGGATAACAATCAAATGAATTCGAGAGGAAAAGACCCGATAATCAGGTGATGTTTCAGATTTTGGGGGCTCCGGAGCGGGCGGTCTTGCCTATTGTTCCTATTCCCTCCATTTTCCCCTCATCGCCCGCTCTCCGAAAGGAGGGTTGCTGGCGAAGTAGTCAAATCGCTCGCCCTTGAACCCGTCCTGGGTGAAGGAGTTGCGGAACTTGATGTTGGCGGGGTCTTCGGCCTTGAGGGGAAAACGAAACGGGACCGGAGGAAAAACGAAACGGGACCGGATTCGTTCACCTCGCTTCGGGCGCTGGGATGGCTCTTGTTGGCCGGCTCATCGGCGGCGAGAAGGCGGCAAGCCGGTGTGAGCAGCATGGCGGCGAGAAATGCGGCCTTAAAAAAGGGGCCTGTCCCCTTTCTTTCCTCCCGGCACAACTCATCCGGGGGGCTCCGGGAAGCATCCTGTTACCAGTGACGGTAAATTTCGCGGCGGTGTCCAATGTCCACAACGAGCACCACCAGCCGTTCATCCGCAATGACGTAGATCACACGATAATCGGCTATTCGAATCCGGTATGCTTCGTGTCCGGCCAACTTGACAGCCGACTGGGGACGCGGATTATCCTGCAGCGTCTCGAGCTTCGCCATGATGCGCCGCTGGGTGCTCTGCTCAAGATTTCGCAGAGCACGCGCCGCGGCGGGAGCGTACTCGATACGGTAGGTCATGCCTGCAATCCCAGTTCCTTCTTCAGGGCAGCATGGGAAATGGTGCGCAGCTTGCCGGCGCGGAAGCGACCCAGGGCCTGCTTCGCCTTCCGGGCATCGCGGATATCCTGCGACGTCAACCGGGCAAACTCACCTTTGGGCACTAGGACGAACTCCTTGCCATTCATTCGCAGGGTGGCGTAAACCATTGGTCTTGTCTCCAATTCCTATTATACCCCGACGGCACGGCCGCTGGAACGGCATCGTTTCCGGCCCGCTCATCCGCGTGTCTCCATCAAGCATTATATCGCGGGAAATACCCCGAATAATGGAAAACGAAGCGGGACAGGATTCGTTCACCTCGCTTCGCCTGCTGGCATGGCTCTTCCTGGCCGGCTCATCGGCGGCGAAAAGTCGGCAAGCCGGTGTGAGCAGCACGGGCGCGAGAAACGCGGCAAAAAGTGTCCTGGTCGTCATGTCGTTGTTGCTCGTTTCAATGCACGGTATTGCGGTCCGAGCAATATACTAGAGCCACCGGGGGAGGTTGCATAGCGGGGGTAGGGAAAGGCAGGTCAGGAGCCGGCGCATGATGATCGCGTGGTTGTGCTTCACGGGTCGGCAGTTACACTACCGCGGCTTGACGAGGACCGACCGCTATGGCGCAGCGAAGCATCATCGTTACCGGCGCTGCCGGCTTCATCGGGTCCCATGCGGCGCAGGCTTTGGCTAGGGCGGGCGGGCGCATCATTGGCATCGACAATTATTGTGACTACTACGACCGCTCGTGGAAGGAAGCGAACCTCCGCTGTATGGCTGCGGACCCGAGCATCGAAGTCGTCGAGATGGACATCACGGATGGCCCGGCAATCAGCAGGCTGATCGCCAAGACCAAGCCCAGCGCCATCGTGCACCTGGCGGGCATGGCGGGCGTGCGTCCGTCGATCCAACGGCCGGCGTATTATGCCAAGGTCAATATCGAGGGGACGGCCCATCTGCTTCAGGCTGCGGTGGAGAACCAGGTGGGCAAGTTTGTTTTTGCGTCTTCGTCGAGCGTTTACGGCAATCAGCCCAAGGTTCCCTTCAGCGAAGAAGACCCTGTCGATCAGCCGATCAGCCCGTACGCGGCGACCAAGCGGGGTGGCGAACTGCTCTGCCATACGTACTGGCATCTCTATCGGCTGCCGGTGTTCTGTCTGCGGTTTTTTACGGTGTTTGGCCCGCGTCAGCGGCCTGACTTGGCGATCCAGAAATTCACCCGGCTGATCGATCAGGGCAAGCCGATTGAGATGTTCGGCGATGGGTCCACGAGCCGGGATTACACGTATGTGGACGACATCGTGGCGGGCATTCTGGCGGCGCTGGACCGCTGCGACCGGTACCGGATCTATAACCTTGGCGGATCGGATCCTATTACGCTGAAGAGCCTGATCGCGGAGATTGAAACCGCTTTGGGGAAGAAAGCGATCATCGAGCAGCGTCCCTGCCAACCCGGCGATGTCGAACGCACGTATGCCGACCTGGCCCGTTCCAGAAGTGAGCTCGGCTTCAATCCCAAGACCTCGATTCGGGAGGGATTGCGCAAGTTCATCGGGTGGTACAAGGAATTCGCGTCCGAGTACCCGCTCGCATAGCTTGGTGAGCAGTTGCGCCAGATCGCCATGACTCATTGTGTGAAGGGGGTTTACGGCAGCAAGTGCCACTGCGGCATTGTGGGGCCTATTTGATGGGCTGCGAGTGGACTTCGAGCCCGGTGGCAGTCCTTGGGTCGGGCGTTTTTTTTGTGCTACGGAGCAACGTGGTGTATTGTGTGGGTAGCGAGACTGAGCTTACGGATTCCTCCAAAGAGCCGGGGGGATGGCGTGGGCTTGGGTTGTTCCTACGCTAGAGGGCTTTGATGTAGCGGAAGGATGGCTCTGCGACTACAGCGCACTCGGGATTTGGCAACCGGGGTGGAGTTGCCCTGTCGGCGGTAGTGCTGTGGGTCGCCAACACCCGAAGGAGGATGTCTGTGATTTCCCGCGCTAATCGTCGCGTACATCGTCGCAGCAGTCTGGCACGTGTCCTGAGCGGAGCCAGTGATCCGCTTCGGCAGGCTCACCAGCGCGTCATCGAGTTGCTTGAGGCGCGGGTGCTGCTGGCGACGATGGTGGTGAACACCATCGCCGATGCGGGGGATTATGACCTGAGCGACGGGATTGTCGATGTGGACAATATCACGCCGGGGGAGCAGGCGACGCTGCGGGCGGCGATTCAGAACGCGAATCTCACGACGACACTAGACCGCATCGAGTTTGCGTTGCCGACGGGGGCGACGCGGATTTGGGTGATGTCGGAACTGCCGACGATCATCGCGCCGGTGACGATCGACGGGTATACGCAGCTCAATGCGAAGCGCGCGACGGCGACGAGCGCGGCGAAGCTTTTGGTGGAACTCGCGGGCGATGCCGGCTACTTCACCGTGCATGGCTGTGGGCTGTTCCTTTCCAACGTCACCGGCAGCACCATCACCGGCCTGGTCATTGGCGGGTTCCCATTTACGGGTATTCGCATCGAGGGCGACGGCCAAAACGTCATCGAGGGCAACTACATCGGCACCGACCTCTCGGGCACCCAAGCGCACCCGAACCGCAGCAGCGGCATCTGGATCAACGGGTCTAACGACAATCGCATCGGCGGAACCGACCCGGGACAGCGCAATGTCATCTCGGGCAACGTCTTCAGTGGCGTGATCATCGGATCCAATACAGGCGAGACGGTCGAGACGGCCCGCAACGTCGTGCAGGGCAACTACATTGGCGTGGACAGCACGGGCGACAAGGCAATGGGGAACACGTGGCGAGGGGTGCGCATCACGGCGATGGCCGGCGCAAATGCGCATGACAACGTCATTGGCGGCACGGTGCCCGGCGCAGGCAACGTCATTTCCGGCAACGGCTGGCGCGGGGTGGGCATCAACGGGCCTGGTGCTTATAGCAACCTCGTTCAGGGCAATCTCATCGGCACCGATTACACCGGCACCGTAGCGATCCCCAATGGCACCCGCGGCGATCTCAGCACCACCCCCGAGGCCGGACCCCCCAGCGGGTCCGGCAGCCCCGGCGGGGTCGTCATCGATGGCTCTGCCGGCAACACCATCGGGGGCTTGAGCTTCGGTGCCGGCAACGTCATCTCCGGCAACAGCTACCAGGGCGTCGCGTTGGTCGGCGATGCCAATCACAACAACCTCGTCCAGGGCAACCTCATCGGCACCGATATCACCGGCACCCAGCCGCTGGGCAACGCCAATCAGGGCATCTTCATCTACGCGAAGCCCGGCCAGCAGGTCCGGGACAACGTGATCGGCGGGACGGACCCGGCGGCGCGGAATGTGGTCTCGGGGAACACGGAACAGGGGATCATGCTGTCGGGGGAGGGTGTTAAGAACAACCTGATCCAGGGGAACTTCGTCGGCACAGACACCAGCGGGGGGAACAAGCTGGGCAATGTGCTCAGCGGGATCATCATCGTTCCCGTGGACGGCGCGAGCGATGGGGCGAGCAATAATACGATCGGCGGAACGACGCCTGGGGCGCGCAACATCATTTCCGGCAACGGACAGGCGGGCGTCGCCATCGTCGGCGGAACGACTGGCAGTACGGGCAACCGGATCACCGGCAACTATGTCGGCCTGAATGCCGCCGGGACAGCGTCCATCGGCAACGACAACGGTGGCATCACAATTATGGATGCCGGCGGCAACTACATAGGTGGCTCGACCAGAGCTGACGGCAACGTGATCACCGGCAACGGCTATGCGGGGGTCTACCTGAAGAACACGAACCCGCTGATACCCGCGACCTCGGCCAATCAGATCTGGAACAACTGGATCGGACTCGGGGCGGGAGGTGCGGCGATCACGTCACTTCAGGGCTATGGCGTCAATCTCGAAGGGGCCACGAATACCGAGATCCGCAACAACGTGGTGTCCAATAGTTGGCTCCACGGCGTCGTGCTGATGGCAGGCGCGTCGCGCAACGTCCTGACGAGCAACAACATTGGGCTCGATCCTTCGGGCAGCACAGCGCTGGCCAATGCCGGATCGGGGGTGCTGATCAGTGACTCGGCGGACAACACGATCGGGCAGAGCAATGTGATTTCCGGCAACTCCGAGGCCGGCATCGTCATCTCTGGCGCCAAGTCGCTGCGTAACACGATCGTGGGCAACTATATCGGCGTCGCTGCCAATGGGGAAAAGCCCATCGGCAACGGCCGGGACGGCATCGCCATCGTCAGCGAGGCGTCGCAGAACGTGATTGGCACGGCTGCGGCCCGCAATGTCATCGCGTGCAACGGCGGACCGGGCGTCGGCATCAAGTCCGGAACGAGGAACACCGTTCGATATAACTCGATCTTTGCCAACAAGGGGTATGCCATCGATCTGAGCGGCGACGGGGAGACCGCGAACCACGATCCCAAAGACGACACTTCCACCAAGCCCAACAAGCTGCTGAATTACCCGGTGATCACTCAGTTTCAGCCCGGTTCTGCCGGCACGCACGTTTCCGGCTACTACCGCGGCAAGGTCGACGGCAATTACGATCTGGATTTCTATGCCAGCCCAACGGGATACCAGTACCTCGGGGACGGAACGCAATGGCTGGGAAGCATACGCGTCACGGTCGGCAGGACGGGGTTTGCACAGTTCGACAAGACTCTGTCAGCCAATCCGCAGAACTGGGCCAATCAGTTCGCCACGGCCGCCGCGACCGACGCGGAGGGGAACACGTCGGAGTTGTCTCACGACGCGGACCTGGACGGGCTGATGGACTCCTGGGAAGTGCAGGGCATCCCCATCGAAGGAGGCGGACGATATCCGCTGGCCGGCGCCGATCCATTTCACAAGGACCTCTACGTGGAAGTGGATTCAATGCTGGACATGGAGCCGCTGCCGATGTTCGCGGATCCCGCCTGGAACTGCGACGGCCTCCCGCAGACAGCGACGGCCCTCGATGCGGTGGTCAAGGTATTTTACAACGCGCGCGTGCCCAATCCGGACGGCGTGAAAGGGATCAAGCTGCACGTGGACGTCGACGAGTCCGGGCTGCTCCGCCAATCGTGGCCAACGCTGACCTGGACCGGCTGGCCGGACGGATACGATGCATTCAAGGCAGTGCATTTCGGCAAGCCCGAAGAGCAAGGAGCTTCTAACAAAGCCAAGCGGGATGCTAAGGCCAAGGCATACCGGTACTGCGTTTTCGCCGACTGGTTTGACCCCGACGGTGATAGGACGCATTCAGGCTTTGCCGAACGCGACCACGGGTACGCACCTTGGGACAAGCCCACGCTCGGGAGCGATGACTTCGCGGTCACCTTCGGCGCCTGGGACGTGCCGATCACCAATGAGGATCAGTCGGCCGCCTTCATGCACGAGTTGGGGCACACGCTAGGCCTTGGGCACGGCGGGGACAACAGCACCAACTTCAAGCCGGACTACTACAGCCTGATGAACTACCACTGGGAGTTTCGCCCGCAGTCTTCCAAGTGGGGCAACGATCACTCCTGGGCGTTCACCAAGTATCAGAATGCCTGGCGGCTGGACTACTCGTACGGCGGCCTGCACCCCGTGGACGAGGGCGATCTGAATGAGTATCTGGGGATCGGCGGCAGCAAGTCGGTGCATGTGCCGGTCGGAGTTCGTTTGAATGCCGCCAACGATAAGATGCTTCGGCTCGTCCCCATGGGCGGGCCGGCCGATTTTGACGGGAACGGCGTCATCGGCAAGACGGTCTACGATCTGAACTACTGGCGAACCGGCACCGTCAAGACCGAGCAGTTTCACGACTACAATGACTGGGCGAATCTGAAGTTCGGCTTCCAGGATTCGGAGATGCGATTGCCTGGCGTGCATACGGTCACCGGCGCGCCTTTCCCGGCATTCGATCCTGATGACGTAGGGGTGTCCCAGACTGAGCTCAAGGAGTTCGGCGACCTGCTGGAGAACACCGCCGCTCTACCGGAGTGCAATGATGACACGGCGCAGACCCGGCGGGATACCCCGGTCGTCATCACGGTGCTGACCAATGACGTCGCTCACGATGGCGCCCTCGATCCGTCGTCGGTGTATGTGGTGACCCCCCCAAACCACGGTGAAGCCATCGCTGCCCCCGATGGCACCATCAGGTACACGCCGGAGACTGGATTTTTCGGCGATGACTCCTTCGAGTACATTGTCAGGAACGGCGCCGGCGATTTCGGGAACTCAGCTTTCGTCACGGTGGCCGTCCTAGGCCTGCCCCCCGTCATCGCCGCCGTGGCCAGCGACTTTAGCCCTATACCCCGCGGCTACCCGCCCAAGCTCACCGCGGCCGGCGTTCTGTCTGCTCAGGGCACCGTCGCCGTGGTCCGGTTCTACAAGGAAACCAACGGCCAGGCCGGACTCCAGACCGACGGCGACCTGCTTGTTGGCACCGATGCCGACGGCACGGATGGGTGGTCCGTTTCCGCTACCGGCGAGGCCGCGGCGGAGTCTGTTATGTACTATGCTCAGGCCGCCGACACTCAGGGCAACCTCAGCAACGTCGTGTCGGCCAGCGCCACGGTGGTGGACCGGACCGTGCTGGCCGACATTCCAAACCAGACCATCGACGAGCTGGTGCCGTTCACGTTCACGGTGCGGGCTGCCGGGCGCAACGGCACAGCCATCACCTACTCCCTCAACAACGCGACGGCGGGCGCGGCCATCGACCCCCAGACCGGCGTGTTCTCCTGGACGCCGAGCGAGTCACAGGGCGGTGGGGCTCATTACATCCTGGTTGAGGCCCAGGACGCCGCGACCCCCGTTTGGATAGACAGGAAATACATCACGATCACCGTGCGGAAAACCAACAGCCCGCCGGTGCTGAATGCGATCGCAGACCAGACCGCCACTGAAGGCATTGCGTTCAAATTGACCGTACGCGCCACCGACACGGACCAGCCGGCGCAGACGATCACCTACAGCCTTTCTGCGAACTCGCCGGCCGGCGCGACAATCGATGCCAAGACCGGCCAATTCACCTTTACCGGACCCGATGGCCCGGCGACGCATCAGTTCACGGTCATCGCGACCGACAACGGCTCGCCGCCGATGAGCGATCAGAAAACCTTCACGATCCAGGTGAACAACAGCCCTCCCCGTACTGACGTCAAGTTTCCGTGGGCGACGGGCAATTTCGCCATCGCGTACATTGATTTTCCGCTTCCGCTGAAGCTCACCCCGTACGATCCGGGGCAGGATACCATCACCTCATGGCAGATCGACTGGGGCGACGGAATGGTGGAAACGATCCCGGGGAACCCTTCTGTGGCGATGCACACCTATACGGCTTTCGGGGATTATTCGATCCGCACCAGCGCGACCGATGAGGATGGAACGACCCCGTTCAGATCGAGCTTGACGCTCAAGGTGATGCCCAGGCCCGCGGCCGGCATGCCTGACCCCTTTTACGGCGACGGCGGCTATAAGACGAATTCGTCGAGGGGATCATCTGTGAAAGTCCGCGACGTCCTGCTCCAGCCGGACGGGAAACTCCTCCTGGCCGGCCAGCAGAACACCACCTCATGGGACTTTGGCTTTGGCCTGACCCGTTTCACGGATGCGGGATCGGCCGACAGCAGTACGTTCGGGTGGTGGTATGGTTGCCAGGAGACGTCGATCTTCCCGGAGAACATGAATAGCCGGGCGCAGATCGAGTCGATTGCCTTGCAGGGCAGCAAGATCGTGGCCGCGGGATGGGCCTATCAGAATGGCGTGAGCGATCTACGGTTTGCACTTACTCGCTACAACGATCGCGGCGTGCTCGATACCAGCTTCAACACCACCGGCATCGTCACAACGGACATCCCCGGCGTGACCGGGGAACAGGCCATGGCCGTCGCCACTCTGAGCGGTGGCAAGATCCTGGCCGCCGGCCATGGCAGTGTGGGCCCGGTGGCTGGGCAGGGCAACTATGCCATCATCCTCTCCCGCTACAACACCGACGGATCGCTCGACAGTTCCTTCGGCGTCGGCGGCATCGTCGTGCTCGATATGGGCACAACCTCTTGGTCCATCAGTTCCATGGCGGTGCTTCCCGGCGGGAAGATCCTGGTGGGCGGGAGTTCTGGCGGCTCGTTCGCGATGCTCCGGCTGAACCCCGACGCCAGCATCGACCCAACCTTTGGCGTCAACGGTGTTGCCCTGGCCGACTTTGGGGTTCCCGTTGACGAGATCCGCCGTTTCACATTCCTGTCGGATGGTCGAATTGTCGCCGTCGGCTCCAGCGGCGCCTCGCCGTACATGCCGTTTGGCTTCACCGGTTCGGGCGTCATGGCGATGTTCACGCCCGAGGGCGCGCTGGACCCGTCTTTCGGCACACAGGGTACAAAGAAACTCGATTTCGGCGGGGCCGGCGGCTTGTACGATGTTGCCATCGATGCCATTGGCCGTATGGTGGTCTGTGGATGGACGGCGCCCACCGGCCAGCCCGCCGCGGTTGCGCTGGCCCGGCTGAATACCGATGGCTCCCTGGACAGCACGTTCGGCAGCGGCGGCATGGTCGTCTACACCGTCCCGAATCAGTTCAACAGGAAGATTCACGGAACGTTCGCCTACGGCGTGGAGATTGCGCCCGACGGACGGATCCTGGTCGGCGCCTATCGGGATATAATCTCAAGCTTACAGTTCGATGAGTACGTGGTGCTCGCGTTTCTGCCTCAGACGCCGGTGGCAACCCCCCAGATCGCCCAGATCTCACCCGACCCGCGAACCACGCCCATCCCCTCCTCTTCCATCGCTTTCGGCACTCCCGTTGCCGGCATGGACCTCTCGCATCTCACCCTCACGCGCAACGGCAGGGAGAACCTGCTCACCTCCGCACAGACCCTCACCAGCTTCGACCTCGCCAACTTCACGTTGGCCGATCTGTCATCGCTAACCGATCTGCCGGGGGCCTATCGTCTGACGGTGAATCTTGCCGGCCTGACCGATGTTGCAGGCCACGCGCTCAGCGGCCAGATCTCCAGCCAATGGGTCTTCACATCCGACCCCCTGGTCGATGATCCGGGAAACGCCAACGACGCCTGGCTCGTCCGCAGCAGCACTGACGGCACTCACATCGAGGTCTTCCGAAACGGCGGCTCCTCTCCTGTCTCCACATTCGATCCCACCACGACGGGGTTCCTGGAGTTCCAGTCGAATGGGGGCAACGATACGATCACCATCGACTCGTTGCACGGCAATCCCATGCCCGCCGCCGGACTGTTGATCGGCCGCGGGATCTTTACACTGATCGCCCCCGATTCCTTGGGATTTGCCCTGTTCATCGACGGCTCCGCATCTGTGCAGTTGGCCTCCGGGGTGGAGCTTTCGTCGCTGAGCCTGCGTGATAGCGCGCAGCTCCGGGCGTCGCCGGGCGCGCTGTTGCGAATCGGCGGCCTGGCGATGGATGCTGGCGCCCGGTTTGACCTGGACAGCGGAAGCCTCATCCTGACCATAGACGCGGGCAGTGATCATGGAATGGCGCAGACGAAAACGGTTTCAAACCTCGTGGCCAGCGCGATGAGAGGGAGCGTCAACCGCTGGGATGGGCCGGGGCTTACCAGCTCGGCCGCGAAGAAAGACGCCGGAGGCTTCACGTCGTTGGGGGTGTTCAACAACGATGACGGGAGTGGCCATACGCTGCTGAGTGGCTTCGGCGGCCAAACCGTGGGCGTGAACAGCATCCTCGTGAAGTACACCTGGAACGGTGACGCGAACGTGGATGGGGTTGTGAATGCCGATGACTACTTCCTGGCCGACTCGGGGTACATCACGCAGAAGGGCGGCTGGACGAACGGCGATTTCAACTATGACGGCGTGATGAATGCGGACGATTACTTCCTGATCGACTCGGCGTTCATTGGGCAGGCGGGTTTATTATCCGCGGGAACGGAAGTTGAGGGCGCGTTGGGTCGGGCAGCCGAGCTTCCGACGCCGGTGCAGACGCAGCAGAGGAAGGACCCGCCGATCACGGTGCTTGCGGAGCTATTCTCGACGATGCCCATCCTGTAGCCGGCCACGTTCGCCTGGACCTGAGAAACGCAACATCCACCATTTCCCCCTCCCCCGCTCGGCGATCCCGATTTCGCCAGCATTGACCAACTACCCATCCGCCCGCGCGTCAGCAGTGCCCCGGTCATCGAACTCCCCTGATTCGGCTACTTCAGGCGATCGTACAGGAAGACCACCGCGCCCGGCCGCTCCGGTATGCTGAGGAGCAGGCCTTTCTCCAGAAGCTCGGTGCCCGCGACCCGCATTTCCGGCCCGCCGTCGATGCTCCGCACCCGATACTCGGCCCCGCGATCGAGCCCGCGAAGCTTCAGCCTCGCCGATTCGTAAGCGCTACTCGGCCGGCGGAACGCCTGAACCATGCCCTTCCCCTCCTCCGGTCGGTCGAGCTGCCATGCCATCCACAAATCAGGCTCAATACTCCAACTCGTCAGCGGATAAAAGTCCGCCCAATAAAGATCCGCGACGTCGCGCCACTGCGCCACCAGTTTTCGAAGCAACGCGTAATCGATGTCATTTCGCCGGATGTCGTAGCCCATCACGGTCGTCAGCGCCATGCCGCAGCGAAACCCATACACGTCGACCCGCTCGGCTGGAAACACGGGCGCGCCAAAGAACGGCTCCCACATCGCCAACCCATAGAACTGCGTCTGCTTGGACGTGAGGTCCGAGTATTCCATGTCGCTCTTGTGCAGCGGCACCGACCTCCGGAGCGTCTCCAGATCATTCCGCCGTCCGCCCGAAGCGCAGGTGTCCATCAAAAGCCCCGGATGCCGTCGGCGCAGCTCATCCCAGAACGCCAAATACCCCGCCACGTGCCTGATCTCCGTAATGCCCTGGCGATCAGGCGCGTCATTTTTCCGCCAGTAGTCCAGCGGGGCAAAGTTGAAGTCCTGCCGGTAAATGTTGATCCCTTGCTCCTTCATCAAATTGTCCACGTGATCCACCAGCCACTGTGCCGCCTCGGCATTGCCCAGGTACAGGAGCTTGTTCCCGCCATCCGCCCCGAGCAGCCACTCCGGATGCTTCTGATACAACCAGGTCCCCGGCGTTACGCGCTCCGGCTCAAACCAAAGCAGCGTCTGCACCTTCTTCGCGTGCGCATGATCGCTCACGGCGCGCAGCCCGTTCGGGAATCGCTTGGGGTCCGGCTCCCAGGTGCCCACATTCCACCACCCGTCGCGGAAGGGGTACCACCCCGCATCCATCCACCAGAAACCAAGCTGCACGCCGTTGCCCACGTACGCGTCAATGAACTGCTTCTGGTTCGCCTCGTTCGCGTTCTGCATCTCCGAAAACTGGCCCGCGCTCGATGCCCCCAAGAGGGGCGGCGGCAGCTTGCCGTCGAGGCGCGGAACATTGTGCGCGATCATCCACCGCCGCCAGACGTTCTGACCGCGGATCCAGTCGCCGTCGTAGAACTGGACGACCACCAGCGGCCCGCGCACTTGCTCGCCCGGAAGCAGCTTGAATCTGGCTGCCTCCTGCCCCGCTCGAATACGCAGCCCCGTCATGCGGTCACGCTGAAACGTCCCCGCCCATTGCCCGGGCCAGCCGATGACCACGATCGCGCCTTGCCCACCCCATTCGAGATTGAAGTACGGCCAAACCCCGTCGCTTCCGCGCCCTCCGGCGGAGGCCATCCGCAGCGACTTGCCCGGCGGCATCGCCGTCTGCAACGGCCGGTAGTCGTCGGGCGTGGCCTGGCTCCCGGCATTGTGGTGCAACATGAACTCCGCCCTGTCCTGGCGCGACAGCGTGAGATCAATCGCCTGAATATCCGACAAGATCGGCGTGTCCTTCTGCGACGTGTTGCGGAAGTGCAGGGTCCACTCGACCGTCGGGAACTCGCGATACTCGACGATTGCGCACCGCACCTGCAGCCCCGTCGCCGGGTCGGTCCAGGTGATCGTCCGCGAAGTGCGCCCGGCGTCCGTCGTGGCGACCTGCTCTGTACGTGGCCAATTGGGCAGGAACTCGGCGGAGGGTTTGGCGCCATAAGTGAACGAAAACGGCAGCGCCCGCGGCGGTTCGATAAAGGACATCTCGCCCAGGAAAACGTCGGCCCCATCAATGAGGGTCACTTTCGCATCCGCCCAGTCGCTCTGGTCGCAGGCGATGCCATCGCCCGCGTCGGAAATCTCCAACGTGAACGATGTCGCGCCGTTCAGATCGACCGCCACCGGGAGGGCGGCCATCCCCTCGCGCAGGACCTGCGATTTGAACGCCTGCGCATCCCCCAGTTTCACCGAGAACAGAACGCTCCCCCTCCCGCCCGACGTCTGCTCGTTGCTGTCCACGCCGACGAGCGCCGAGAACGTCTTCCCCCCCGACGGCAGATGCACCACGACCTTGCTCGGAGCGTGGCAATACAGCCCGCGCGTGTACTGCTTGCCCGCCAGTGTCATCGGCCGCGCCCCACGCGCGTTGCGAATCACCGGATCATTGTTCGCCAAAACCTGCAAGCCAACGGGCGACTTCGCTTCGCCCGGCTTTGCGAAACTGCCGTTCACCCAGGTGTCCTTGCGAGCGATCTCCTGTGGCGTAACGATCGCTGCAAGTGCGAAAGCTGCCGTCGCCATCAAGGTTCCCACTGCGATACCGGCTGAGCGCATGATAGGCCTCCTGGTGCTGGGTGAGTTGTATTTCCGACCTGGGGGAAGTGTATCAGAACCGCCGATGTCACAAAATGCACGGCGCAGCGAACATCGCGTGTTTCCGTATCGGCCCCCTGGCATTTTCGCCTACAATCAACGCATGGTGCCGTCAGAACGAAAGGAAACCCCGATGTTTGTTTCTCTGCATCGTTCGATTTGGTTTGCGTTGGTCCTCTGGATTGCCGGCGGCTGCGGCCCGACGGTCGTTCAACCGAGCGCCCCTCGCCCGCCCAGAGATGCCTTGAGAGTCGGGATGTACCAGAGGGAACCCGACAAATACGAGGATCTGGGCCTCGTCGAAGTCCCCGGCGATCTCATTCGCGAAGACAAATCCGCCGCCGATCGCATCGGCGACGAGTTGAAAGCCAAAGCCGCGGCCAAAGGCGCCAACGGGCTGCTCCTCAGGGTGCCCAGGGATATGGGCCTCTATGGCGTGGGGGCCTTCTACTACGAGAAGTACTACGTGTTTCCCTTCCGCCTCAAGCCGACCAAGGCCGTCCTCGGCACGGCAATCTACGTCATCAAGGAATAGCAGCGATTCGCCGCACTTCTGCAACCATGGACGCGCCAAATTTCTTGTGGTACACGCAATAGACAACTGCCAAAGGAGCCCGCTCATGCCTGACACACCATGGACCGTCGACCAGATCAGCCAGATCTCCCGCAGCTTCCAGGGCGCGTGCGTCCTGGGTGCCGCTGCCGATCTGGATCTGTTCACATCGCTCGCCGGCGAACCTTTCACCGCGGCCGCCGCCGCCAACAAACTCCGCGCCGATCTGCGCGCCATAACCATCCTGCTCGATGCCCTTGCCGCTCTCGAACTGCTGGGAAAGCACGCGGACCGCTACTGGGTTCCAGCAACCGTCGCGGACATGCTCAGCAGCGAAAAGCCCGGCAATCAACTGGCCATGGCGCAGCACCAGGCCAACTGCCTCCGCCGTTGGGGTCAGCTCGGGGCGGTTGTCAAGACCGGCCGCGTCGTCGCACGCCAGCCCAGCATCCGTGGCGCCGATGCCGACTACGCTTCCTTCATTGAAGCCATGGACAACGTCTCCGGCCCCGTCGCCGCCACACTCGTCGCCGACCTCCAGCCACTGCAGTTTCGCCATCTGCTCGACGTCGGTGGCGGATCGGGGACGTGGACCATCGCTTTCCTCCTGGGCAACCCTTCCGCCCGCGCAACCCTCTTCGATTTGCCCCAGGTGATGCCCCAAGCGCGCGATCGCATCGCCAAAGCCAACCTCACTGGCCGTGTCACGCTCACGGGCGGTGATTTTTACACCGACCGCCTCCCGGCCGGCGCCGATCTTGCCTTTGTCAGCGCCATCGTCCACCAGAATTCTCGCGAACAGAATCGCCAATTGTTCGCCCGTGTCTTTGAAGCTCTTGCCAGCCACGGCCAAATCCTCATCCGCGACATCCTCATGGACAGTTCCCGCACCACCCCCATCGCCGGCGCCCTGTTCGCGGTCAACATGCTCGTCGGCACCGACAGCGGTGGCACGTACACCTTCGACGAGCTTCATGACGACCTGTGCTATGTCGGCTTTACCCTTCCAAAGGTCCTCCGCCACGACGAAGGCATGCACTCAGTCCTTGCCGCGACAAAGCCCTGATAACCGTCATAAACCCTATCCGCCACCCAGTCGGCATTCCTGCATCCATCCACTATTCCCTTTTCACTGCCCGCACCCCGTGGTAATGTACATAACGCTGCCGGGTCCTCGTGTGCCCCGGCATGGCTAAGGGCACTTGCATTCGCAGCGTAAGGCTTTGGTGAATCAGGACGCAGGGAGTTATCGTGCACAACCGTTTTCGTATTGTCAAATGTCGCCGACGCAACCTTGTGTCGTTGCGCAAGTCCCAAATCGAGCTTCTCGAGTCCCGCACTCTCCTGGCCGTCACCGTCCTGCCCGATGAACAATTGATGGTCTACCTGATTAACCGCGCCCGCCACGACCCGGTCGCCTATCAGGTCGAGCGAGGTCTTTCCGTTGACCTTTCCTACGTCACTCCCCGGCCGCCCCTCGCTGTCAACAACAGGCTCGTCGCTTCCGCCCAGTTTCATGCAAAGGAAATGGCCACCTACGACTACTTCGGCCACCAAAGCCAGGTCACCGGCGACTGGCCCAACAAGATGGCCCGCGACCAGGGCTATAACCTGCCCGACGATTGGACGAACGACGCCAACTATATCGAGTCCCTAGCCGCCGGCAACCTCGACACTCCCGCCGCCCTGGCCCTCCTGATCGTCGACGAAGGCATCGACCCCCCCGGCCATCGCATTCACCTCCTCGGCATCGACGGCTTCAATGCCGACAACCGCGAGATCGGCGTCGGTTACGCCGTCAATCCCTCCGCCTATTACATGCACTACTGGGCCATCCACGCCACCCGCGTCGATCCCGCCAACCAGTTCCTCACCGGCGTCGTCTTCAGTGACACCAACGCCAACCGCCGCTATGACCTGAACGAAGGTCTGCCCAATGTCATGATCTCGACCGGCTCCCTCTCCACCACCACCAACTCCGGCGGCGGCTGGTCGCTGCCCATCCCCAACGGCCAATACGTCGTCACCGCGTCGGGCGGCTCGTTCGTCGGCACCTCCACCGTCCCCATTGCCGTCAATTCCGCCAACGTCGAAATCGATTTCATCTCCGGCAGGTCCAACGGCTACCGCGATTTCGTCGAGGCGCTCAACACCGCCCCAACCCTCGACACCACCGCCAGTCCCACCCTCAAACCCGTCCTCCGCAACACCGGCAACCCCCCCGGCGATGTCATCTCCGGCATCGTCGGCTCGTCCATCACCGATCCCGACCCCGTTGCCCAAGAAGGCATTGGCCTCATCAATGCCACCGGCCTCAACGACGGCTCCTGGCAATACTCGACCAACGCCGGCGCTTCCTGGACCAACATCGTCAACGCCGGCTCCACCTCCGCCTTGCTCCTTCGCGACACCGACATGCTCCGGTTCGTTCCCAAGACCGACTTCACCGGCACCGTGTCCATTGACTACCGCGCCTGGGATCGCACCGCCGGTACCGCCGGCACCAGGTTCAATATCTCGGTTGTCGGCGGCATCACCGCCTTTAGCACCGGCGTCGAAACCGCTACCCTCACCATCGTCACGAGCAATACCGCCCCAACCCTCAAAACCAACCTCGCACTCACCCTCCCCTCCATCCCCGAAGACACCACCAGTCCCGCCTCCTCGACCATCGCCTCCATCCTCGGGAAATCATCTGTCACCGACCCGGACCCCGGCACCCACCCCGGAGTCGCTGTCTACTTCGTCTCCCCCGCCTCCGAGGGCGCCTGGCAATACTCGCTCGACTCCGGCTCCACCTTCACCCCCATCACCTCCGTCTCCCTCGGCGCCGCTCTGCTGCTCCGCGACACCGACATGCTCCGCTTCGTCCCCGCTCCGAATTTCAGCGGCGACGCCGCCTTTTCCTTCCGCGCCTGGGACCAATCCACCGGGTCCGCAGGTTCCGTCGTCGATGTCTCTCAGCCCGCTCTGATCGGCGGCTCCACCGCCTTCAGCACCGCCTACCACTACGCCACCATCACCGTCACCCCCATCAACGACTCGCCCGTCCTCAACCCCAACGGTCCGTTCGTGACCATCCCCGTCCGGCCGAGCACCACCTTCCCGGTCGGCGACACGGTCGCCTCCATCGTCGGTGACGCCATCACCGATGCTGACTTGAACGCGCTCGAAGGCATTGCCGTCATCGGCACCACTGGCGACGGCGATTGGTGGTACAACAACGGTGGCACGAGTTGGTGGAGCCCCAGCACTATCGCCCCTGCGGTTGCCCTGCTGCTCAAACCCACCAGCCGTTTTGGATTCGTTCCAAATACTGGCTTCACCGGCACTGCCACCTTCACCTTCCGCGGCTGGGACCAGACCACCGGCCCCATCGACCCCCTGAACCCCTGGTACGCCGATCTCTCCAGCGCCTCCTCCTACGGCGGAACCACCGCGTACAGCGCCGGCACGGGCACCGCCACCGTCTACGTTGCCGACCCCGCCACCATCCAAGGCACCGTCTTCAAAGACCTCAACGGCAACGGCATCAAGAATGTCGGCGAAACCGCTTTGTCCGGCTGGACCGTCTACGTCGATGCCGACAACGATTCGCAACGCGACTCGAACGAACGCTCCGCCACTACTAACGCCAGCGGCGCTTACACCATCAACAACCTCGTCCCTGGCTCCCACACCGTCCGCATTGTCCTCCAAGGCGACACGAGCATTTCGAACCCCGCTGCCGGCTTCTATACCGTCACCGTCGTCGTCGGCGGGACCTACACCGGCAAGGATTTCGCCGTCGTCGACAATCTCCCCGCCCTCACTATCGCCGACTCTAACGCGAGTGAAGGAAGCGCCGGCACGTTCTTCGCCGGCTTTACCGTCTCTCTGTCCAAGGCCTGGCCCCAAACCATCACGGTCAACTACGGGACCTCCGACGGCTCCGCCAAAGCGCCCTCCGATTACGCCACGACCCAGGGAACCCTCTCCTTCACCGCCGGCCAAACCAGCAAGGTCATCTCCATCCCCGTCGTCGCCGACACCACCTTCGAAAACGACGAGACCTTTACCGTCACCCTCTCCAGCCCCACCAACGCCACCCTGGCCAAAGCCACCGCCACCGCCACTCTTGTCAACGACGACCAGCCGTACCTCACCGGCGCTGCCGGGGCCGACAGCTTCTACATCCGCCTCAACTCGGCCGGCGACACGGTCCAGTTCTGGCAGAACGCATCCACCTCGCAATCGCCCACCTATACCGCTGCCCTCAGTTTCGTTAAGACGGTCACGCTCAGTGGCCTGTCCGGCATCGATACCCTCGCCCTCGACCTGGCCAACGGCAATCCGCTCGCGGGCGCATCCCTGAACGTCGATACCGGCTCGGTCGCCCTGAGCGTGGCCAACAGTTCCAGAGTCGTCCGCGCCGCCGGCGTATCCGTTGCCTTCGGCGCGTTGCTCGACCTGGCCGGCAATAACGTCATCATCCGCGACGGCAATCTCTCAACCATCTCCAACCTGGTGAAATCCGGACGCCTCACCACGTCCTACACTGCTGGCCAGAACGGCTTCACCGGCCTGGCTGTCGTCCCCAACGACAACGGCGCTGGCACGCCCGTCTGTGCCAAGCTCTTTGGCCAATCCCTCACCACGCGCGACCTGATCGTCCGCTACACCTGGAACGGCGACGCCAACCTCGATGGCCTCGTCAACGCGGACGACTATTTCCTCATCGACTCCGGTTACATCACCAAGAAAGGCGGCTACTACAACGGCGATTTCAACTACGACAATCTCGTCAACGCGGACGATTACTTTATGATCGACTCGGCCTTCATCGGGCAAACCGGCGTGCTTGCCCCTGCTGACCCGGAGCCAATCCTTCGCCAAGCCTTAGAACGAGGGTCGCCGGAGCGGTTCATCACAGCGGAGCTTTTCTCAACCGAGCCAGTGCTGTAGCAGCGGCAGGGGAGGGTCAGGGCGGGCTCTGCCACATGCCTTAATGCGCGCAACAAAATAAGGATACATGCAGCAGAGCCTGAGGGGTGAACGGGTGGGTCTTTTTTCGAGGCGTTTATTCGATTGTCAGCATCGCGAGGGACTGCTGGTCTTTCACGAAGATGCGGTTTCCGGCGATGATGGGGTGGGTGTAGGTCTGGGAGTCGGCGACCTTGATTTTGGCGACTTCGGCATAGGCCTTGGCGTCGGGCTTGAATGCGACGAGTTCGGAGTTGTTGGGGAGGGCGAAGAGGACGGAGCCGGCGTCGACAATGGCGCCGAAGCCTTGGGCGCCGGATTTATCGGGATTGGTCCAGGCGGTTTTTCCGGTTGCGGCGTCGATGCAGTAGAGGTTGTTGGTGTTGGAGAGGCCGAAGAGGAATCCGTCTTTGAGGATTGGGGAGTTGAATTGGGTGGCGAGTTGGGGGTTGGCCCAGAGTTCTTTGGCGGAGAAGGTGTCGCCTTGCTTTTCGATTTTGAGGGCTTTGGTGCCGCGGCCGGCGCCGGTGATGATAACGGTTTGGCCGTCGATGATGGGAGTGGCGGCGTTGTAAGACATGCCCTGCGGGGCGAAGGGGACCTGCCAGAGAAGCTTGCCGTCGGCCAGTGCCAGTGCGACGGCGCTCTTGGCGGTGAGGGTGACGATGGACTTGGCGCCATCGAGGGTCATAAGGGCTGGGGAGGCGTAGTGTGGGCCTTCGGCGGTCCATTTCCATTTTTCGGTTCCGGTGGTCAGGTCGAAGGCGACGAGGGCGCCGTTATTTTCGCCGCCGAGGTGTGCGATGGCGAGGCCGTCGGCGATGATGGGGGACATGGAGGTGTGGAAGCGGGGGACGGCGGTGTATTTGTCATTGCGCCAGAGGGGTTTGCCGGTGTTGGCGTCGAGGCAGGAGAGGACGCCGAGGACGCCGAGGGTGAGGATTTTGCCGTCGGCGACGGTGGGTGAGGAGCGGGGGCCGAGGTGGGCACGGGCGTCGGGGCCTTGGAAGGGAGGGGCGGGGTATTTGTCTTTCCAGATTTCCTTGCCGTCGGCGGCGTTGAGGCAGAGGGTGACTTCGTCGGCGTCCTGTCGGGTGAAGACGTAGAGCTTGTCGGCGACGAGGGCTGGGGTGGAGTCGCCTTGGCCGACGGTGACTTTCCACTTGGAGGCAAGGGTTTTAGGCCAGGATTGGGGTGCGGTAAAGCCGGCGGCTTTGCCGTCGCGGTTGGGGCCTCGCCATTGGGGCCAGTCCTGTGCGAAGGCGGTTGAGGCGATGAGGATCAGAGCGCCTGCGAATGCGATGATGGACCGATTTGCGTTTCTCATGTTTGCTCCAGTATGAGTCTCGAGAAGAGTGTGTGGGTGAAACTGAGGGAACAGGATACCAGATCGGGAAGCAAATGCACCCCCTGGGCACCCCCTGAAACCCCCCGCCGGACCCCCTGAAACCCCCCGCCGGACCCCCGGCCGACCCCCTGTGGACCCCCTGGTGGATTTGGGGAGGGTTGAGGATTGGCAAGGGGTTAGGGGAAACTCGAAGCTTGAAAATTCGAAAATCGAAACAAATTCGAAACTCGAATGACGAAAGGGTTCGCCAGCGGTGCTATTCGGTTTGTCAACAGAACGTTCATTATTGATTAGTACGTTTGGCTGATAGAAATGTTCGCCGAAAATTTGGGAAAGGTTTGGCCTCGTGCCCCCTTGAAGTTGTCCAGCTGAAAGCGTGCCTAAGATGTTGATGCGCCACGGCTCAGGCCAAGCACAAGGAGTTGGTCATGGACGACCTGAGCCATTTCTGTTGTCAGAATCCCCGCTGTGTGGCCTGCGGC